>CAISPD010000026.1 GCA_903887275.1 uncultured Mucilaginibacter sp.
CAAGAAAAACAAAGATAAAAATAAGGCAGGCCATTATTTTTAGCGTTGTCCCCGCCAGAAATATCTGGGCATAGTAATCGCTGTTTTTGCGTTGAACCCACAATATTCCACCCAATATCAATAAAGTAAGTCCTGAAATAAAGCCGTAAAACAGCCAGAAATTCGGTACCAGCCAATCTGCATACCCGAAATTTTCTAAAATTAAAGGTGGCAATGCCACAGCAATAACAAAACCGATAAAGAGGAATATGGATGAAGAAGCTTTCATTTATTTTTATTTGGTGACTGGGTCATTGGGCATTGGGTCATTTGCTTCGCGTCATTGGGTCATAGGGCATTAGCCATTAAAATAAACATTCCCACCCTACAACATTTCAACATTCCAACCTTACAACATTCCAACTAAAAATCACTTGCGCAAAGATATAATAAGAAAGTATAAAGATATACCAATACCGGCAACCGACATTAAAGCTGTAACCCAATTAGTTGTATGTCCGGCGTGTTGATCTATCTTAAATCCGGCATAAGACAATAGCCCAACCGTAACAACCATTTGAATGCCAAGCCCGGTATATTTGGCATAGGCGTTCATTCCCTGTTTACCGTTTTCATCATCTTCATTTATAGGCATGTGCAAATTTATTGATCCTATTGCATACTAATTAGTAAATTAGCAAAGCTTTTATAAACAGTTAATCTACCTTGAAGCGAATCTCTGCAATAGCTGCTACAAAACAAATCTCTTTCGCGATTTTATTCTTAATGTCGGTTGGATGCGCACTCGAAAACAAAAACGGGTTTAACCGGGCTATGCAAAACATAACGGCTCATTATAATATTGTTTTTGACGCCAATGAAATTTTAAGACAAAAACAGGAAAGCTATGCCGTATCGTTTGTCGATGCCTATAATGAAATACTAAGTGTCTATCAGGATACTACGGCAAAAACATCGGCACCTGACAAAGATCTGGAAGAAGCAAAAGCCAAGGGTGGCAAAATTATTAATATCAAAGAGCAAAGTCACTACCTGGGCGAGGCCTATTTAATAATGGGCAAGGCCGATTACTTGGAAGGTGATTACTATAGTGCAGGTGAATATTTCAGCTATGTTATCCGATCGTACCCAGAGCAGCCAAAACTGGTAGAAGAGGCCCTGGTTTGGCGATCGCGCACTTTGATCAAATTAAATCAATTACCCAAAGCCAAATTATCACTCGATTCGGCCCTGAGTAATATCAATAAAAAAACGCCTAGAAGTATAATAGCCGATACCTATGCATCATTTCTGCAATATAACATCAATATTCAGAACTATGCAGACGCCGAACTTATGGCACAGAAGGCTATCCATTATGCCCGCGACGTGGCCCAAAGATTAAGATGGACTTTCATTTTAGCTCAATTGCAGGAATTAAATAATAAACCTGGCGAGGCTTATAAAAACTATACCAGCATTGTTAATAGCAATGCCTCGTTTGAAATGGCATTTAATGCAAACCTAAACCGCATCCGTTTAGAGCAACTTGGTTCGGGTGTAAAAATAAGCAGGCTCGAACGATTGCAGGCTTTGCTTAAAAACCAGAACAATAAAGACTTCGCCGACCAGATTTATTACCAGATAGCTCAATTATATTATACCGGAAAGAGTATTGATAAAGCCATTACAAATTATCGGCTTTCCGTTAGGTACAGTCGGAAAAACGAAAATCAAAAAGGGCTGTCCTACCTGCGTCTTGCCGATATATTTTTTAAAGACAAGGCCGATTATGTTAGTGCAAAAAAATATTACGATAGCACGCTGCTAAATTTCGCGCCCGGGTATCCGGGATATACGATCATTCAGAAAAAAGCCGCCAATCTACAGCTTTTGGCCGACAGGTTTGGCGTGATAACCCGCGAGGAATTATTGCAATCGCTAGCCAGGCTGGATGAAAATACCCGAAACACCCGTGTTGATTCACTAGTGAACGCCGAGGTGTTACGCCGGCAGACGCAAGCCTCAGTTGATAATGATACCCGCATTAACTCACCGGGCGAGGGCCCGGCAACTAGTGCCGCCAGTAGTTTCTATTTTTATAACAGCAATGCCGTCAGCCAGGGTTACAATGACTTTAAACGAAAATGGGGCAACCGAAAACTTGAGGATAACTGGCGGCGCAGCAATCGAGGCGGGGGCGACATTAGCGGTAATAGCGCACAAAGCATCGACCCGGATGCACCAGCTGACCAGGCGAACAATAAAACTACACCAACGGCCGCTGATTTTCGAAAGCAATTGGTTCAAAACCTGCCAATGAGTCCCGAATTAATGGCCAGGTCGAATACGAAAATATACAACGCCTATTTTGATATTGCTAATTTTTACCGGGATGTGCTCGGCGACAGGAAAGAAGCCCTGGCAACTTATGAATTGCTGCTGAGCCGCTTCCCGGACAATAATGATAAACCCGCAATTTATTATAACCTATACAGGCTATACAGCGATGAGGAGATGAGTGCAAAAGCCGATGAATACAAAAACCTTTTGCTAAAAACTTACCCTGAGTCGGCCTTTGCCCACATTATTTTAGACCCTGACTATAGTAAAAAAATAAATGATGCCGATGCGGAGATCACGGCACTGTATAATTCGGTTTTCGACGCATTTGATCATAAGGAATACTCCAAAGCAGTTGTTTTGGCCAATGATATTCAAAAGCAATTGCCGGGCAACAAATGGGCCTCACAATTGGAATACCTCCGCGTAATTTCGGCAGGGCACCTTGAAAAGTTTGATCCCTTCAGGATAGAGTTACAACAGCTAGTAACCAAGTTCCCTAATGACAGACTTATTGTACCCCTGGTAAAGAAACACATCGCTTACATCGATTCCAATAAACAAGCACTGATACAAAGACCGTTTGTATTGACTGATAAGGACCCTAATGAGGCGCCATTTGTACAACCCATGAGCGACGAACAGTTGGCTGCCATTAAATACAACAATTTATTGTCCGATCAACAAGCCGTTGCTGTAAAACTGGCAAAAGCCTATAAAGACTCGGTGGCGCGCGCGCAGGCAAAAATTGAGGCAGCAAAACAAGCAGCAAAAGATAAAGCCGCCGGCATCAGCAATCTTTCAAAAGCCCCTACCCCTGCCGAACAGCCTGCCCGGGTGGTACCATCTTTATTCTCGATGCGTGACAGTACCAACTATTATTTTGTGATCAATGTAGGGACAGCAACGGTCGACCTGGCTTCCTCACGCTTTGGTGTTGGTCAGTTTAACAGGGCTAATTTTCCTAACGGTTCTATAAAACACCAGTTGACTGCGGTAGGCGACGATAATCAATTGATTTTTGTAGGACGCTTTTTTAGTCTTGCCGACGTTAAGGATTATGCGCGGGCGATCATTCCGCTTTTGCCTGACATCATGAAAGTTCCGAAAGGCCAGTACAGCTTTTTTATCATTACGCAGGAAAATTTAAATAAATTGAATAGCAAAATGATGCTCGACAATTACATCGAATATTATCAAAATAACTACTGATTGATTATTATTGCTCCCTATTAAGTAACGAAGAAAATGATCGTTGTTAAGTTGTCTGCCCAGGATATCAAAAGATATAATGGCTATATATGGAAATTCTTCGGTGGCTGTTTCCTATTACTGGTTCTGCTCATTGTTGGAACTTACCTTGGCATATTTGGTGCCCTGCCCTCCTTTCGCGACCTTGAAAATCCCAAAAGCGATCAGGCATCTGAAGTTATCTCATCAGACAAGCAGATCTTAGGCACCTATTATGTAGAGAATCGGTCCAGCGTAACCTATAAAGAGATTTCGCCCAATGTAATACACGCACTTGTAGCAACTGAAGACGAACGATTTTACCAGCATTCGGGTATTGATTTTCGCCGCATGTTCAGCATACTGCTTCTCAATATATTCAAAAGACAGGGGGGAAGTACCATTACCCAGCAGTTGGCATTAAACCTTTTTTCGGAACGCTCTCATAATAAGTTCGTTCGGTTCACCCAAAAAATGAAGGAATGGATAACCGCCGTTGAATTGGAGAAACGTTATACCAAGGAAGAGATCATTACCATGTACCTGAATACGGTCAACTTTGGCGCCTATAATACCTATGGTATCAAATCGGCTGCACGTACGTATTTTAGCACAACACCAGATAAGTTGACCCCAGACCAGGCTGCACTGCTTATTGCTATGATCAATGGACCGGGTTATTACTCGCCGATCAATCACCCCGACCGGGTTTTGGCACGTCGTAATAGCGTGGTATTGCCTTTAATGGAAAAAATGGGCTACCTGACCGAAGCCGAATTAGAAACCTATAAAGCCAAACCACTGGGCCTTGATTTTAACCCCATTACACACAATGAAGGGCCGGCACCTTATTTCAGAATGGTGCTAAAACGTGAAGTGCAAAAAATATTCAAAGATGAGAACATTGCCAGGGCCGATGGCACACCCTATGACCTGGATCGCGATGGCCTGAAAATATATACTACCGTAAACTATACGATGCAGCAATATGCTGAAGATGCCCAGGCCGAATATATGCGCCAGCTGCAGGTACAATTCAATAATCACTGGAAGGGCTTTAGTTTATACAAAAGCATTAAAAACTTCAAGCTTTTGATAGATCAGGGCATGCACCGGTCAGACCGATATAAAGCTGATACCTTGCAGGGTATGTCAGCAGATGAGATCAAAAAAGACTTCAATACGCCAACACAGGTGGAACTGTTTACCTGGAAAGGCGATACCACCATGACGATGAAGCCTATCGATTCTATTGTTTATTCCAAACTGCTGCTGCGCAACTCGCTGATGAGTATGGATCCAACTACAGGTTATATCAAAGCATGGGTTGGTGGCATCAATTTCGAACACTTTAAATACGATCAGGTTAAATATGGCACCAGGCAGGTAGGTTCAACTGCAAAACCATTTACCTATACCGTCGCAATCGACAACGGTTATTCGCCATGCCTTAAGGTGGATAACGTTCCGGTTTCTATCCCGGTAGCCGGGCAGCCAGATTGGGTTCCAAAACAATCGTCCTATGACCTGCAACCCGGATTTATAACTTTACGCACGGCGCTTGCTTATTCACAAAACTATATTGCTGCTTATGTAATGAAACAGGTAGGACCTGAACCCGTGGTAAATCAGATCAAGAAAATGGGTATCACCAGCGAAGTGAATCCTTATCCTTCAATTTGCCTCGGTGCGTTTAATGCTTCAGTATTAGATATGACAGGGGCCTATTCGGTATTTGCAAACCATGGTATCTGGACAGAGCCTACCTTTATTTTACGAATCGAGGATAAAAAGGGCAATGTATTATATACGCACAAACCGCGCGTAGTACAAGCCATGAACGAACAAACTGCCTATGTAATGACCTACATGCTCAAAGGCGTCATTGAAAATGGCACAGGCTCAAGGCTTACGTATAAATACCATATTACCAACCCGGTTGCGGGCAAAACCGGCACAACTCAGGACAACTCCGACGGCTGGTTCATTGGCGTTACACCACAACTTGTGACCGGCGTTTGGACCGGATGTGAAGACCGCGATATCCATTTCCGTTCAACCACACTTGGTGAGGGCGCCAACACGGCATTACCTATCTTTGCCCTTTATATGCGCAGGGTTTATGCCAATGGAGAATTAGGGATAAAAAAGGATATAGACTTTGAACCACCAAAAGCCCCTTTATCTATTACCATAGATTGCGGCGCCTATGACCAACAACAGCAAGGGGAAAAACCTGCTTCTGATGCAGAGAAGAAGCTGGGATATTAATTGACTCGAAGCTTCCTGCCGGCAGGAAGGTGTTGAAAGGTTGTAATATTGTTATGTTATAGTGTTGTTGGTATTTACAACAATTGGTTTCGGATGACAAATAGTTTTGATTACAGAGAGGCTTTAAAGAAAATCCCGCACAAGCCTGGAGTTTATCAGTTTTGGGATGCCGATAAGGAGTTGATCTATATCGGCAAAGCGAAGGACCTACGAAACCGTGTCACTTCGTATTTTAATAAGGACAACCAATTTAATGCGAAAACCAAAGTACTGGTTTCCAAAATACGCGATATCTCTTTTACCATAGTTGATACCGAAATTGATGCCTGGCTGCTGGAAAACGCCATGATCAAAAAGCATCAGCCCCGGTATAATGTGATGTTGAAAGATGATAAGACCTACCCATGGATCATCATCAAAAACGAAAACTTTCCCCGTATTTTCTGGACCAGAAAGATCATCCGCGATGGCTCTAAGTACTTTGGTCCGTATGCTTCGGTGAGTATGATGCATGCCATTTTGGGTCTGATCAGGGAAACCTATCCCCTGCGTACATGCAGCCTGCCCCTAAGTCGCCAAAATATCGATGCGGGAAAGTTTAAAGTATGCCTTGAGTACCAATTGGGCAACTGTAAGGGCCCTTGTCAGAATTTTCAATCCGAAGCTGACTACGATAATAGTATCACAGAAATAAAAGATATTTTAAATGGCAAGATAGGCGCCGTACTCCGAACGCTGAAATCAGACATTGAAACCGCAGTAACAAACTTAAATTTCGAACAGGCGCACAAACTTAAGAGCAAATTCGATCTGTTAGAAAACTACCAGAGTAAATCAACGGTTGTAAACTCTTCTATTACCGATGTTGATGTATTCAATATCGCTTCGGACGAAAAATATGCTTTTGTCAATTTCCTGAAAGTTATGAACGGCACCATCATCCAAACACAAACTATCGAACTTCGGAAACGATTGGATGAAAGTGATGAGGAATTGCTCACACTTGCCATATCTGAATTCAGGACACGTTATAACAGCCAGTCAAAAGAAGTTATTGTACCCTTCCAGCCTGAGATAGACGATGATCGGATAAAATTTACAGTACCGAAACAAGGCGAGAAAAAGCATCTGCTCGACCTGTCGCATAAAAATGTCTTGTTCTTTAAGAAAGAAAGAATAGATCAGTACGAAAAGTTAAACCCCGAGATCCGCACCGAGCGTCTGCTAAGCAATATGATGAAGGATTTAAGGATGAATCAGCTCCCAAGGCATATAGAATGTTTTGATAACTCTAACTTCCAGGGAAAATATCCGGTTTCGGCCATTGTGGTGTTTAAGGACGGGAAGCCTTCAAAAAAAGACTACCGGCACTTTAATGTAAAAACCGTAGAGGGCCCAAACGACTTTGCAACGATGGAAGAAGCCGTTTTGCGCCGTTATAAGCGAATGCTGGATGAAAACACTGAGCTACCGCAATTAATCATTATCGATGGTGGCAAAGGGCAATTATCATCGGCGATAAAAAGCTTAAAACTACTTGGTATTGAAAAACAAATGACAGTAATTGGTATTGCAAAAAGGTTGGAAGAACTTTATTACCCAGGAGATCAGTACCCGCTGTATCTAGACAAAAAATCTGAAACCCTCAAGATCATCCAGCAATTACGCGATGAAGCGCATCGCTTCGGCATTACCTTCCACCGAAAAAAACGCGATAAGGGTACGCTGGCCACCGAACTCGAACTGATAGAAGGCATCGGAAAAACATCGGCTGAAAAATTGCTCAAATACTTTAAATCGGTAAAAAAGATACGTGAGGCTACAGCAGAAGAACTGCAGGAAGTAGTTACTTTGAAACAGGCCAATGCGATAAGAGGGTATTTTGAGGAGAAAGTGAGCTAGGATTACCCTTCATTAAATCCTTATCGCATGTCATTTCGAACGAGCGGAGGTCGAAAAGAGCGAAGAGGCGAGGAGAAAACCTCTAAAATAGGCAAGGCGGCCAGCCACGGTCGTATAAGATTTCTCCTTAACCGCCTAAACGGCGTTTCCCTGTTCGTCGAAATGACATACATTTTTAAATTGCCTTTGCCCTTAAAACAAAAAAGTCCCAAACCAAAGGGTCCGAGACTTTTTATATAATTTTTTTTTCTCTGTTTAGTATTGCCACAAATTAAGCTCCCAGTCCATCAGATCCTTTTTAATACGTTCAGACTCAACCAACCGGTCGGCGCCATCCTTGTAATCCTTTATACGAAGATCTTTATCATTGGAAACTTTAACGATATAACTGGTAAAGATGCGTTTCAGGAAAATATCGTCATAGCTTAAACCGGTATTGTCGTTGCTTCTGTTAACGGCCTCTTTGGTTGCCAGTACAGGCCTCAAATCAGGAAAACGTACCCAGAATGCAGGTTGGTAATCAATATTCAATCCACTAACCGGGCCATTGAGCTTTTGCTTTTTCATTGGCGCAATACCTATGATACGTGGCTCAAAAATTGAACGCTGGCGGTCAAATACCCAATCTTCCTTGATACGGAATTTAATGATGCTATCCGGGTTAAATTCACCTGGCTGCATGGTTGAGCCTATCTTTTCACCTGTATTTTTATCGAATTTATCTACCAGAATACTATCAGCCATTTGAGCTTTCGCCTGAGCCGGAGTAAGTGGCTTGTAAAATGCATCACCATCCGGGTCGTTTTTAGAGTCTGGCGTTGCATCATAGGCCGTTAACTCACCAGCAGCAACAGCATCCATGATGATATCGATCAAACGCTGTTTTGGCGACGCCAGGAACTGGTTCATTTTTTCGCGTACATCGATCTCGCGCCAAACCCGTTTCACATAAGCAACATCCGATTCACGGAGATTGGCATAAGGCATCGGCTTGGATAAAGTAATATTGGTCTTTTTGTAATAACCATCCAGGGGCCTGTTGAAAGGCTTTGCCGGTGCTTCCGCAACTTTCTTTTTAGTGGTGTCAACTGCCGGAGTAGTTGGCTTTGTAGCAGCAACAGGCTGGGTAGTTGCCGGTCGTGCAGCTGGTCGTCTTCTCCTTCGGGCAGTATTCTGCGCAATAGCACTTACCGTAACAAGGCAAAGCAAAACGATCAAAAATCTTCTTTTCATATCTTTATTAATTTGCAGATAATACTATCTGATCCAATCCGCGTTGTGAACCATCAGGGCCAACCGCTACGATATTTTTAAATATAACAAAAGTACCCGGGCTAATTGAGTTCATCAGTGTATGCATAGCCGGGGTTAAATCCGGACCATTGGCATCCAAAGAGATCGGGTCCTGACGCGGTTTAAATACTACCAGCGTGAACCGGGTCACACTAAACTTGGCATCAAAATCAAAATTATCCAACTTAGCAAATACCCTGTCCTGCGCTTTCAAATTTCCAGCAGCAACGGCACCGCCACTTTTACCCGCAAACTGCGGCTTTGGATCTGGTATACGTTTTACGCGGAATTTGGTTGAGCCTAAGGTTAAATTTTTACCTTCAACCGTTCCGGATACAGTAACTACGTTGTTATCACTAACGGTATTAACTGTTGCAGTATAGTGACCAGCAGATCCGCTAACTGAACCCTGTGCAATACTGATACGAATATTTTCCTTAGGAATACCAGGTGCTGAAACCGACAATGGGTTGGGCACACCGATATATAATACATTCATTTTATCAGGTGATACTACTGCTGACGGGCGTGCAACTTCATATTCGCCTGAAACTGGGTATGGCTTTTCCGGCCCATCTACTTGTTTTACATATAAAGTACCTGTCCAGGTTTTCTTTCCCTCGCCACTGGTTACAACCGAATATTTACCGATACCTGCTTCTGCCTTTACATTCTGACCATCAACAACAATTCTTGGATTAGAGTTTTGGTCGTATGCAGTCAGGTAAATATCAGCAGTATAAGGCTGCCCGGCAATGATATAGCTAGAAGGTGCAACACCAACAGCCTTAAACTGATTCAAGGTAACCTGAGCCACGTCAATCTCACCTAAAATACGTTTAACTGTTTGGTTTTCAGCGCTTTTATTGTCTGCCTGAATCTTTGCAAGTGTAGTTAAAGCGGCACCTAATGGAACACCTTCACCGAAATTTGCTTCCTGCCAGTTTTTATTTGGTTCACCAGAGCGACCAGCCGGATCAGCCGTTTCTAAAGAAAAATTAATGTCTTTGCTCAATTTAGGGCCAAGCAATGCCAATAATTGCTTTTTGGTATTTTCAATTTTTGTTCTCAGCGTATCTGCTTTCTTACCATCAATCATCACGTGTGGTGCGATATCAAGGTTATCACGTGCATCAACGTCGTTAATTGTAGGGTTGATACCTCCGCCTGCATTGATCAGATAGGTACGCAATTCTGTTATATACTTGTCAAGGTCGCCTGTTAATGCACTGGCTTTTTCAGACTTGGTTAGTAATGCCTGCGCTTTTTCAGGCTGTTCTTTTAGTTTGGTAGCTTTAAAGGCTTCATACGTAGCTTTAAGACTCGTATTTACATCCTTGGTCGATTGATCAAGGCTGTCCTTTATATGTTTAAATGAATCGAGTAATTGCTCGGGTACGTTCAGGGCTATTAAGCCCAGAAGCACCAGGTACAATATACCGATCATTCGTTGTCTTGGGGTTTCTTTACCGCCGGCCATTTCCTATGAAATCTAGTTTTAAGGTTTTTTGTTAATTATTAGGCGCGAGGCTGACTCATTGCAGACAGCATGTTACCATAAATAGAATTTAATGAACTCAAATTCTTGGCGAGTTTGGTAACCTCTGTTTTAAATGACTGTGAGTCTTCGAGCGATTCATTGAAATTCTGCATCGTCGTAGCCATATTCTGGTAAAATTTGTTCATCGATTTCAGGTGTGCACTTGAATCCTGCAGTTCTAATTCATAAACTGCGTTCAAAGCCGACAGGTTTTTGGCGAGGTTATTTACCTGTTCGTGGTATGCTTTTGAATCAACATTGCTTGAAGCCAGTTCTGATAAGTTTGCTGATGCTGTTTCAAATGCATTGCTCAATTTATCGTAGCTTGAAGAAGCTGTTTTTAATTTTGAAGTAAATTCGTTTGTAGCGGTACCAGCATCGGCAACAGTAGAAATGGTTGCTACCTTGTCACCAAATGTCCTTAAACCTTCACCCAGGCTACCAATCAATTCTGGTCCGATCTTCGCGTCTTCAAGCATTTTGTCTAAAGCTGCTGTGCTTGAAACACCACTGCCGCTTCCGCTGCTTCTTAGGGTAGCTTTAGGCAATTCGCCGCTAAAGTCTTCTGCTAATTCAGGATATACACGGGTCCAGTCGATATGTTGTTCGTGCACTTCACGCTGAAAACCCAGCAAACCAAATAGGATGGCTTCTGTTCCCAGTCCGAGTGTGATAAAATAAGTTGCTCCGGTCCAGTGCTGGATCTTAAACAACAATCCAATGATAACAACAGTTGCTCCCCAGGATACGATGTTGTTAATCCCGTAAGGTTTTTTCTTTCCTGACATAATAGTTTAATAGTTGAGTAATGATTTGTTTAAGTTTTTGCTGTTTAGTGCTTGTCCTTAATATCGCGACCGAGGTAACTTGTAACACAACGGAAGCCAATATAGGATTTTGCGGTATCCTGGTATTCGTATGTACGTGTTGAGTTTTGCAGGAAATAACCTACATCTTTCCATGAACCGCCTCTTACCACTTTACGTTTCAACACAGCGGGATCGCTTGCCTTGGCGTTATAGCTATAATCGGGTGCCAGGTCGTGGGTAAATGTAGAAGCCGATTCGTCATAGGCGCTGCTGGTCCATTCGGCAACATTACCTGCCATGTTATACAGACCATAGTCGTTAGGGATATAAGAACGAACGTTTACTGTATAGGCACCGCCGTCATCAGAGTAGTTACCTCTGCCTGGCTTAAAATTAGCCATCAGGCAACCTTTGGCATTTTTAATGTATGGACCACCCCATGGATAATCGGTGCCTATCCTGCCGCCACGAGCTGCATATTCAAATTGCGACTCGTTTGGAAGTTGATAATAGGCTCGCGGAGGTATACCACGCGATTGTTTATAGTTTTCGTTATAACGTGTACGCCATACAGTAAATGCCCTTGCCTGGCGCCAGGTAACACCAACTACCGGATAGTTACGGTAAGCAGGATGTGAAAAATAGTTTTCAACCATTGGTTCGTTAGCTGCATAAGAAAAATCACTCAGCCAAACCAGAGTATCAGGATATACCGGAACAGTATCACGGACAATAAAGTCCGAACGCTTTTTGCTTTTATCGCCGCGGTAATCTGCCGCTTCGCGAAGTGATACGGTTGAATAATTGTATTTCAATAAACGAACATCCAGTTCGTTACGATCAAAAATCCTGTCATCACCCTGGTAATACATACCAGAAAGTTTGGCGATGTTAGGGCTGTTGCCTTTTTTGTTTGCATCAAACGAAATGGGATAATGCTTTACATAAGCCCAGTTGATGTATTTTTTACCATTGTTAAGAACATTGGAAACTTTGGGCTTCAGAAAATATTTCGGATCGTTCAGATAATTGGTAATGGCGATGGAGTCACGTACCCACTGCACAAATTGCTTGTACTTGGTGTTCGAAACTTCAGTCTCATCCATAAAAAACGCCGGAACGGTCACCTGCTTGGTCTGAGCCAATTGCGAGAATGTAATGTCCTGGTCGGTTTGTCCCATTAAAAAAGAACCTGACGGAATATAAACCATTCCATAAGGAACTTCTGCTCTGAACGAGCGTTGCGCTATACCTGTCAATTCTCCTCTATCACCACTTCCCCTGCCCGCGCAACCGCTAAGCATAATGCCCCCGGCCAAAACCATTATTAAAAAGTAGATCTGCTTCATTTTTAAAATCAATCAGTTATTCAATTATAACGCAATATGACCTGTACTAAGATATCAAATTACATTTAGTAAACCCAAAAATGTTTTTTATTGCAAACATTCTGCCACAATCGATAGCAAAAATATAAATTAATAGTTTATTGCCATAAAAAAACGAAATAACTTATAATTAAGTATTTAGCCGTTTCAGGCACTAAATTACAGGGCATTATACGGTTTGCAGGCATCTAAAGTTGCAGGCAAAATATATAAATCGGTATAAATTATTTGTTTACCATCTTTACATATTGTTCGATAGCCATAGTCATAGACGGTGCACCCGGTGTAGGTGCCGGGATATCTAATATAAGGCCGGCATCGATCACTGCTTTATGCGTTGTTGCGCCAAATGCGGCCAGACGGGTGTTATTCTGCTTAAAATCAGGGAAATTCTTATAGAGCGACTGTATACTTGAGGGGCTGAAAAAGGCGATCACGTCGTAAAAAACCTCGGCCAGATCGGAAAGATCACTGCATACGGTGCGAAACAATACCGCTGGGGTAAAATTGTACCCATTGTCGAGCAAAAACTTCTGCGTTTCCTCGGCGGCAACGTCCGAACAAGGATATAGGAATTTCTCGCCTGAATGCTTTTTAAGTACTTCAGCAAGATCGGAAGCAGTTTGCTTGCCAAAAAATATCTTGCGTTTTCGGTACTGAATATATTTTTGGAGATAAAGTGCAATAGTTTCTGATAGGCAGAAATATTTCATATCGATCGGCACTTCGAAACGCATTTCCTCACAGATACGGAAAAAATGATCGGCAGAATTACGGCTGGTGAAAATTACAGCTGAGAAGTCCGCCAGGTTGATCTTTTCTTTCCTGAAGTCTTTCGCAGGCACCCCTTCTACGTGAATAAATGACCTGAAATCTATCTTCAGGTTATATTTCTTCGCCAGTTCGGCGTAGGGGTTTTTGTCATTTTCGGGTTTTGGTAAGGTAACCAGTATACTTTTAACCTTTTTTCTTCTGTCTTCCAAAATACTTTGTATAAAAAACCTCTCCTAAATATTCAACGCCTTGATTAATATCAATATGGGGCAAATTTCGAGGGCACAAAGATA
>CAISPD010000027.1 GCA_903887275.1 uncultured Mucilaginibacter sp.
AATAACTATGCCTGGAAAGCATAGTTCGACTAAATTGATTAAATGCAGTTAGTTTTGATTGTATCCTAAAACAACCGTATTTAGTATAATCAAAAAAAGTACAAACCAGTTTACTAATTACCGGTTAACAAATCACAAATCACAAGTTAACTAATCACTGCCACCATGGATCTCGAATTCAATAAAAATGAAGATATCAACCTGCAACTGGTGTCGGAATTAAAAAATAGACTGAAAAAAGTTTATGCTGGTGGTGGTGAAAAAGCTGCGGGCAAACAAAAGGAGAAAGGTAAAATGCTTGCCCGTGAACGGGTGGCCTACCTCATCGATAAAGATAAACCCTGGCTCGAGATCGGTGCATTGGTTGCCGATGGTATGTATGCTGAGCACGGTGGCTGCCCATCAGGAGGTGTAATATGCGGAATAGGATATGTATCAGGCAGGCAATGCGTAATTGTTGCAAATGATGCAACCGTGAAAGCCGGGGCCTGGTTCCCCATTACAGCCAAAAAGAACCTGCGCGCGCAGGAAATTGCTATTGAAAACAAGTTACCGATCATCTACCTGGTTGATTCTGCCGGTGTATACCTGCCGCTGCAGGACGAGATATTTCCGGATAAGGAGCATTTCGGTCGTATTTTTCGCAATAATGCAATCATGAGCAGTATGGGTATCATACAAATAGCCGCTATCATGGGTTCATGTGTGGCAGGTGGCGCCTATTTGCCCATTATGAGCGATGAAGCAATGATCGTGGAAGGCACCGGCTCGGTTTTCCTGGCGGGATCGTACCTGGTTAAATCGGCTATAGGAGAGGAGGTAGATAACGAAACCTTAGGCGGGGCCATAACCCATTGTGAAATATCGGGCGTTACCGACTATAAACAGCCCAACGACCAGGCCTGCCTTGATTCGATCCGTAATATTTTTAGTAAGATAGGCGATTATACAAAAGCCGGCTTTGATCGTATCAAGCCAACGTCACCAAAATTGAACGAACGTGATATCTATGGCATCCTCCCCGAAAACCGCGAAAAACCCTATGATATGCGGGAGATCATCCTGCGTTTGCTGGATGACTCCGAACTGGAAGAATATAAAACAGGGTACGGCCAATCCATTATCTGCGGGCTTGGTCGTATTGACGGCTGGGCAGTAGGTATTGTAGCCAACCAGCGCAAAGTGGTCAAATCGCGCAAGGGCGAAATGCAGTTTGGCGGGGTCATCTATTCTGATTCGGCTGATAAAGCCACCCGCTTCATTATGAACTGCAATCAAAAGAAAATACCATTGGTGTTTTTACAGGATGTAACAGGATTTATGGTAGGCAGCCGGTCGGAACAAGGTGGTATCATTAAAGATGGTGCCAAAATGGTAAATGCAGTTGCCAATTCGGTAGTGCCCAAATTTACCATTTTCATTGGTAACTCATACGGTGCAGGTAACTACGCCATGTGCGGAAAAGCTTATGACCCTCGCCTGATCTATGCCTGGCCATCGGCGAAAATCGCGGTGATGGGTGGCTCACAGGCTGCAAATACGCTCATGCAAATTCAGGCAGCTTCATTAAAAGCAAAAGGTGAAGCGATCACCCCGGAAAAAGAAGCAGAATTACTGAAAGAGATCAGCGATCGCTACAATACCCAAACCACACCCTGGTATGCCGCAGCCCGCCTCTGGGTAGATGGTATCATTGATCCGCTCGAAACCCGTAAAGTGATATCGATGGGTATTGAAGCCGCCAACCACGCGCCTATTGAGAAGGCGTTTAATGTAGGGGTGATACAGACTTAGGTTGGTTGTATTGGTTGTGTTGGATGTATTGGTTGTGTTGGATGTAGAGGTTGTATTGGTTGTAGTGGTTGTACTGGATGTGGTGGTTGGAATGTTGTAATGTTGTAATGTTGAAATATTCGAACAACTAATCAAATTGAAAATCTTGAGCGATCCGATCTTAAACTCGATCAATTTTATTTATATCTTTCAGCTATGAAAAAAATACTCCTGCCAATACTAGTGCTTCTTGCTGCAACAGCAAATGCCCAAAATGCTAAAGAAATACATCAAAAAGCCATCCTGGTTGATACGCATAACGATGCGCTTTCGAATGAACTGATCACAAAAGTTGATCTTTCAAAGCGCCAGAACACTGGCAACCTTGATCTGGTGCGTGCGAAAGAAGGTGGGCTTAATGTGCAGGTATTTTCTATCTGGTGCGGTGGCGACTATGGGAAGGGCAGGGCATTTAATTTTGCTAACCGCGAGATCGATTCGCTTTATGCCCTGATCAAACGTAATCCCGGAAAAATGGTATTGGCCAGAAATGCTGAAGAAGTGCAAAATGCAGTAGCCAAAGGTCAGTTTGTGGCGATGATAGGTGTGGAAGGCGGTCACATGATCGAAGACCGCTTAGACTACCTCGATGCCCTTGCCAAACGCGGCATGCGTTACCTCACACTTACCTGGAATAATAGTACCTCCTGGTCCACTTCAGCTGCCGACGAGACTCATCACAAAGACTCCCTGCTCAAAGCAGGGCATATTGGCCTTAGCGACTACGGTAAGCAGATCGTACACCGATTGAACGACCTGGGTGTCATCGTAGATATCTCGCATGTTGGCGAAAGGACGTTTTATGATGTGATCGCTACTACAAGCAAGCCGGTGATCGCATCACATAGCTGCGCTTATGCGTTGGATCCAAATCAGCGCAATATGAAGGATGATCAGTTAAAAGCGCTCGCCAAAAATGGTGGTGTGATATTTTTGAACTTTTACAGCGGCTTTCTTGATAGCACCTATTCGCGTAAAGAAGTGAGGTTTGCACGTGCCCATAAGGCCGAACTCGACTCGCTTGAAAAAGTATACCACGATGCCGACCTGGCGCGCATAAGGCTGAATGTATTACATAAAGCCGAATCGGATCAGTTGCGCCCGCCGCTTAGCCTGTTGATCAAACATATCGACTATATTGTAAAACTGATCGGTGCCGATCATGTGGGTATTGGTTCCGATTTCGATGGTGCCGAATCTTACCCCCTGGGCCTGGATGATGTAAGCGACTATCCAAAGATCACCCAGGAATTATTAAAACTCCATTATAGCGAAGCAGATATCGACAAAATTCTTGGTGGCAATTTCTTGCGTGTTTTGAAGGCCAATACCGCGAAATAATTATTTAACTTATATTTGTATTTGTGGAACGCAGGCAGCAAATAAAGTTATGGTTAAAACAGGTATTGGAAAAGAATCTTTCTGGTGTAAGTTTTAATGCTTTTATTTTCGGCTCGCAAGCCAATAAGGCTACATTATCGCGCTCAGATATTGATCTGGGTATAAAGTCCGATACCGAAATAACAAATGTTCAATTGGCTGGTATACTTTCTGACCTTGAACAATTACCAATGCTCTACAAAATTGACCTTGTAAACTTCAATCTGGTCGACGAAAAATTCAGTTATATCGCCCTACAGAATTGCGAAAGTCTATGAATTACCTTGACTCCAAACTAGCCACGTTCGAACAGGCCTTGAAAACTTTCAATGAAGCACTGCTCATAAACCCCTCGCAACTTGAACGGGATGGGGCGATCCAGCGTTTTGAGTATTGTTTCGATCTTTGTTGGAAAACTTTGAAGCTGGTGCTTGAAAAGCGCGGTTTACTTGATCTCAATAGTCCCCGTTCAGTTTTTGCTGCAGCCTATGCCGAAAATTTGATTAGCGACGAAATTTTATGGTCAACCATTATTCTGAAAAGGAATGCTTCTGTACATACCTATAACGAAGCACTGGCTGCAAGCCTTTTTAGCGAACTTCCGATATACTATGCGGCGATGTCTGCGTTGTTAGTAAAGCTTAAAGTATAAGGATTTTGTATGGCATTGGGCTGACGATAATTTATTGGCAAATTGCAGTCAAAATGGTAAATTTGACACCTATTAATTTGCTATAATGTCACAAGAGAACGAACACGTTAAATGCCTCATCATAGGCTCTGGTCCCGCTGGTTATACTGCGGCTATATATGCTGCCCGGGCCGACCTGAAGCCAGTTTTATATACCGGATTATTAGCCGGCGGCCAGTTGACCCAAACCACCGAAGTTGAGAACTATCCAGGTTACCCGGATGGTATTCAGGGCCCTGCTATGATGGAAAATTTCGAGAAACAGGCCAGCCGCCTGGGTACCGATATCCGATTTGGATATGTGAGCTCAGTTGATTTTTCAAGCCAGCCGCATAAAGTGGTTATTGATGAAAGCAAAACTGTACTTGCCGACACGGTAATTATTTCAACCGGCGCCTCTGCCAAATGGTTGGGTCTGGAGTCAGAACAAAAATACAATGGTTTTGGTGTTTCTGCCTGCGCTGTATGCGATGGTTTCTTTTTCCGCGGGCAGGATGTAGCTATAGTTGGTGCTGGTGATACGGCTGCCGAAGAAGCTACTTACCTGGCCAAACTTTGCCGTAAAGTTTACATGCTTGTTCGCCGCGATGAATTTCGCGCTTCAAAGGCGATGGTGCACCGGGTGCTTAATACGCATAATATCGAAATACTCTATAATTCTGAAACTAAAGAGATATTGGGAGACGGTCAGGTGGTTACTGGTTTAAAAGTATTCAATAACAAAACTGGCGCAGAAAAGGACCTGGATATCACCGGTTTCTTTGTTGCTATTGGTCACCATCCGAATACCGAAATATTTAAAGGCTGGATAGATATGGATGAAAATGGCTATATCATAACCCAGCCGGGTTCGAGCAAAACCAATATTGAAGGCGTTTTTGCCTGCGGCGATGCTCAGGATCATGTTTATCGGCAGGCGATAACTGCAGCTGGTACGGGTTGTATGGCCGCTATTGATGCCGAACGATATCTGGCGGCTAAAGAACATACTATCCCAGCTTGATTTTGTTTGAACATTGGAATGTTGTAAGGTTATCTGGTTAATTCTGTTAGCTTTATAGGAAATTGAATCCGGATTTAAAATTCAGTAATTTCGGGATAAAGTTCAATTACATCAAAACAATGGGAAGAGGCGATAAAAAAACAGGCAAGGGCAAACTTGCAATGGGCTCCTACGGAAAAACAAGGCCGCACAGACCTAAAAAGGAAGCAGTAAAAGAAACTGCAAAATAATATAAAAAGCCATTCGTAAATGCGGGTGGCTTTTTTGTTTCGGATTTTTTACATGAATTGAAACAGTATTTTTTCAAAATCCGTTAACTTCACCGGTTTAATGCATTATCCCGATTAATTGACTATGTTTAAATTTACCAGATCGCTGTTTTTAGGTGTTTGTTTATTGTTCAGTGCCTCTGCCTATGCGCAGGATAACGACCCGAATATGGGTATAGTGCCGGCGCCCGTTTCGGTTAAAAAGTCGCCCGGCGAATTTGTTTTGGGCCAGCAAACCGTGCTTTTTGCCGATAGCGCAAATAAAGCGGTATCTTATCTTACCGACTATCTGCTCAACAAACTTTACCTGCGCAATTCATTAAAAATTGGCGATGGCGGGAGCACTCCCAACAGTATTTTATTGACCGCCAGGGGATCAGAAAATTTGCCGGCTGATGGTTATCGTTTAACAATTACACCACAACAAATTATCATCGCAGGCAAGGGAGCAGGATTATTCTATGGGATACAAACCCTCCTTCAGCTGATTCCTGCCGATCATGGCGCTGTAGTAAAGCTGCCTGCGGTACAAATAGAAGATTACCCCCGTTTTGTTTACCGGGGGTTGATGCTGGATGTGAGCAGGCATTTTATGTCGGTTGAGTTTGTAAAGAAAACCATCGACGCCATGGCTTATTACAAATTGAATAATTTCCACTGGCACCTTACCGACGATCAGGGCTGGCGCATCGAGATCAAAAAATATCCAAAACTGACAACCATCGGCAGTCAGCGTGCGCAAACGCTGATCGGTGGCTACCGCGAGCGTAATCCTCAGCAATTTGATAATACCCCATATGGCGGCTATTATACCCAGGACCAGGTGCGGGAGGTTGTTAAATATGCGGCTGACAGGTTTATCAATATAATACCGGAAATAGAAATGCCGGGCCACTCAACAGCAGCTGTAGCAGCTTATCCGGAATTGAGCTGCGATCCAACCAAAACCTATAAAACTGCTGAAAGCTGGGGCGTTTTTCACGACGTTTATTGCCCAAGTGATAAAACCTTTGAGTTTTTACAGGATGTACTTACCGAGGTGATGGCATTGTTCCCCAGCCATTACATTCATATAGGTGGCGACGAAGTTCCCAAGGATGCCTGGAAGAATTCGGTTTTTTGCCAGAAGCTGATCAAAAAATTAAAATTGAAGAATGAAGAAGAGCTGCAAAGCTATTTCATCCAACGTATAGAGAAGTTTGTTAATGCCAAAGGTCGCAGCATTATAGGCTGGGACGAGATTTTGGAAGGCGGATTATCGCCAAATGCAACGGTAATGAGCTGGCGCGGAGAGAGTGGAGGTATTGCAGCAGCGCAACAAAGTCATAACGTGATCATGACACCCGGTAGCGGCGGCATGTATATTGACCATGCGCAAGGACGCAAAGATGAGCCATTAAGCATTGGTGGATATACGCCACTCAGTCAAACTTACAGCTATAACCCAACACCTGCTACCCTGACACCCGAACAACAAAAGTTTATTATGGGAGTTCAGGCTAACCTATGGACCGAGTATATTGGCACCGAAACCAAGGCCGACTATATGTTATATCCCAGACTGCTTGCATTATCAGAAATAGCCTGGTCGGCATTAAGCAATAAGAACTACAAGGATTTTTCCGAAACCCGTATCCCGGCACAACTGGCCTACCTTGATCGGAATAATTACGATTACCATGTGCCTGAAGCCATTGGCGCACCGGACTCGATACAATTTGGTACACAACTCAACGTGCAACTGAAACCATCAGTAGCCGGAGGGAAGATTTACTATACGATCGATGGACACACCCCGCGTGAAACTGATCTGGAGTATCATTTACCAATAACTTACAATGTTCCACCGGATCAATACCGCGAACTTCAAACCATTGTAATAAGCCCCTCAGGTAAAAGAAGTCAGCTGACCAAATTAACAGTTTATAATCGTGCCCCACTGGCGCCGGTAACTTATGCGGCCAATAATCCTGGTTTGAAATACCAGCTATTTCAAGGTAATTTTGATAATACCGGTGAATTCAAAGACGCAGCGATCATTGATAGCGGCATTGTGAAGAGTTTCAACCTGGCCGAGCTCAAAAAGCAGCGACCTTCTTTCGGCGTAATATATAATGGATATTTACGTATTGATAATGATGGGGTATATGTATTTTCGACCAAGTCAGACGATGGGTCGGTGTTGACGATCGATGACCAGCCGGTTGTAAATAATGACGGTAAGCATCCGCTGACCGAACAAGGCGGAGCAGTGGCACTTCAAAAGGGTTATCATAAACTGACGTTGAAATATTTTGATATTGGTTCGGTACGGGGATTAAAGGTATATGTGATCATTCCAGGTAAGCCCAAAGCCGAACTTTCACCCGATTGGTTGTTTAACTGACGATAAGTAATGCGTAAAAATTATTGGATAGCTTGTATTGGTATGCTCGCAGTAGCGGGCTTGCTCAGTTGTAGCCAGTCAGCACAGCAGGCAGTAGCTCCACCGCCGCCGCCAGCCAAACCCGACCATGTTGCACCCTTTCGTTACCATAAGTTACTGGAAGTATCTCCGGGGCAGGAATATGATATATTAAGCTGGGGCCGGGGCTCGGCAACTACGGGTTCGTTTTTGATTCTGCACTCTGATTCGGCTGCAAAGAAATTTACAACCACCAGCGGCGACCTGAGCGGAAGTATTGTTGATGTATATAATTCGGATATGGACCTCGATGGTAATCCGGAGATACTGATACAAGCCCGGGGAACCGATAGCACCAACTACGCCACCATCTATGCCTTTGAATTTACCGGTGGCAAGGCAGATAAACTTAATTTCCCAAAACTCAGTACATCCCAACAAAAGGGGTACAGAGGTGAAGATAATTTTTATATCAAAGAAGGTAAACTGATTCGTGAGTTCCCAATTTTTTCAGGAAAAGGAAAGGATGCCAGGGGTACCGGTGCAAAACGAATACTGGAATACGGCTTGCGCGACAATGCCTTTACCGTAAAGCAATTAAGCAAAGACTCGGCTGATAAAAGTCAGCCGAGGGCTCAGCCAGTTACTGTTAAAAAAACAACAGAACCTGCAAAAGCAACCACTAAAAAGCATACAGTCGAAAAGAAACATAAAAAGAAGAAGCATCATCGGAATAGCGATGATAATTAAGCCAAAAGATTGGCATATTTTTCTTCGGCGAGGCTGGATCAGAAATAATCAATAAATTCGTCTCATCCAGGTTTAATTTGTACATGCATTTCCTTTTCCCATCTTTCCTTTTTGCATTGGTTGTGCTGGTTATACCCTTCATCATCCATCTGTTCAATTTCAGGAGGTATCAAAAGGTTTATTTCAGTAATGTTCAGTTTTTAAAGCAAATACAAGAACAACAGGCTTCGCGCCGAAACCTGAAAGAACGACTCATCCTGTTGGCCCGGTTGTTAACACTTTTATTTCTGGTGCTGGCATTTGCAAGACCTTTTCTCCCCGGTAAAAATTCGGCTGCTACAGGCCGGCAGCAGGTAATAAGCGTTTTTGTCGATAATTCTTATTCGATGGAAGTTCTTAATCGTGAAGGTACTTTGCTTGATGAGGCTAAACGCCGTGCCAAAGAGATCGCTTCTGCCTACAGTATAAATGATCGCTTTCAACTACTTACTCAGGATTTTGAAGGTAAACACCAGCGATTGCTAAGTCGTGATGAGTTTAATGATGCTGTCGATGCCGTAAAGATCAGCCCGCAAAGCCGGAACTTACAACAGATCGTTGATCGCCAGCAAAGCTTACTTTTGGAGCAGCAGGGAGCCTTGCGGACATCCTTTATACTTTCTGATTTTCAAAATAATATTGCAGGCCAGCATCCGGTAAAAGCCGATAGCACAGTACGATTCAACCTAATTCAGGTCAAATCAGGAATGCTGCCCAATATTGCCGTCGACTCAGTATGGTTACTTTCTGCCGTTCATCGTAGTGGAGAAAGCGAAAAATTAGTTGTTAAACTACATAATTACGCCAGTCAGAAAGCTGATAAAGTGCCCATGAAATTGCTGATCAACGGCGAGCAAAAAGCCCAGGGCAGTTATGCGATTGACCCGCATGCGGTGCAGTTGGATACATTGTCTTTTTCCGGCCTTTCACCAGGATGGCAGCGCGCAGAACTACAATTACAGGATAACCCGGTAACTTTCGATAACCAGTTTTATTTTACTTTCAACGTCAAGCAAAAGGAGCCTGTTTTAATTATTAATGGTAGCAGCACCAATACTTTTCTGGATGCAGTGTTTAAAACCGATCCTTTTTTTGCTGCCAAAAGTATAGCTGATGGGAACGTGGACTATGCCGGGCTTGATAGTTTTCCGCTAATTGTACTATCAGATATTAAAGCCATTTCAACTGGCCTGTCTCAGCAATTAAAAGCCTATGTAGCTAAAGGGGGTTCATTGGCTGTGTTTCCGGCAGAGGATGCTGACCTTGCGAATTATAAATCTTTTTTACAATCTGTTGATGCCGGTTGGCCATTACAACTGGTGCTTGAACCTTCAAGAGTAGCTGCTATAAACCTGCAAAGCGAAATATTTAAACGTATTTTCGAAAATTTCCCGCAAAATCCTGACCTGCCTGTTGTTTCCAAATATTATAAGCTTAGCGCTACGCCGCGTGGAGAAAATCTGATGGAGCTAGCTGGGAGGCAAGCATTCTGGTCGGCCTACGCCATCGGACGTGGAAAGGTATATGTTTCGGCTGTCCCATTATCCGATGGTTTCAGTAATCTGCAACGGCATGCACTTTTTGTGCCTGTCATGTTCAGAATAGCCTTATTGAGTGGCCACGATCAGCCTTTATGCTATACCTTAGGGCAGGATGATTACATTGCAGTTGCGCCATTTCAATCAGACGATAAACAAGTTTTGAAGTTAACTAAAGGAAACTTTTCACTGATCCCCGACCTGCGTGATCAGCAGGGAGATGCCCGCTTATTCATTGGCGATCAGCTTCCGGAAGCGGGTAATTACGAATTGAAAAGACAGGACAGTACATTGGCTGTCGTAGCTTTTAATAATAGTCGCGCTGAGTCTGATATGAGCTACCTGTCACCCTCGGTTTTGCGAGCAGATTTCCCGCAGGCTGCCCCGGTTTTACAGCCGGGTTCGGCATCAATAAGGGGCGATGTTGCTGATTTAAATTTGGGACTGCAATTATGGAAACTTTGTATAATTTTGGCATTGATATTTATAGGTGCGGAAATTTTGCTGGTACGATACTATCACCCTGGTAAACAGGTGTTTTCGCCAAATACAAATCGCTAACATTTTCCATCCCAAAAGCAACGTAAATGAATTTGCTTATCAAATCCGCGACCATCTCTGACCCGGGTTCACCCTTTGACCAACAAGTTGCTGATGTTTTGATCGAAAAAGGCCAGATCGTTATGATCGGCAAAGGGATCGATTCAGACGCTGAGATATTTGATGCCCGCGGGAAATACCTTTCACCGGGTTTTTTTGACCTCAATTGTAACATCGGCGAACTGGGCCTTGAAACTAAAGAAGACTTGAAAACCGGTACGCAAGCAGCAGCCGCAGGCGGGTTCACCGGTTTGGCATTAATGCCTAATACACAACCGCCGGCCCATTCTAAATCAGAAATTGAGTATCTGGTTAATCGCGCCAAAAACAACCTGGTGGATATTTATCCTCTCGGTGCGATCTCTTATAAACGCGAGGGCAAGGATATGGCCGAAATGTACGATATGTACCAGCATGGGGCCAAAGCATTTAGTGATGGCAACCGTCCGGTGCAGGATGCAGGTTTGATGGAACGTGCATTGCTTTATACCAAAGGTTTTGATGCGCTGGTATTTTCGTACCCTGAGGACACCGCCATTGCCGGAAAAGCTAAGGTGCATGAAGGTGAAGTAAGCACTATATTGGGGATGAAAGGCATACCTGCACTTGCCGAAGAGTTGATGGTAGCCCGCGACCTATACCTGGCAGAATATACAGGCTCAAAAATTCACTTTACCACCATCTCTACCGAGCGGTCTGTATCGCTGATCAGGGAGGCCAGGAAGAAAGGCATACCAGTAACCTGCGATGTAGCGGTGCATCACTTGCTGTTGACTGATCAGGTGCTTTTAGGCTTCGACAGCCAATATAAAGTGAAACCACCCCTGCGTACCAAAAAAGATGTAAAAGCGCTGCTGGCTGGCTTAAAAGACGGGACAATAGACGCCATCACTTCACAGCATACACCACACGAGGTTGAATTTAAAGATGTTGAGTTTGAAGTTGCCGAGTACGGAATGATTAGCCTGCAAACAGCCTTTTCAATAGCTTTGGAAGCAGGCCTGACTATTGCTACTATCATTGAGAAACTGGCCATCAACCCACGTAAAATATTGGGTGTTGATCTGCCGGTTATAGCCGAGGGGAATCAAGCGAACCTGGTAGTATTTGATGATAAAGCTGAGTGGACATTTGATAAAGACAATAACCGTTCTAAATCTTATAATTCGCCGTTTATCGGGCATAAGCTAAAAGGCAGTATCCTGCTCACTATTAATAACAACCAGGTATTTAAACAATAGATCATGATCGATATCAAGGTACAATCGGCAATACGGTCGGCATTGGAAGCATATTCGCAATACGAATACCCCGGTGCAAATGCCCTGGTGCTGAAATTTGTTGACGTTTTTTCGCTGAGCGATGATTTCCTTAAAAAGGTAGCGGCTTTGGATAAAATATTTGACGATAACCCTGCTTTGGAAGAATTGCGGGAAGTATTCTTTGATCTCTTGCTGATTAATTTTTTTAGCGAAGATGTTAAAAAACTGGATGATGACTACCTTGATAGCAAGGAATGGGAAAGGATAGAGGAACAAACGCTCGATCGCGGCACAGAACTGCTGAATACCTTGCTATACCTGAATGAATGTGCTGATGAGGACATTGAACCCGGACTTGACGACTACCTCAAAGAGTTTTTGCTGGTAGATGAGGATGAGTTTCAGGACGAGCACCGGATATATGAACCGGTAATTGTAAATCAGATATTAATTGAGAGTCCGGTTGCAGAAATAAGCAGGGTTTCCAAAATGCTTGCGGATGACGCCGAGATCAAAGAAATATTTTACCCCTTAATTTGCTTTTTTCAAAATACAAAACCATCAGCCAATGATAAAACTGAAATAGCAAAAAATGCGATCAATGCAGGCTTTGATCTGGCAGTAATTGGTATATTAGAGTCGTTTATTTAAACCTAACACACAATTATATGGCAACAACAATAAATCCGACAAAAATAGCCACCAAATGGGCTTTGATCAATCTGCTAGCGGGTATAATTATGACCTATGCATTTGAATATCTGGTTCCCGATTCTAATTCTCCAATCAGGTATATTACCTTGATACCTTTCATTGCGTTTCTTTTATTAGCTCAGAAAGAGTTTAGAGATCAAAATGAGGGATTCCTCACTTTTAGCGAAGGATTTTCCGTTGGATTTAGATTTGCTGTATTTTCGGGCTTACTTTCCGCTATTTTTATCTATTTGTACCTGGCTATTTTAAGCCCCGATGTTATGGTGAAAGCTGCTGAGGATGCTCGGGCACAAATGGAGGCTAAGGGCGGGTTGTCGAGTGAGCAAATAGATAATGCAGTTTCACTTACAAAAAAACTGGGCCCTGTTTTTGGTGCGTTTGGTGCAGCGATATTCGATGCGATAGTCGGTTCGTTAGCAGCGTTAGTGGGTGCATCTATCTTTAAGAAAATTAAACCAATAGATTTCGCAGAAACACCAGATCCAACAGTCTGAAAGCGATTATTGATCCATAAAAAAGGGGAAACTGTTGATACAGTTTCCCCTTTTTTTTGCGGTGGTCTTAGCCTATTTGGTAAAGCCTTTGACAATATCGTTACCAAATGCAAATACCATGAGGCATATCAGCAATATAAAGCCTACGATCTGTGCCCTTTCCAGGAACTTTTCGCTTAAAGGTTTACCTGTCACCATTTCTACGATCAGGAAAACAGCGTGACCGCCATCGAGCGCCGGAATTGGCAATAAATTCATTAGTGCCAGCACCATTGAAATAAAGCCGGTTAGCCGCCAAAAGTTAAACCAGTCGAATTCGCCGCCATACATACGGGCGATACCAATAGGACTTGTTAATGATTTTTGAGCGCTTACCTTACCGGTAAAGATCTTACCCAGGCCTTTGGCATTATTGGTAAAGTTACTCCAGGCTTTGGTAGCGCCAACGGGGAAGGAAGCAAACAAGCCATAACTTACTCGTTTTGGCTTCAGGATATCACCTTTGGTAGAAAAACCCAGTTTACCGTCAGGTGTAACTCGTGCCGTTAGATTCAGCGCTGTATTATTGCGATGAATAGCAAGTTGCACCAGCTTCCCTTTTTGCAATTGTAATTGTTGCTGAAGCTGATCAAAGTATTCGACGCTATTGGCGTTAATAGCTACAATGCTATCGCCTTTTTTCAGACCGGCTTTTGCTGCATTATTGCCCGGGATCACCGAGTCTACACAGAATTTGGTGCGAGGCAGCGCACTGATAAACTGTTCAATTCCATCGGATCCCTTATCCGAAATATCGTTCAAAAGCGTTGAGGGAACGGTAATATTGAATTTTTGAGTGCCGCGTTGAACATTTAAAACAGCGTTATCCAAAAACACTTTTGGATTGGTCAATTCATCATAACGCACCAGGGATTTGCCATTGATGCTGAGTATCTGATCTCCAGACTGCAGGCCTATTTTTTGACCTATCGGTCCTGCAACAATACCATATTTAGCCTGACTTGCAGGTATATAAATATCGCCGTATTTGAGTTCCAGCATCCAGAAAATGAAAATACCAACGAAGATATTAACGATGATACCACCCAGCATTACGATCAGGCGCTGCCATGCTGGTTTTGAGCGGAATTCCCAGGGTTGTGGTGGTCCTGCCAGCTGTTCCTTGTCCATCGACTCATCGATCATACCGGCTATTTTTACATAGCCACCTAAAGGGAGCCATCCCACGCCATATTCAACACCTTTATAATTAAACTTGAACAGACTAAAACCCCAGGCGTCAAAGAACAGGTAAAATTTATCCACTTTGATGCCAAAAGCACGGGCGGCAATAAAATGCCCGAACTCATGCAAAATAACTAAAATTGAAAGGCCCAATAACAACTGGCCCACCATGATCACTATACTCATTATCTATTTATATCAGTTTGTAAATGTATTAACCGGCAAATTTTCAACCAATTTTTGCGCAAATATGCGCGTTTCACTATCTGTATTCAAATAATCCACCAGCGTTGGTTCGGCTATAAATGCTATTTGCCGCATGGCTGTTTCAATAATGCTGCTCATGGCAACAAAGCCTATTGCGCCGTTCAAAAATCCGGCCACTGCTATTTCATTGGCCGCATTGACAATACATGGCATGTTTCCGCCCTGTTTGATAGCTTCGAAGGCCAGCCCCAGGTTGCGGAATGTCTTTATGTCAGGCGCTTCAAAACTCAGGTTAGGATACTGCGTAAAATCAAAACGCTTGAAATTGTTTTTTAAGCGCGCAGGGTAAGCCAGAGCATACTGTATAGGCAGTTTCATATCCGGCAGCCCCATTTGTGCTTTGATAGATCCATCCTGAAACTGTACCATGGAATGTATAATAGACTGCGGATGTACCACTACTTCAATTTTTTCAGGCTCGATATCAAATAACCATTTTGCTTCTATCACTTCCAGCCCTTTGTTCATCAATGAAGCCGAATCGATAGTGATCTTCGATCCCATTACCCAGTTAGGATGCTTCAGAGCAGCCGCAGGGCTAACGTTTTGCAGAAAATCAAGTCCTTTTCCTCTAAACGGCCCGCCAGAAGCAGTAAGGATCAGTTTTTCGATACTGTTTGGGTTTTCGCCCTCCAGGCATTGAAAGATGGCTGAATGTTCTGAATCTACAGGCAGGATGTTTACCTTATATTCTTTCGCCAGGCCGGTGATCAGTTCTCCTGCTACAACCAGCGTTTCTTTATTGGCAAGGGCAATGTCTTTGCCGGCTTTGATGGCATTGATCGTAGGTTCCAAACCGGCAAAACCAACCATCGCGGTTAGCACGATGTCGATCTCGGGGTCGCTGACAATTTCATGGATCGCATTGATCCCTGCTAAAACTTTAACCCCTGTCGACGCCAGTGCATCTTTGACATGCGGATAGTACTTTTCGTTACAAATAATAGCATAAGCAGGCTTGAAAAGTTTAGCCTGCTGTATGAGCAATTCGGCATTGTTCTGTGCAGTAATGACATAGGCGCTGAACAGCTCCGGATTTTCTCCGATCACTTCCAATGCCTGTGTACCTATACTACCGGTAGAACCTAAAATTGCGATTCGTTTGACGCTCATATTTTACTTTGTAACTTCATTATTTACGAATCACAGATTTTAGAGAATTTATTTGATTTCACCGATTCGCTGGCAGGAAGTTTCATAAGTGTTATCTGTGGAATCAGGCTAAATCTGTGATTCAAAAATGTTTGCTTTATGCGTAAATGTTAATCAATATATCTTTGCAATTCTTCAGCAATCTTCCTATCATTCGATAATCGCGGAACTTTATTCTGACCACCTAATTTCCCTTGAGTTCGCATATAATTGATGAAAGCGTCTTTTTGCAGATTACGGACGATCAAAGGTTGTAAAATGTTCCCTTCTATCAGGTCAAAATAGTAAATATTTTTCTTTTGCAGGGCCAGGTCCACTTTTAAAGCAAACGCCGTAAAGTCTACCGGCTTTTTGCCGAACTCGATGAACCATTCGTGGTAGGGTAATTGGCCTTTAGGTGGTGTAACCTGAGGCGCTACTGTAAACTCGATAATATCTACTCCTTCTTCATTAGCTACACCCATTAAGGCTTGTTCAACTTCTTCGCCAATAACGTGTTCGCCAAAAGCGGAGATATAATGTTTAATGCGACCGGTTACCAGGATCTTGTATGGATTTTTCGATACAAATTTGATGGTGTCGCCGATACTGTATCCCCAAAGGCCAGCGCTTGTATTCAAAACCAGCGCGTAATTTTTATCGAGTTCTACCTGTTCTAAATTTAGCCGCGTGGGTTGCTCATTGAAGAACTCCCCGGCAGGAATAAATTCATAGAAAATTCCCGCGTCAGTTAATAAAAGCAGACTTTTGTCCTTTTGCGAATCCTGAAAAGCGATAAAACCTTCGGAAGCAGGGTAGGTCTCTACCGAATTGATAGCGAAGCCGATACTTTCTTCAATGCGTGCCCTGTAAGGTTCATAATTTACCCCACCATAAACAAAAAGCTTAAAGTTGGGGAATATGTCTTTGATCTTTTTACCGCCGGTTTTGGCACTCAGCCTATCGAAATACATCTGGCACCAGGGAGGTATGCCCGAGATCAGTGTCATGTCCTGTGACAAAGTTTCGTCCACGATGGCGTCAACTTTTTGCTCCCAGTCTTCGATGCAATTGATCTGATAGCTGGGCAAGCGGTTCTTTTGCAGGTATTTGGGCACCAGATTGGCTACGATACCCGAAAGCCTGCCTACTGATATGCCGGCTTTCTGCTGTAGAACGGGACTACCCTGGAGAAATATCATTTTGCCATTGACAAAATCTGATCGGCCTGTTTCGTGAATATAGTTGAGCAGCGCATTACGTGCAGCACGGATATGTTCCGGCATGCTTTCCTTGCTGATGGGGATATACTTTACGCCTGATGTTGTTCCGGATGTTTTAGCCAGGTACTCAGGTTTGCCGGGCCACAGGATGTCTTCTTCGCCCGCGGTTACGCGGTCGATATAGGGTTTAAGGTCTTCATAATCCCGAACCGGCACCAGCTTTTTAAAGTCGTGGTAAGTTTTGATCGCTTCAAAATGATGGTCGATGCCAAAAGCGGTATTCTGAGCCTTTTTTAGGAGGTACTGGAAAGTTTGATTTTGCAGTTCGACCGACTTTGAGCGGATACGGTTGATCTCCCTGCTTGTCCATGCGGCAAATACCCGGCTCAGTACAGCTTTCAGACCCATGATCATTTGGTTTCGGCCAGGTCTTCGTCGATATCCTGGTAACTGTAAACTAATTTACGATAAGCGACTACAAGAATGATATTGACAAATGGAATTACAAATAACATACCCACCAATGTCACCGAGCCTACAAATACCATAGCTTCAATGATGAGAAACAATAGCACATATTTTAAGAAATTTCCTTTGATCAGCTTATAGCTTTGAACAATTGATTCAAAGGCACCCGAAGCATCATCTACAATAAAGCAAGCACTGATGGGGAAATAAAAAAGGAAGAAGAACTGGAAAAAAGCCCAAACCAGAATACCTAAAATATTCTGTGTATAGCCTTTCTCGAGCGAGTTGATTGCCCGCGTCAGAAATACCGAAAGTGTACTAACAATAATTAACAGCAAGAGATAGCTGAACAACATTTTAACTTTCGGGATGATATCACTAAACTCAAAGTCGTAGTACTCCCGGTCGATCAGTTGAAAAACGAGTTTTATAAATCCAAGAAAAATAAAGCTGATCGACACCAGCATCGCTATTACACCCAGGGTTTGTGATAAACTGTCTGTTAGCAAAAATATAAACGTAGCACTTATCAGGCCTATCAGAGTAAGGGTAAGCAACGAGTAGATAGCAATGACAGAAAAATTCTTACGGAGAAGATACCAGGAAGTCTTTAACGTATCAGCGACCGAAAAGGGGTGGTACATACTCTGTTATGATTGTTTTAAAACTATACGCTTCCAGAAATCCTGCATAAATCCTAATCCGTAGGCAATGAGTTGGGTAAAGGCAGCTATTACGCTCAAAAATGCAACTTTTACCGATTGGTTTTTCCACCAGGCATGAAAAAATATCAACAAAATCCATATTGCCAGCAAACTGTCGCATACTTCTGCCAACCATCCGCCAAAAATATTGCTGAGCAGTGTAAAGATGAGCCCCAACGTAAAGACGGCAGGGAAGAAGTGCACCCATTTTAATTCCTTTGGATAAAAGGTATACAGGTTGATCCTGGCCCTGCCAAAAAAATGTATCTGCTTAAAAAACAGCCTGAAATTGGTACGGCGCTTATGGTAAACTTTCGCATCCGGTATCAGTCCGATCTTAAATCCGGCCGAATGGATACGGATACTGTACTCCAGATCTTCTGCCGAACGGGTGATAATAAAGCCACCTAATTTTTCCCAAACCTTACGCGAAACCCCCATGTTAAAGCTGCGCGGGTGAAATTGGCCTATCCCTTTTTTATTGCCGCGGATACCACCGGTTGTAAAAGGGGATGTCATGCTGTAACTGATGGCCTTTTGTACATCGGTAAATGATGGATGCGAATCATCCGGACCGCCATAGGCGTCGAGCCAGTTGTTGTTCAGGAAGTTATTTACGGTCTCGAAATAGTTTTCGGGAATCAAACAATCAGAGTCGAAAATGACGAAATAATCGCCCTTCGCACGCTCAAAGCCAAAATTGCGTGTGAAACCCTGTCCCTCGTTCTGCTTTTTGAAATAACGGATATCGAGCTTGCCATCAAAGCTTTTAACAATTTCTTCGGCATCATTTACCGAACCATCCTCAATTACCAATACCTCAAACAGCTTCCAGGTTTGTACCGTAAGCGTCTCCAGCAATTCTTTGATTTCCTGAGGGCGGTTGTAAAGGGGAATGATAACAGAGAACAACATTAGCAAATTTTCAAATTGCCCAATTAAATCCGTTCATCGATCTGGTAATTGTTACGGTCGTGCGAGCCACGGGAAACGAGTTCGGCAACGAAACCGGTAAGGAACAATTGCGATCCGATGATGATGGCAACCAGGGCTATATAAAACCAGGTGTTATTAGTTACATCCCTTGTGATGTGTATTTTATGTGCGATGTCGTATAATTTATCGGCGATCAGCCAGATAGCAATGATCAATCCAGTAAGGAAACTCAAAACTCCCATAGAACCAAAAAAGTGCATTGGCCTTTTACCGAATTTACCTACAAAGAAAATTGAAAGCAGGTCGAGCAGGCCGTTGATAAATCGACTCATCCCAAACTTGGTCTTTCCATATTTACGCGGGCGGTGTTCCACTATCTGTTCGCCTATTTTAGTAAAGCCGGCCCATTTGGCAATTACCGGGATATAACGGTGCATTTCGCCATATACCTCAATGTTTTTTACTACAGTGCTGCGATAAGCTTTCAGTCCGCAATTAAAATCGTGCAGGTTTTTTATGCCCGACATTCGACGAGTAGCGGCATTGTATAATTTAGTAGGGATAGTTTTGGTGATCGGGTCATGTCGTTTAGCCTTCCAGCCCGAAACCAGGTCGTATTTGTCTTCGGTGATACGGCGGTAGAGTTCGGGGATCTCATCCGGACTATCCTGCAGATCAGCATCCATGGTAATTACCACATTGCCTTTAGTAGCCTCAAATCCAACATTAAGTGCTGCAGATTTACCGTAGTTGCGCCTGAATCTGATACCTCTTATCTGCGTATTGGCACCCTGTAAGCGACCGATCATATCCCACGACCCATCATTGCTGCCATCATCTACCAAAATGATTTCGTAACTGAAGCCGTTTTCGTCCATCACGCGGCTTATCCAGGAAGTAAGCTCGGGTAATGATTCTACTTCATTATAAAGTGGTACTACTACTGATATATCCATTGAAGCTGATCGGGCGTTTTTCCCGATCTATGGCAAAAATAGAAAATTTAGTTGAACGATTAAGTCCGAATGACCGAAAGTCCGAAAGTTGAGTTGGGACGTAAAATTGTATTAATGTTCACAAAAAAACCTGTTTTGCCCGAAAATGTACTTTTCTACAGCTATTTATCGGCGTAAAATGGCATTGTTATTACTGGTCTTTTGAATGTTTATTTGCAAGTTGTTGAACAACAGGTGATTAGCTGTTCAAAACGGTGGGCCTGACCGTAAATGGTAATTTATTAATATACAGTTAGTTAGAGTAAAAATTATCCAGATTTTCACGGTGGTGTGAAATTCTATTTGTAATTGGCTCTGGATCAATAGATTGGTGAAAGTCTGATTGGTCACTTTGGTATATGGCTAATGCGCTGATTTTCAGGGAAGACTTTGCTGAAAGTGGATTTCGATTGGGGGACGATTTTTGTTGGTGTTCTAGAGTTTATTTAAAGTGTTGGTAATGAGATTTTTAGAAGGGATGTTTAATGGGAGTTTTTAGAATCACAGATTTTTAAGGATTGGACTGATTTCACAGATCATTTTGCGCGGAGGAGATTTACGAAGTTTTTAAAACTTTGTAAATCTTTCTTTCGGACTTCCGGACTATTTAAATTAAAAACAACCACCATTTGTAACATTGCTGGTGCATTGGTCGTCTATACGACAGGGTATTTCTGTATAGAAATATCGTTAACTAAATTTTCTAAATTGCCATTAAAAAATCACTCTCAAATATGAAACTGACAAGGATAGCTTTATCCCTTCTTTTTTGTGCCCCGGCTTTGGTAAGCCTGGCACAAAGCACAGACAAACCTGCTGATAAATATGATCAGCATAAGGTTTTTAACCCGTTGTTTTACAAAGGACAGCAGGGTAACGAATACCGTTCGGCGGCTGGTGCCCCAGGGGTAAAATACTGGCAAAACCGTGCCGACTATAAATTGAATGTTAGCCTCGACACTACCAAACACCGAATCAGCGGAACCTCTCTGATCACCTATACTAATAACAGTCCGGATGCCCTTGATTTCCTGTGGCTGCAGGTGGATCAGAATATTTATAAAGCTGATTCGCGTGCCGAAGCTACCAGCCCGGTTGAAGGTGGTCGTTTTAATAACAAAACTTTCACCAATGGTGACGAGATCAAAGAGGTTTATATCATTCAGAATAAAATAGCCCAGAAGGTAGATTTTTTGGTTACTGATACCAGGCTTCAGGTAAAATTGCCAACTGCTCTTAAAGCAGGTGGTGGTGTTATCCAGCTGAAGATCAATTATGCTTTTGATATTCCTGAATATGGAACCGACCGTATGGGACGCCAGCTCAGCAAAAACGGATGGATATATGAAATTGCCCAATGGTATCCGCGTATGGAAGTTTATGACGACATTACTGGCTGGAATGTTATCCCTTATCTGGGTGCCAGCGAGTTTTACCTGGAATATGGCGACATAGACTTTACGATCACTGCACCTTCAAATCTGGTTGTAGTAGGCTCGGGCGAATTACAAAACCCGCTGGAAGTTTATACTCCGAAAGTATTGGGTCGTTTGGCTGCTGCAAAAGCAAGTGATAAAACTGTGGGTATCGTAGATTCAGCCGATTTGAAAGATCCATCAATTCACCCGGCTAAAGCAACACTTACCTGGCATTTTTTATGTAAAAATACCCGCGACGTGGCCTGGGCAGCTTCTAAGGCATTTATATGGGATGCAGCTCGTATCAATCTGCCGAGTGGTAAAAAAGCGCTGGCACAATCAGTATATCCTATCGAAAGCAAGGGCATAAAAGCCTGGGGACGCAGCACCGAATATGTAAAAGCATGTATCGAACTGTATTCGAAAGAATGGTTCGAATTTACTTACCCGGTAGCTACCAATGTTGCCGGTATTGTAGGTGGCATGGAGTATCCGGGTATAGTTTTTTGCGGTGCAAGAAGCCAGGGTGGCGGTTTGTGGGGTGTTACCAACCACGAGTTTGGTCATAACTGGTTCCCGATGATCGTAGGCTCAAACGAACGTAAATATGCCTGGATGGACGAAGGTTTCAACACGTTCATTAATGATGTTGATACTAAGGTTTTCAATAACGGCGAATATTTTGAACCTGCTGATGAGCAGAAAGTTGCAGAGTCTATGTTTGCACCCGACGCTGACGCAATTATGAATACGCCTGATATTATTCAGCCTAATTTCCTCGGTTTCGCAGCATATGCTAAACCTGCATTAGGTCTTAAGATTTTACGTGAGCAAATATTGGGTGAAGAACGCTTTGATTTTGCATTCCGTACCTATATCAAACGCTGGGCCTTTAAACACCCTACACCATGGGATTTCTTCCATGCTATGGACAATGCTGCCGGTGAGGATCTGAGCTGGTTTTGGAACGAATGGTTCCAGACTACCTGGAAAGTTGATCAGGCTTTAAAATCGATCGACTATATCAATAATGATCCTTCAAAAGGCTCGCTGATCACCATCGAAAACAAAGAAGAAATGGCGCTGCCTGTTACGGTGGAGATCAAAGAGGAAAACGGTAAAGTGTCAAGAGTTAAATTGCCTGCTGAAATTTGGCAGCGTGGTGGAACCTGGACCTTCACCTATAAATCAACTTCAAAAGTGGTTTATGCACTTATCGATCCAGATCATGTTTTGCCTGATACCAACCCCGAAAATAATGCCTTAAGTGGTATTGCAATTGATAAAAGCGCTACGGCTCAAAGCGTAGTAAAAGCTTATTTGGATGCTATTGGCGGTGAAGATCACGTTAAAGCAATTCATGACCTTACCATCAATTCAAAAGGTTCGGTGCAGGGTATAGAAATTGTTAGGACCAACAAATATAAAGTACCCGGCAAGTTTTTGCAGGAAGTTACTATTCCGCAGTTTAACAATGCTGTTTTCCTGCATATTGCCATTAATGGCGACAGCATCAAGTTGGTACAACAAGGTCGCCCGCAGCCGATAACAGACAAGCAGGAACATGCCGCAGTTAAAGCACGTTATAAACTATTCCCTGAGCTTGATTTTGCCGGTGATGGTTATACTGCAAAACTGGATAGCCAGTACCATATTGTTGACGGTGCCCCGGCTTATTTGGTGACCGTATCGCAGCCGGATGGTATCAGTGTTAAATACTTTTACGATGTAAAAACAGGTCTTAAATTACAGCAGTATGCCGTAGCGCCTAATGCTACTCATATTGTATACAGTGATTACAGAACTGTTGATGGCGGCATTAAGATCCCGTTTGCTGAGTTAACCGGTATTGTAGGTGTGCCTATCACTTATAAAGTTAGCACTGCAACTGTAAATAGTAATTTAGCCGATACGGTATTTAAATAAGATATTATCTGGACAATAGATATGATAAACCCTGCGGAGCAATCGTACTTCGCAGGGTTTTTTTTATGAGCTTTTTTAAACCGTTAATACTATTCAGGCACCCTTAAATTCAATACAAACATTTTAATACCGTTTTCGCCGTCTTTCAGCTATATTTATGGACTTAAACTGGCTATGGTACCCACAAAAACCTCCTTATTATTCATGCTGTTTGCTGTTTTTAATATTGCAGCAATTGCGCAAACCCAGACCCAAAACAAGCAGCCCGATTCTCTTGTATTTTATCTCGACAAAAATGAACAACTGGCTACAGATAGTGCCGGCATCGCGTTTGTCCGGATCATAAAAAGAGACACCGCAGATCAAACGTTGTTTACTGTTGAAGATTATTATAAAAACGGCAGATTAAAGCAGGTTGGCAAATCCCTCGTAGCTAGTCTACCATTACAGCGAAGCGGCTCATTTTTAAGTTTTTTCCCAAATGGGCGCCGAAAGAGCATTGAAAACTTTCAGGATGGCAGGATTGATGGCGATCAGTATTATTATTATCCTAATGGCAAAGCCTATTGCGTTTCTACTTATGACTATTCAAATCAAAAAATTATAGTTAAAGAATCAAACGATTCAACGGGTAAAGTTATGGCGAGTAATGGTAACGGTGCTCATATTTTATATGATGAAAATTTTAAACAAATTTTAGAGCAGGGACCGATCCTTGACGGAACAAGGAATGGCGAATGGACGGGTACTGTATATGATACTATCTATTATAAATGTACCTATAGCCACGGAAATTCGGTCTCTGGTACAAGCAGGACAAAATCGGGCCGGGTTTATAATTTTACTAACGATTTTTCAAACCCTGAATTTCAAGGGGGAGAGTTTGCCTTTTATAAATTTTTGGCGCACAATATTAAATATCCTCCGGTTGCCAGAGATAACAAAGTTCAAGGTAAGGTTTTTATTAATTTCACAATTGATAGTGAAGGCAAACTATCCAAATTTGCAATTCTCCGTGGAATTGGAAGTGGATGTGATGAAGAGGCCATCAGGGTTTTATCGCTGTCGCCTCCCTGGATACCAGGGAAAATTTATGGCGTACCTGTAAAAGTTTCTTTTACCTTTCCGATAAGTTACAGTATAGCGAGTGAATAGCAACAAAGTAATTTTGGCTGTTAAATACCCCTAAACAACGTATTATTAAAATTCCTATCTTCTATACAATGCTAAAAAAACTTCTTGCTGTATTTGTAGCTCTTATTTTATTGTCCATCAGCGCAAATGCGCAGGAAAAAAAAGAAAGCAGCACTGGTTCAATGTTTTATTTTTTCAATAAAGCTGCGATGCTGATCGATAACCGCGATAGTGCCTATTTTACCCGGATCATGACGCCGGATTCGGCCAATAGCAAATTATACAACCTGGAGGATGTGTATTCTAATGGCAAAACCCGCCTTAAAGGGAAGTCGCTCACTGCAGGACCGTATTTTAAAGGGCAGGGCGATTTTGAGCGGTTTTATCCTGGCGGACAATTACAGGAGACGGCAACTTATGAAAATGGGCACTATGCCGGAAAGCGAATGACCTTTTATGCAGATGGCAAACTGCAGGATTCTGCTACCTATGCTAACGGTAAACTGTATGGAAAACGTATTACTTATTATCCTACCGGTAAAAGACAGTTTTACGGAAATTATGATGGCCAGGGAGTTGCTATAAACCTTGCCTATTATTTTCCGAATGGCAAAATTTATTATACAGCGGTTTTTGATACCGCGAAAAAAACGGAGATCATAGGTAATGTATATGACATGGCTGGTAAATCACCCGCAGTTAATGGTAATGGAACATACGCCTATTATACCGATACTTTTAAAAGAGTTTTTTCAAAAGGACCTATTTATAATGGATTAAAGGATGGCGAATGGAAAGGTAAATTAACAGACACTCTGAATACCTTCGTTTGTGTCTATGACAAGGGTATTTTAGTTTCGGGCACCACTTTTGAGCGAACAGGTAAAGTGATCCATTTTACAAAGGAAGAAATAGAGCCAGCCCCAAAAGGAGGTTTGCAACAGTTTTATCGCGATTTGGCGTCGCATGTCATATACCCCAAGAAGGCTAAAGAGAATCTGATACAAGGAAAGGTGATACTTAGTTTTGTTATCGGGAAAGATGGCGATCTGGAGCAGATAAAAGTAGAACGTGGCATCGGTGGCGGATGCGACGAGGCTGCGGTTGAAGCTTTGCAGAAAACAACAAATCCCTGGACGCCCGGATTACAATATGGCCTGCCTGTTCGTGTGCAATATAGTTTACCACTGGATTTTCACCTCCAGTTTTAATTGTCAGATACCTGAAGCTTAGCGTTGGCCTGTATGGCTTTACATCTCAAAAATGATCCCAACGCGGCGACCGTCAAAGGTAATAGGATGTTTCTCAAGGAATTGACGTAGTTTGGTACTATTGCCTTTTTCGGCTTTATACATCAAACTATCAAAAATAAGCAGAAAGCCACCCTGCAACAGGATCGATTCGCCGTAGCCTTTCATAATAGGCGAATTACGGGAATTACCAGCCAAAGTGAGGTATGCGCCTGCACCCAGATAGCCGATATCAAAATAGCTATTGATCTTAAATACTTTTACCAGTTTTTCCTGTCTTTCTAAAAGCTCGGCAGCGCTCAGATTTTTATTCATTAATTTCTTGGTGCCGGTATATCCTAAAAGGGCAGTCAAAAAATCGGCGCCTCCCCAAATGGTGTTCATCTGGTAAAAATAGCGCGACTGCGGCGTAGTGGAGTTTACCCAACCTATTGCACTGATACCGGTATTTGCAATACCCCATGCACCCAAAACCTCAAGCCCGTGGGTGGTAGTATTAATGCGCAGGTTATTATAGTATTTTAAAGAGTCTTTTTGCGCAAAAGCCTGTAAACTAAAACCAATAAGTAGCAGGGTAATAAGTTTTTTCATAAAACGGTGTTTCGTACAGATTAAAGGTAAAAAATTATACGATAAATGTTTAACCTTATACTGTTTTAACTTCAATAAGTTTTAGCCAGCAGTTCAATTATTTCATTTTCATTGCCGGTAAATGGCCCGGGTGATTCCATTTTCAGGCTGGCAATGGCCGCGCCGAAATTTCCCGCTTGTTCAACATCATGACCTTTGGATCGACTATATAAGTAGCCTGCCATATAGGTGTCGCCACAGCCTGTGGCATCTTCCAGTTGTTGAGGCGGGTAGGCAGGTATAGGGTATAGCTGACCATTGTAATATATTGCCGATCCCTGACTTCCGTTAGTGATAACAGACTCTTTTACACCCCAGTCGGCCAGTACTTTAACGCCATCCTCAACACTTTTGCAGCCTGTAAGTACGGCTAATTCAGTTTCATCAGCTTTTAAAAATGTAACGTTTGCCAATGCTTTTTCCTTATCGGGCCAGTTAGCAGGCAATACCTTTTTATTTTGAACTTTTCGCAAATATCCCTGCGCATCCAGAGATACTTTACCTTTTTTAGCGAGGTATATTATCAGTTCGGTAGGTATGTCACTGGCCAGCAGCGGCCCCAGGTGGAATATGCTTGCCTCAACCTCCTTCAATTGCGCAACTGAAAACGGATCAGCTTGCTGCAAAACGTTTTGCGTGCGGTTATCCAGGTTCTCACCGTAAATGTTTTCAAAGTAAACGGTATTCCTGCTGGGGTAAGCCCAAATTTCAATACCTGAATCGCGCAGGGCATCTACCTCGTACATTTCACTTTCGGCAACTGAAGTTACCAGCAAATAGCTGAGGTCCATATTTTGCAATGCAGACGTGAAATATAGAGCGGTACCACCTGCCATATGGCGTTCGGCATGCGGTGTTACAACCTTGTCCAGTGTAATATGTCCTATACAGCAGATATTGTACATTCCAGTGATTTGAATTTCGAAAGATAAGTAAATAGGTGCAAAAACCGTAAAACCGATATTGCAGTTTAGACAATACAATTTTACCGGGCTTTTTGTTTGCCTGAATTTAAGCTGATTAAAAAAAATTGAATATTGCTAACGCGACAGTTGGGCACAAAAAAAGCCGGTCGGATGACCAGCTTTAGTAATCGAAAACTCTTATTTAAAAGTCAAAGGCAATTATTTCTGCCAATTACTTTTCAAGATCTTGTATTTTTCAGTTTCTTCTAAAGTGAGGCTTGAAAGAATGTTCAGAGATTTACCATCGCGTCCGGTGAAACCATAATTGCTCTTCTGAGCGGTCTCAAAAAACTGGATAGAATACTGGTCCCTTAAACTTGCATTGTTTTTTACGATCTCGGCAAAGCGGCTTTTGAAATTTTCTTTCTGCTGCGCCGTTGCAGTTGTTTTAACCAATGCTGTCATTTCTTTTTCACTTTAATAGCCGATAAGCCTTTCTGACCCTGTTCGGTTTCGAAAGTTACCCTGTTGTTTTCCTTCAGGGGTTCGGTTAATGCATTAATGTGTACAAAAATACTCTCCTCGGTTTGCAGGTCGCGGATAAATCCGTAGCCCTTAGCCTCATTAAAAAAGGTTACTATACCATTTCTAACAGTTTCGTAAGGTATGTCCTGCTGTTTGGCGACACCAACCTGAATGTCTTCGGCATTGATACTTATTTTCCTGGAGGGATCGGGAGGGGTGGACGTGATATTTCCGTGCTCATCAATATAAGCCATCATATCTTCAAGACTTTTGCCTTTTCCGGCGCTAGCCTTGCGTTCCAGAGCCTTTTCCTTTTTTTCTTTGGATTTTTTTAGGCGGGCCTTTTCTTTTTCCTTCTTACTGAATGTTTCTGTTGATCTTGCCAATGCTGTTTATGCTTTTTTTACATTAACTGCGCTTGGACCTTTTTTGCCTTCTTCCACGTCGTAGCTAACTTCGTCGTTTTCGCGGATCTTGTCGATCAAACCGGTAACGTGTACAAATACTTCTTTGCCACCAGTAGCCGGGGTAATAAAGCCGAAGCCTTTTGATTCATTAAAAAATTTTACTGTTCCTTTTGCCATTTTACTATAAGTTAAAGGGGCAAGGTACGTTTATTTATCCGAATTATTGTACAAATAGCATATAAAGTCAAATTAAAAACGTATTTAATTGAAAAAGAGGCTAGTATGCTTTTGGCTGAAGTGTTTGAGCGGATTGATTTTTGGGGTTTTAGACTTTTTTGTGTAGGAAGTGTTTTTGGTTTATTTAATGGACGTGCTTAAATTGTTTAGCAAAAAAAAAGCCGGCCCATCAGCCAGCTTTTGTACTCCAAAAGTTACAACTTTCAAATCATTTTTTAGAAGATATTACGCTGTTAGCACGTTTAATCGCATAATATGAAATAGGCGACGGGAAGATTATCCAATCATTTTTGTGTTTAAAACCTAAAAATGTGCCTTGTTTTCAGTGATCAAATTATACAAATAGTCATTTAAAACAGTATTCCAACCTTTTGAACACATCGCATAACATTCCTTTTCTGGAAACAGCCCTTCGTGTGTAAAATTTAGAATAGTTTTATTGCCCTCGATGCTTATATTAAAAATCATCTTTGTGTCTGTCCATTCATGCTTGTCTTTTTGAAGCCAGTTTAGCGTGCTTTCAGTGACCAACCAAACCACTTTTTTATCACGTACAACTTCCACCAATTTCTGTTTAGAATAATGAGCGCCAGGGTGGCTAACGGTAAACTCATCATTTAAGTTAGCGCTATTTCCCGCGAGGTCAGGCCCTCCCCACCATTTAGCAACATCGTTAGTAATGCTGTTGAAAACGATTTGCGGAGATTTAGAAACTTCGATTGTTGCAGTGAAACTTTTCATTTTTTTGCTAAAATTCACTTCGTTTTGCCATTTACTATAAAGTTATAAAAGAAATCTTTAACGGTCAGGTTACATATTTGAACTAATCTTTCAGATTCTTCCTTGAGAACAATCCCATCATAGGTGAATTTGAGTTGAGTATAGCCGCCTTTCGGCGTTATTTCAAATATCATTTTTGTTCCTGACCAATCAAAGTTGTCTGATTTACGGATGCTCTCGGTTACAAGCCAAACCAGTTTTCTATCTGGAACAAATTCAACCACTTTATTTTTTGAATAATGCGAGTCGCCCGTGCTTAAAATAAAATTGCTGTTCAGATTGAGACTTTCGCCTTCGAAGTCTTCGGGCCACCATTTAGAAAGATTAATGAGGTGGTTAAAAACATCATTCGGAGTTTTAGCAAGCTCAATTTCTACTGAGTATATTGCTTTTTTGTAGTTTTTACCTATCATGTTTTATCTCACTTCCGCGATTGATCAAAATCACCTTTCCCTGTGGTGAAATAACTGTACAAACTCCGGGTGATCCAGTGCGTCCACCCGGGGGCACAATCTTTATAGCACTCTACTTCCGGAGTTATGCCTTCGTGGGTGAATGTCAAGCTTGTTTTGCCGTCATGTTCCGTAAGCTCAAATATCATACGAGTGTCTGTCCATTCCTGTTTATCGTTGTACCAGGGCATATAGCATTCATCTACTGTCCATACCATTTTTTTTGCCGGGAGAAGTTCCGTTACTGTACAATTAAAATACGCTTCAGGGCCCATTTTAACCACGAAACTGTCACCCTGTTTTTGGGCGCTGCCTTCAAAATCTACTCCCCACCACGCCGGTACCTCGCTAATCTTTTTGATCGCTTCATTGGCGCTAATATTTGCAGTGATAGTGCTACTGAAATTCTTTGCTTCCATTTTCTTTATTTTTTCAGTAAAGATAGGACGATGTTTTTCCTGTGTATTGTACAAATCGGAACTCAGGAATTAAAATTCTTGGTACTCAATTCGTTTGTGCTGTTTTTAAGATCAGTAGGGGTAGCTCCTGTAAACCTCTTGAATGCCCTTATGAAATGGCTTTGGTCGTGATAGTTATAATAAATTTGCTCAGTTAGGATTTGGTTATTGGCTCCTGCAGAGTACGTCTGGTAAACCTGTTTGAACCGAACGATTTCCGCAAGATTTTTTGGCCCTGTACCCAAATGTTCCGAAAATTTTGTATGAAGCCAACGTGAACTGTACCCCGTATCCTTTTCCAATTGTTTAACAGTTAGCAAACCGCCGGCCCGCAATATCCTATCGATGCAGTAATCATATATTGGGTCGCTTAAGGTTTTTTCTAATTGCTTGATAAGGAAATTTTGCAGCATTTGCAATTTGAGACCTACAGGATTTGCTTCACTCAATTGCAATCGCAGTTTCTCTGCACGATTGCCGATCAGGTCCCCCAACTCTACAATTTGATTTTTTACCTCGGCGTAGGGTAAATGAAAAAAACGGTATGCGCCAATAGGGTTAAATTCGACTATTATCGTGCCGGTATGAGCGTCATTCTGCGCATCAAGCATAACCGGCGAATCGATCAAACCTGTTAAACTTAGTCTGTTTTCATGCTGAACAAAAGTCTTGCCGCCTATTCCGGCCACTATCCCGTTACGGTAGGTAAGTGTTAATTTAAAATTCGCATTCGGAACGATCAGTTTTCTTTCCGCGGCTGGAAGTCGGCCGCTACTTTCAAACACAGATATCTTAGCTAAATATGGACTTAGCAAAGGATCCGGAGCTATAGGAATGAATCGAAATTCCGTCATGTTGGTTAAAGATAAGGATTGGAGATGACTTTTACAAAGCCGTAATCCTACTACAATTTAACCCATAAAAAAAGTTGCCAACAAAGTTGGCAACTTGCCTAAAATAGTACTCGGGGCGGGAATCGAACCCGCACGCCTTTGACGGGCACAGGATTTTAAGTCCTGCGTGTCTACCAGTTCCACCACCCGAGCGGATGATTATCCTTTTAAAAACAAATCCCTTCTTGTGGAAGGGATTAGAGCGAAAGACGAGATTCGAACTCGCGACCCCGACCTTGGCAAGGTCGTGCTCTACCAACTGAGCTACTTTCGCATATTCACAAACTACTTTTGCGTTTGCGGAGTGCAAATATAGGCAGATTTGGATATTGTGCAAATGTTAATTTTAAAATATTTTAAATTGCCTGTGTTTTAGGATGATACAGGTGCCCTTCATTGTATCTTTCGGACTTATCCGGACTTTCCGACTAATTTTAATCACAGATTTTTACTGATTATTTAGATTACACAGATTTTTGGAACTATTTAAATAGCCTTTTACCAATACCGTCTTTCGGACTCCCGATAGCTATCGGGATGCGGACTTCCAGACTATAACACCGCATCATAATTATTTAAAACATCACGGATAAGATCATTCTCGAATCCGCGGCTTAAGGCATATTGGTGGAGCTTATAGTTTAATTTGAATTTGTCTTTTTCCTTGATCAATGCTGATTTTTTTTCGATCAGTCGTTTCAGCATGGTCACGTATTCGTTGCTATCAATATGTTGCAAAGCTTTTTTGATCAGGGGTTCCGAAACTCGTTTTAGCTTCAGCCCTTGTTTTATCTTCACCTTCCCCCAGCCATTTTGCCTGAACTTACCGGTAGCATAGGCCAAGGCAAATCGTTGTTCGTTCAGGAAATTGTTGGCAATCAATTGCGAGATAATATTTTCAACTACTGATGGATACTGCCCCCATTCGTACAACTTGTCGCGCACTTCCTGTTGCGAACGTTCCTGGTAAGCGCAATACCGTTCGGCCTTTTGCCGGGCGGTATTTTCGTCCGGTATTTTTCCTTTTTTTGCCTCGTCCATCAAACCAAAATTGCCAAAAATTCTTGTATTGACAGAAATATAAGCAAATTCGTAGCATGCAAAGTAAAGGCTACCTTGTTTCAGCGATCAAAACTATTATTGGTGCGGAAGGTGTTATTGAACAGGATCAATTGATCAGCACCCTGCTAACCGATAGCAGGCGAATCACCAATGCATCGGGGTCGCTGTTCTTTGCACTTAGCGGACGTAGAAACGGCCACGAATTTATTGCTGAGGCGTATGCCGCCGGTGTCCGTAATTTTATAGTGACCCGCCATTCGGGGACAAATTTGCAGGGAGCCAATTTTTTGTTGGTCGATGATGTACTGGCTGCATTGCAGCATTTATCGGCATACCACCGTAGTCGCTTTAACCTGGAGGTGATCGGCATTACGGGCAGTAACGGTAAAACTATCGTCAAAGAATGGCTTTTCCAGCTGATCGGAGCCGATCAGCATATAGTCCGTAATCCAAAAAGCTATAATTCACAAATAGGTGGGCCGCTTTCGGTTTGGCAGATTGATGAAAACGATACCCTTGGTATTTTTGAAGCTGGTATTTCCACGGTAAACGAAATGGAAAAACTGGAATCCATCATCCAGCCAACTATTGGTATTTTAACCCATATTGGTCCGGCACATGATGAGGGATTTGCAAGCCGTAGACAAAAGATCGAAGAAAAGCTTAAATTATTTAAGCATGTAAGACTGCTGATCTATCAATTTGATCTGCTGGTTGAACATCAGGATAAAAACTACGCCGGGAAGCACTTTACCTGGAGCCGGAATTTTAAAGAAGCAGATCTGTTCATCAAATCAGCAACGGCAGAAGTTAGTCATTACCGGCTTCGTGCAAGCTACAATGCTGACGAGATAGAATGCCTGGTGCCTTTTACTGATGAAGCTTCCGTTGAAAATGCCATTACTTGCTGGGCCACGTTATTGGCGATGGGGTATAAGCCTCTGGAAGCAGGTATACGCATGGCAAGGCTGAATCCGGTAAGCATGCGCCTGGAACTTAAAACCGGCATCAACAACTGTTCTGTGATCGACGACTCGTACAACTCTGATGTTCAATCGCTTGAAATAGCCCTTAATTTTCTAAACCAGCAGAACCAGCACCCTAGACGAACGATCATCCTTTCAGATATCTTCGAAACCGGCTTACAACAGGAGGAATTGTACAGACAGGTAGCTGCACTTGTTAGCGATAAGGGTGTAGATAAGTTTATTGGTGTTGGAGCTTCATTGGCTTATTACCAGTCGTTTTTTAGAGTGGCCGAACAATACTTTTATACCGATACCCAAACATTGCTGCGTTATTTACCTTCGCTGAAATTAAATGATGAAACGATTTTGATCAAGGGTTCGCGCAGTTTTGAATTTGAACGGATCAGCCAGGCATTGGCCCAAAAGGCGCACGAAACCGTAATGGAAATAAGCCTCGACAAATTGCTGCAAAACCTGAATTATTTTCGCGGCAGGTTAAATCCGGGGGTGAAAGTAATGGCGATGGTAAAGGCTTTCTCCTATGGCAGCGGAACCTTTGAGGTTGCAAATATCTTGCAGTATAATAAAGTAGATTACCTGGCAGTAGCCTATATTGACGAAGGCGTTGCGCTGCGGCAGGCAGGCATTTCTCTGCCCATCATGGTGCTCAACCCCGAAATATCTGCTTTTGATAAACTGGTTGAATTTGAACTGGAGCCCGAAATATTCAGCTTTAATTTGCTTGATGAGTTTGAAAAGTATGCCCGCAAACAGGGTATCAGCGAGTATCCGGTTCATATTAAAATTGATACGGGTATGCACCGCCTCGGTTTCGAGGATCCGGATATCGATCAGCTTTGTGATCGACTCAATAAAAATTCTTACATCAGGGTGCGCTCCGTGTTTTCGCATCTGGTAGCGAGCGATGCACAGGAGCACGATGAATTTACGAAGTTACAGATCGAACGTTTTGAACGTGCTTTCACGTTGATTGAAAAGGCTTTAGGTTATTCGGTCATTAAACATTTAGATAATACATCAGGTATTACCCGCTGGCCACAGGCACAATATGATATGGTGCGGCTTGGTATAGGTTTGTATGGGATTGATTCGGCCGCCAAAGCTGGTTCAAATGGCTTACAGCCGATAGCTACTTTAAAAACAAGTGTTTCGCAGGTTCGGGAAATTGAAGCGGGAGACACAATTGGTTACAATCGTAAGGGTGCATTGCGTAAAGCCGGCAAAATAGCTACTGTACGCATTGGTTATGCCGATGGTTATTTACGGGCTTTTGGCAACGGTGTGGGCAAAATGCTGGTCAATGGGCGGCTTGCGCCAACGGTTGGCAATATTTCCATGGATATGTGTACCCTGGATGTAAGTGGTGTTGAAGTTAAAGAAGGAGACGAGGTGATTGTTTTTAACGACAAATTGCCAATAGAAGAGCTTGCGCGGCAAATAGGCACTATTCCCTACGAAATACTCACCAATGTTTCGCAACGCGTAAAAAGAGTGTATTTTTACGAATAAAACTCCCTGCATATGAGAAGGATCGTCCGCGCAATTTTCAATTATTTCATCAAAGGATTGATTGTTGTTGTTCCATTGGGCGCTGCAATTTTCCTGGTATACTGGGGCGTTTATAAACTGGATAGCGCATTGAATCTGAGCGGCATATTTCTGACCGACAACCACGGTCAACCAATCTATATACCCGGTTTAGGCATTCTTAATGTACTGGTCATTATTATCATAGCCGGTATTTTGGTTACCAATGTGGTCACTGACCCCATTAAACGCTGGATCAACCGCTGGATCAACCGTTTGCCAATTTTTAAATTTTTGTATTCGTCCATCAAGGACCTCACAGAAGCATTTGTAGGCGAAGAAAAGAAATTCAATGAACCGGTTTTGGTTGAGATCAATGAATTCGGTGTTAAAAAGATCGGCTTTCTGGTGCAAAAAGACTTGGCGAAGATCGGTCTGCCGGGCGAGGTTGCCGTATATTTCCCCTGGTCGTATTCCTTTGCCGGTCAGGTTATCATTATTTCGGCCGATAAAGTCAAGCTTATTGATCGAAGTGCTGCCGATATGATGAAATTTGTGATATCTGGTGGTGTCAGCGGTCTTGATTAGCCAAACTTTTAATGCTGATGGCAGCTAAAACCGTGCTGATGAACATCAGCAGCGCCCCAAGGATAAACGGTGCCCCCGGGAAATAGGCAGCTGAACCCTTAATGGTAAATATGTTAAAGGTATAGCCCATCAGAATAGGCCCGATGATGAGGCTCAGGCTGGATAGCAAGGCAAGGCCTCCCTGTAATTCCCCCTGTTCGTTTTTTGCGAATTTACTGGTGATCATCCCCTGCAGCGCGGGACCTGATATGCCCCCGAAACAATAAGGAATCATATACAGGTAGATCATCCAACCATGACCCGCAAAAGCGATCAACAGCATACCAGCGCCGTAAGAGAGCAGCCCAATGAAAATATTAAGTTTAAGTCCCCATTTAGGTATCAAATATCGGATGAGCCAACCCTGTATCAGGATGAGCAGCATACCGATAAATAAGCCAAGGAAACCCACGCTTTTTTTCGACCATTCAAACTTCTCATAAACGTAAAATGGTAATTGGTATTCTACAGCTTTTTGGGCGATATATACAAGGGTAAAGGCAATAGCTAAACCGGCCAGTGATGAATATTTACCCAATTGCCTGAAAGAGCCTATAGGGTTGGCGCGCTTCCAATCAAAACGGCGCCGGTCTTCCCGGCAAAGCGACTCAGGCAAAACAAAATAGCCATAGGCGGCATTGATCAGCGCTGCCGCTGCCGCTACCATAAACGGGAATTTGATATTGATCTCACCTAAAAATGCACCGCCGGACACGCCAATAATAAAACCCAAACCCGAGGCTGCACCCACTATACCAAAGTTAGCGGCACGCTTTTCTCCGCTGCTGATATCCGCAATATAGGCAGTAGCTGTAGACATTGTAGCTCCTGAGATACCCGCAATAGTGCGCCCTACAAAGAGCCAGAAAACGGTCGGCGCGAAGGCCATAAAGGTATAATCGATGCTGAAACCCAAAAGTGATATCAGTAGTATTGGTCGCCTTCCAAAGCGATCGCTCAGGTTACCCATTAAAGGCGAGAAAAGCACCTGCATAGAGGCATAGGTTGCAGTAAGCAATCCGTTGATACCCGAGGCAGCTGCATAATCTACATGACCCAGTTGGCGCAGCAAATCGGGGATCACTGGTATAATGATCGCCAGCCCCATTATATCAATAAAAATGGTGATGAATATAAAACGGAGGGCTGCTGCTGTCTTAGCCGGAGGTGTTTGGTCCATATTTAGAAATACAGCGCAGGCCTTATCGCCAGGTGTTGATAATGCATAGTTTAGCTGGAATAGCGGGGGCTAATATATTATTTTTAGCGGTTAAACGTATTTGCTACCAACCGTAAATATTTTGTAAATGGGCTAAATTGAAAAAAATATAGTCTGAACTTTCTTGATTTTTAAATGTTTGCGGCTATTAAATTCGATAAGTATTTAGCTACAGGAAGCATTTTGTTTAGGATAACTTACTCCTCGTTTAGTTCTGGTGCATTGGCAAAAGGCACCTTTTTGAAAGCCTCCGGTTTATTCCTCCTGAAAGATAAGACCGCTAACACAGCACTCAACAGCATCAATATCGCCCCGACAACAAAATGTGCTCCAGGGAAAATAAATGGTGCATCTGTTGCGGTAAAAACATGAAATATTTTAAACATTACCCAGGGGCCAAAAATGGTACTGAGGCTTTGCAAGCTTGTTAAGCCACCTTGTAATTCACCTTGTTCATTGGCGGGTACGTGATTGCTCATATAGCCCTGTAAAGCCGGTCCGGCAATGCCACCCAGGCAATACGGCACTAAAATAACATACATCATCCAACCCTCGCTGGCAAAAGCAAACAAAGCCAAACCTGCACTATACAACAGCAGACCTACCCAAATACTGCGTTCCATGCCAAACTTGGGAATGATCAGTCGGGTTAAACCACCTTGCACCACACCATAAACCAAACCAACTATGGCAAGGGAAATACCCACTTGTTTTTCGTTCCATTGAAATTTATAAATGGTATAAAAAGTCCAAACGCTTTGAACAGCCTGCGCCGCAAAATATACCAGAAACAAGGTTACTGCCAAACCAAGTACCGCTTTGTATTTGCTCAGTTTTGCCAGGGTACCAATTGGGTTTGATTTTGATAACTCTAATGGGCGCCTGTTTTCGGGATCCAAGGATTCAGGCAGGATAAAATAGCCGTAGGCCGCGTTTAAAAACGCCAGTACAGCAGCAGCAATGAAGGGGTAGTGCATATCGTAACTGCCCAAAATGCCACCTAAAAATGGCCCGATAATA
>CAISPD010000028.1 GCA_903887275.1 uncultured Mucilaginibacter sp.
CAGCGGTAATGGTACTGCGGGTTCTGATCGGTTTTTAGGGTAGTTTGGGTGCTGTCGCAATATTGTAGCTTATCAGGATAGTTGAAGCTGAAAACTGGGGCAGAAATGACTTGAACCTTAAAATGGTTGGTTTCGGCATGTATATTTTCGCACGGCGAATAAATGATAACGTTATAGTCACCAGGGTGGGTTGTGGCGAAATCAAAGCCGGTTTGCCCGGCAATATTTACACCATCTTTTACCCATTGGAAAGTATTCACAGTTTTTGTACTCATATCAATGAGAAAATGTGCCGTGTCTCCTTTACAAATTTTAATTGTGCTTGTTGTGTCACCATAACTCAAATTGTTACAAATCAAGGTATTAAGCTGTTGTTTTGGGTCAAAATACTTTGCATAATCTGGAATAAGTAAATAAAGCCCGTTATCGCAAGCAAGCCAAACACCACTCTCACAGGCTTGCGGCAAATCGCTTAATTGGTTTACATTACTATTGACGCAAATATCATTTACATGAACGTTGCCCAGTAGGTCATAATGAAACAAAGAATAATCGCGTAACAAATTAGCTTTATATTTTCCATAAATTGAGCTGGAATAATAAAAGCCATTATCGGTGCCAATTAACAAATTCTGCTTTGTAAATGTATATTTAGGTATCGCAATTGTATTGGGGTTGCCTAATGAAGTAAGTCCAAAAATATCAGTGATTTTGTTTACTTTAATCCCAGGTAAATAATAGTTAAAAATCCCCAAATTATTAGGTGACTGTGTTTCTGCTTCTTCAAAGAATCCATTTTCATTACCCCAAAAAATACTAGAATTGTATGTGCCGGCCGGGCTTACCAGAGATTGTAATGCAGTAAATGCAGTAATAATATTGTTGCCACTTTGTTTAATTGGTAAAATTTCAAGTAACGCGCCATTACCAGCACCATAAACTATAAAAGGTATTAAAGTTGGCCGGTTTGCATCGTATGAATCTGCTTTTGCAATAAAATTGCGGTAGCTGGCTTCATATATCCTGTCATCAGTCAGTGTTCCGAACGTATTATATAAGAGTGTGTTTCCTTTCGGATTATATTCCCCGTTGCCTTTCGTTGTTCCAATATGTAAAACATTTGGAGAGCTATAAAAAGAGAAACCGATAGAATTCACGGTATCAACAAGCCCGTCAGCGGCCCCGATCATGGAAAATGAACCGCTATTATATGAAATAACATTGGTGGAGTTAGTTGCAACATAAGCTGTATCCTTGTTGCAACCTGCAATATCTATAAATTGCAGGTTATTGAATTGAGCAAATTGTGGCGTAAAATCGTCAATATTAAGTGTTAAGATGTTGACACGATAAACTTCGTTTTTTTTAGCAAGAACCCATAAATAAGGGTCATTAAAATCACGCTTAATTTTAAGAATTGACTTGCCACTTAGCAGGGTGTTGCTCAGCTGAAAATCCACATCGGGCTGCTGCGCAAATGCCATTTTAGAAACAAAAATGGCGATCACTATCAATAAATATCGATAAGGGAGTCTCATGTATACCGCAAGATAAAAAAATTATAAAAAATATCGGCCAGGAAAACCAACGAAATTTATAATAGCGGCGCTGGCGAAATCAAACTTTGCCAGCACAATTATTGCCATTAGCCAGGAATATTACCTTTCGACATGCTTGCGGACTGCTAGTATCAGGTTAAACTAATTCGCTAAATAATAAGGCGGTTTGGGCCCTTTGATCAGTTATCAGAAAATTATGTGCTGAATTATTCGTCAAATAGCTCAATCAATACCCTCAAATGTTCAAGATGCTTATAATAAGCAACTTTCATCATCCACCGTGTTATATAAAACAAAACCGGTGTTATGATAATTATAAAACCTAATAAAATTGCCCAAACGTTGGGTTTGTGCATCAAAAGGTCCATTTTTTCAGCTCCGGCAGTGCTGAGACCTAAAATAGCACCACCCAAAATACTTATCGGATATAAAAAAAGAGCATTAAGTTCCTGAGCTTTGCACCATCGGGTAATACTGCTATAATGACGCTCCAATTCTGCTATTACCGAATTGCCGGCAATTACGTCGGGACTGATTTGCCGATAGAATTTAAAGCTATATATAAAACTATAAACGCTATAACCAGCAAGAACGAGCAGACTTATCCTGGTAAAGATGGGTTGAAATATTAAAAAAGCTGAAATATAGACGACCAGCAATATCGCTATCCAAACCATGCTGGCTTGTAGCGACTTTTTTATTTTCATAAGAGGGGATTTTGTTTTACTCCTGGCAATATTGCCCGGTATTGCGAAATCGATCATTGCCTGACTTTCTTCAACTTTATCCAGGTTTTGCCACAGTGATTCGGGTTCTATATTCATGCTTTTTTCAATATTTCAGTCAGTCTTTGTTTGGCGCGGAAAACTTTAACTCCTACCAGATTTGAGGAGATACCAATAATGTCGGCGATTTCTTTATTGTCATAACCTTCTAATGACAATGATATTATTGCTTTTTCGGCGTCGTTTAGCTGTTTAATGGCATTATAAAGTAATTCCGTATTGTCCTTAGTTTCAAATGGTGAGGATGTTGCATTCAGAGACTCAAGATTTTCACGGTATTCTAATTCACTTGTACGCCGCCGCATCGTTAAAATCGTATTCAGGGATAAACGATACAACCAGGTGCTGAATTTTGATTCGCCTTTAAATCTCGGATAGCCTTTCCAGGCCTGTAAAATAATTTCCTGTTGCAGATCTTTTCTGTCGTCTGCATCGCGTGCGTAAATATTAACCAGCTTAAATATGATGCGCTGGTTTTCCTTTAAATGTGCCAGAAAATCTTTTTCGCTCAAGCTTGTCTATTTTAACCTATCGACCTGCTACAATATATAAAATTCGTTCTAAAAAATTATGTAAACGAAAAGCGCCAATACCAGAGTAATATGTACCCCAAGCCATAATTTCTGATATATCGAGCGTGATTCCCATCGAACTTCCTGATCAAAAGGGTCAAAACAAAGTGCGATCAGAAAATAAGTAATAGCGTCTGAAACATCATGCTTCAAAATTACATGCAAAATGCCGGCGATGATCAAAGCGACATATAAAATGCGGCTGAAGCGATTTGAATTGTTAAAAGTGTTTGAGATTTCCATGATTAATTTTCTTTTGTACTATCAGTGGCACGGGAAAAGAAAATATTACAGGTAGGATAAAATATTTTTAAACATTTAACCTATCCGGATCAGTTAGCCTAAATTGATGGATTGGTAATGGAAAGAAAAGCCATCCAGTACCTAAAATCTGTTAAATCTGGTTGCTTATAGCGCTTTGAGAATTATCGTTTACTGATCTTATTTCCGCTGATCTGCTTTTGCATACTGCATTTAAACCTCAGCGTTGAGGTTAAGGCTGTTTTGCTGTGTTTGGTTGCACGCCCTTGCACCCGCTGACGCCACATTCTGAAACTTGATGGCTTCATTTCCCTGCGCATCAATTCAATTACCTGTTGTTCGCTTATACCAAACTGTAATTTAATAGCATCAAAGGGCGTGCGATCTTCCCAGGCCATTTCAATGATCCTGTCGGTATCTTTCAAATCAAATTGGACCGAATTAACCATATTATAAAAATTGATCGTGCAAATTGAATTAATCAAAACGCTGTGCAATCAAAGGTAAGGCAATTGAATTTTCGGCACGAAAAATTAGCAAAACATTACATTTCAAGGAAAATAGTTGCTTTTTTACTCTAATTAGGAATACGAATAGACGGCTTAAGTAAATTTTAAATATTTTGCCCTCAGTATGACCAGTGGCGATGAAGATAAATTTTGACCTTAATGTTATTGTTTATTTTGCTGCCATCAGCGTAGGTATTTATACTTCGCTTCTTTTGTGGTTTTCCTCCAAAAACCGATTCGCTAATAAGGTGTTATCGGTTTTAATATTATCAATTTCCGGCTGGGTAATTGACGCCTTTTTAAGAACATCAGGTATTTACAGGCAATATCCCAGTCTTTATTTCCTGCCAATTTATTATTCGTTTTCTTTCGGTCCGCTTATATTTCTATATGTAAGGTCTATCACAAACAAAGAATTCAAATTTTCTCGTTTTGAGCTATTGCATTTTATCCCGCTATTGATCCAAAGCTCTTTTTACCTGTTTGCATGTTTTCAGTCTTACCAGTTTAAGTATGATCTTTGGTTCCGGGTTCATCAGCCGTATACCTATCGCATAGAGTATGATGGCACCTGGTTATCTTTGGTCATTTATATAATTCTGTCATTTCGCTATTTCACTAAATATCAATCGTGGCTCGCAAATAACTACTCAAATTTAAGCCGCAAGCTTTTGAATTGGTTAAAGTTTTCATTGTTAACGCTGATTCTGGTTTGTATTGCCTGGCTTTTTGAAGCTTTTTTAAGGGATTTCAGGAATACCTATTATCAATACGACTTTTCGACCAATCTTTTGTGCATCGTCATTTACTGTATGGCTGTTCTGGGTATGCAGGAGGCGGATACTCTGGTTGAATTTAAAGTTGAAAATATTGCAGATAAACCCGGTTTGGTAAATAAGCCGGATGAAGCGGTGATCCAACTTATCGACCAAGCAATGACCAGGCATCAATTGTACCTTAACCCGGAGCTTACCTTAGCCGAACTTGCCGATTTCCTGAATTTGCCGGCAAAGACAATTTCTTACAATATCAATGCCGGATTTAATAAACCTTTTAATACCTATGTAAATGCATTTAGGGTTGAAGAGGTCAAACGCCGCTTGCTAACAGCCGACCTGGGAAAATTTACTTTACTTGGTATTGCGCTTGATTCGGGGTTCAATTCAAAAACATCATTCAATCGTATTTTCAAAGAGTTCACCGGATCGTCGCCCTCTGATTTTATAAAAAAATAGCCCCGATTTATTTTTGGTTCGTCCCAATTCCTGTTTTGGGGCGATGACTATAGTGCCAGGCTCGACTTTTGACTTAAAATCAAAATTCATGAAAAATTTAGCACTATCTATTTTTATTCTGGTATCGCTTGCTTGCAATTTAAATGCGCAGGCGGTATGGTCAAACAAATCTCGCCTGATGCCAGACAAGCTGCGGAAGTTACCGGTAGGTATTATGATGACGCACGATCCCAATCCGTGTTATCCGGTTTTGGTTGCCGACACATTTTATTGGATCCATAATACCAAAGCTATGGCGCTTTACCAACAATTAACTGTGGTAGCCTGTGGCAGTTTTATATGGTATGACGAATCGGGCTGGCACGACAATATGCACTATTCACTCAATGATTTTTCAGAGGCTTTTGGCTGTGCTAACGGTATTTTGAAAAAAGGCAAAACTTATACCTATAAACGGAATATTCGTTTCGGCACCAATGCCTACGGTGGAGACGCATTATGGTACATTATAGCGAAAGATAAGAACGGCAAACTTTATAAAGGAACTGCATTAATTGAGACAGAAGCAAATACGCAAACCACTAATAATTAAAATGATGAAAACTAAAATTATACTTAGCCTGGCATTTATGTTTTTTACAGGCCTAGCCTTTGCTCAGGGCAATTTACCAGTCAATGTTTCGAATAGTTTGATCAACTGGACCGGCCATGCCGAGGTAGGCTCCTATGCGCCACATGGGACGTTATATTTTAAAAGCGGCAGCATTTTGGTAAATAAAAGCGAAATAACTTCGGCAATACTCTCCATTGATATGAAAAGTATGAAGCAAGAAAATGAGCATCTGCTGGAACATTTGAAAAGTGATGATTTTTTTGATGTTGAGAAATACCCGTTCAGTACTATTTTGATAGAAAAAGTTGTCAACGGTACTGCATTTGGTCAACTAACAATTAAAAATAAAACGCTGCCTTTTCAATGTCGCGTTAACGTAGGTCAGGGAAGCTCCATGATAACGATCAGTGGTAAGGTTGTAATTGACCGTACAAAATATGGGATCATTTATAACTCGGGGAACTTTTTTTCCGGCCTCGGTGACAAAGCGATCAGAAACACATTTGATATTGATTTTAAGATCGAGGTACCACAACCGGTGAAACAGAGCTGAAAGTATTTGAAGTGTTAAAAAGGTCAAATTTAACGGTGCTAGCTTAAACTAATTTTTGGAACTGAAGGCTTTGAATGAGGGTTCTCTGTTGTGGCTTTTTTATTTGTTATCATCGAAGGCAAAACGTGCATTTTCGTTATTACTGCTAACAGGTTTTTATATATTAGTATTACCAAAAGCTTTGTAAGCTATTGCTCTAAAGGTTATCAAAAATGAATACTGAGTTGAATTTGATCAGGTTTAAAGAATCTCTCGCTTTGGCGGAACCAGCCAGGGAATATGTTGTGCAATTGAAGAGTCTTTGGTATGATGGGAAAGGAGACTGGCATCAGGCCCATGCTCAGGTTGATCAACTTAACGATAGAGAATCCGCCTGGGTCCATGCCTATTTGCATCGCAAAGAAGGTGATATTTGGAATGCCGATTATTGGTATAACAGAGCCCGGCAACGGCGACCGGAATTAACTCTGGAGGAAGAATGGGAGCATTTGGTTAAACATTTTCTTGGGTAAGGCATACGTCTTTAATTTTACCGCGGCACCAAATTTCTCTAATATGATGCCTCCAATTTATGCTCGCCCTTTCCCACCTTTCAACTGCTTTTCGCGAATAATGGCTTCTGTTTTTGTTGGATAATCCGCTGTGAAAAGGATGTTCCATGGCCGGAATTTTAGGGTGAAGCCGTTGGTGCCTAATTCATTATGAGAACGGATACGATTCTCGAGATCGGATGTATAGCCGATATAGATCTTGTTGTGTTTTTGGGAGTATTGGACGTATACGGTGAGCATGAAAAGGTAAGGTAAAAATTAAGGCTCCATTTTGGAGCCTTCTTTCATTGTAGAAGGGACCTCGGGAATCATTTTTGGAACCAATTCTCTCAGGAGTGTCATTACCTTAAGGATATTTTAAATGAGCATGATGGATCTTAATTGAAGGATATTAAAAACCAGTAATATTAATTTATTGAGACTTAACGACCAACAAATTGTAAGGGCTCTTCTGTCCAAATCGTAGATTTTGACAATCAGGCGTGTAGTGTCCAATGAAATTCTCCCGCAATAAAACGGAAATTTTATTATTGTCACTTCCTCGAATCGCCTAGCTTCAAAATAAAAGGTCTTTGTGGTTCCAATAGTCAAGGGCATATTACCCAGGCAAACACCAGGGTCGGTTGCATCAGACCGTAAGGTGATCAGCCCGCCTGTTGTAAGGCCTTGCTTTTGAATCCGCAATTAAGACAATATGTTAAAAAAAAACTACTATTTTTTGTGGTATATTTAACTAAATAATTCGGTAGTTTTCGAAGTGAAATTATTTTGCTATTACTGTACATATGCGTTTCCCTGCACTAAAAGTTTTATTAACGCTTTACCTGGGCGTTATTATTATTTGTATGTGTCCAAAAAGCTGGGCCGTACCCGCCGAAACGGTGCGGGGCAACCATGCATTGCGCGGCGACACAGCGATGTTCAGTTTATTGATCAAACAGTCAGAATCATTTACCCTTGCTAATCCGGACAGCAGCATCAATTTCGCGCGACAAGCATTAAGCCTCGCCCAAACATTACACCGGCCACAATATGAAATTAAAGCGCTTCATGCTTTGGGAACAGGATATTGGGGTAAGGATGATTTTGAGCACGCTTATGAATGCTACAATAAAGCCAGGGATCTGGCGGCACAAATACAAGACTACAAAAAAGTAATAGAAGAAACCAATGGTATGGGGGTTTGCTTTTTAGCTGCGGGAGATACGAAAAACGCACTTAATTTGTATAAAAGTGCGCTCGCCATAGCCGAAAGAAACAAATTTAGCCTGGGAATTTATGAATCACTGCGACGGGTCGCCAATGCGTATCGTTTGTTAGATCAACCCGGGCCGGCCTTAGAAGCGGCTAAACGGCTGGCTATTTTGACTGAGGGACTTAAAGATCTCAAGACTAAGGCCCAGGGTTATAAATGGCTTGGAATTATTAATGCAGAAGAAAGTGATTACAAAAATGCAACGGTTTACTTCGAAAAATCAAAGCAGTTAAGCTGGCAAATTCAGGATATTCAAAATTATGCAGAAACACTGCATAGAATATCGGATATGAAACTGCGGCAAAAAAATTATAATGATGCGATCAAGGTTTGTTTTAATGGTATATCCGTTTTAAAAAACATACAACTTAAAACTAAGGCCCATTATGTTTTCCTACCTTTTGTAATCGGGCAATTTTACGGACAAATTGGTCGTTGCTATTTTTGGGAAGATTCATTGTTATCCAGAACGGGCCGAATTTCAAGTGAGGCGGGGCGCGCATTACTGTTAAATGCAAGGGCATCCAAGAGAAAGGCGGAAAATTATTTCAGAGCAAGCAATCAACCTAGAGCGCTATTGTATGCAATTAGTGATCTGGTTAAGATCGAAAAGATTCTTGGCAATTATAAACAGGCTGTTCGGTATGAGGACACTTTAGCGGTTTTGCGCGTAAAATATGTGATAAATAGCCGCGGCGATCTTGCCAAAAGTCATTTGAAGAGCAATTTTATGCGGCAACGCGACTCTGCCGAATACGCTGCAAAGGCAGAAAAGTTGCGTCTGACCCAGGAAAAGGCCGATGCAAGCAATCGGGCCCGCTTCCTTGTTCTTTATATCGTTATTGTTATCATCCTGGCTCTTTTTGCCGTTTCGTTCTTGTTTTATCGCAGCCGCGTCCAGCGCATGAAGTTCGAAAATAACCTTGCACGCGAAAAATTGGACCGCCAGTTAAAAGAAATATTATTTGAAAATCAGATCAACGATTTGAACCTTGCTTCGCTTAAAGCACAAATGAATCCTCATTTTATCTTTAATTGCTTGAATTCTATCAAAATGTACCTCGAGAATAATAGGGCTGAAGAAGCATCTGACTATATTTCAAAGTTTTCACGTTTGATTCGTACAACGCTTGATATTGCCCGGTCTGAAAAAATTACCCTGGCAAACGAACTGGAGTTAATAGAGCTTTACTTAAAAATGGAAAGCCTGAGATTTAAGGGCAGGCTTCATTATCAGATCCATGTTCATGAAAGTATTGACCCGGAATTTATAGAAATAGCCCCATTGTTAATTCAACCTTATGCCGAAAATGCGGTAATACATGGCATTTTACCCAAGAAAGGTGAAGGTACAGTCAAAATATCGATTGACCCGGACGAACATTCGAATAGTAAAATATTAATAAAAATACAGGATGATGGCATTGGCAGAAAGATGGCCTCTGAATTGAAAAAGCGAAACAATTTTAACCATCAATCGCATGGCACAAATATCACAAATGAAAGAATCGAACTATTAAATACTAAAAGCTCAAGTAATATCAGGGTAACAACGCATGACTTGTATGATGACGAAAATAAAGCATGTGGCACATTGGTTACTGTAAACCTTACCGTCAATGAAATCATTGAAAGCAGTTATAGTTGATGATGAAGTGGATTCATTAGGAGTACTGGAGGCTACCTTGGCAAGGTACTGTCCCGAAATTGGAACTATAAGCTCATTCAATGATGCTTATACAGCGCTTCAGGGTATGCAAGTCACTGTCGTAACTGCGCCCTATCGGTCCACTTTCAGCTGACGATTTACATCCTACGCTCTAAACATCTAAGCTACCAAATTTCACTTTGATGATATCCCAAATATATGCTCGTCCTTTTCCACCTTTCAACTGCTTTTCGCGAATAATGGCTTCTGTTTTCGTTTTATATTCCTCAGTGAAAAGTATGGACCATGGCCGGAAATTTAATGTATAGCCATTGGTGCCTAATTCGTTATGTGAAAGGATACGATTCCCGAGATCGGATGTGTAGCCGATATAAATCTTTTTGTGTTTTTGGGAATAGAGGACGTAGGTCGTGAACATGATAAGGTTAGTAAAAAAAAAATAGGTGCTTTGCGCGCTTATTAAAAAGTAGCGGGAAGCAGGATCGAACTGCCGTCCGCCTGAGGCGGATATGAATCCTACGCTCTAACTATTTGAGTCGCCAAATTTTTTTGTAAAAAAGTCAGGCCCCATCTTGGGGCCTGCTTTCAATGTAGCGGGGAGCAGGATCGAACTGCCGACCTTAGGGTTATGAATCCTACGCTCTAACCATCTGAGCTACCCCGCCGTAATATTTTTATCTTCAAGAACTGCCGTCCGCCTAAGGCGGATATGAATCCTAC
>CAISPD010000029.1 GCA_903887275.1 uncultured Mucilaginibacter sp.
GATGGCAATGCAGCGTTCATGACCTCACCAATATGGCAGAAGTAATAATCGGCAAGCCATGCCCAAAATTGCAATTGCAATCCGGTTACAACCGGCTGATCATCCAGAATATCCAGTATATATTTTGCTTCGTATTTGTCGGGCGCTTTGTTACTGACACCGGCAATAATAGCGGTGTATATTTTACTCTTGCCAAATTGAACAATTACCCTTTTTCCAATAGCAACCGCATCATTCAGCTGGAAAGGCACGCGATAAGTATAATTTTTTGCTATTGCCAGGGGCAAAATAACCTCAACAAACAAAGTCTGGCGGTCGGTATGCTGGGCTTCGGCAAACTCAAGCATTTTATTTATTGGTATAGGCAGCGTAGGCCAGGCTGGCCCAACCAGCTATGAATAATAATCCGCCAAACGGTGTAATTGGTCCTATGTAAGCAAAATTGCTTATCCCCAACAGGTCGGCACAGGCTAAAAGGTATAAAGACCCCGAAAAAAATATAATACCAATGGTAAACAAGTAATAGATGAGACGTATGGTCTTGGTCTCAGCCTTAAAATACGACAAAAACAACAGGGCCAAGGCATGATAAAACTGATATTGCACTGCAGTACGCCATATTTCTTTTTGCTTGGCCGTAAATTGAGGGTCCAAACCATGAGCACCAAAGGCGCCGGCAATTACCCCTATCAAGCCAAAAATGGCAGCCGTCATTATGATTTTGCGCGACATAGACTTTTAAAGTGCTAAGTTACCAATTGAAAGTATTACTTTACCGCTGTCAGTCAAAAATCTACCTTTGCGTGATTTGAATTATGAAACGACTTGTTATTGCCACCGTACTGCTTTTTGCTGCCACCGTGTTGGTAACGTTCGTTTATTTCAGACACCTGAACCGTTCGGTAAATAACGCCAATCTGGTACTTCGTTCTATCCCCAACAATGCCTCAGTTATATTTGAATTTAGTAACGACCGGGATTTCTATGAAATTTTTGCAGGAAATAAACTTTTTGGTTCGCTTATCGGCCAGCAAAAACAAGACGAATTGCTTGAATTAAAGAAACTATTGTTACAAAACCAGTTACTGCAAAAGCTTTTTACAAACCGGGATATTTTCATTTCATTACTCCCTCAAAAAGGCAATACTTTAGATTTTCTGCTTACCGCTTCGGTAAATAAAGACTTCCAGGAAGATGTTTTAGAACAGCTAACCAAACAAAGTCAAAACGGGATACTGGTAACTGCCATCAGTATCGCTGGTAAACCTGGCTATCAGGTTTACTTGAATGAACTTAAAAAACGCTTTTATCTGATCAGCAAAGATGATTTTAGCATTTCCGGAAGTTTTTCAAAGGAAGTAATAGAAGCTTGTGCCCGCTTCGATTACCGTAAAGAGAAATTAGCGCTGGTTTTATTACCCGATCAGCAGCGCAGCAATTCGCTTGCAAACCTTTATATCAACTATCGGGCGTTAAATACTATTTCAGGACAGCTATTTCAGGCAAAAAATCCGGATATATTCCGAACATTCCGGGAAATGCCCGCTTCTGCAGCGCTCAGTCTCGACTATAAAAGTGATGCTTTGATTTTTAACGGCATTACTCAAACGCAGGCTAATCTGCCCCCCGGATACCTGGATGTATTTGAAGATCAGCAACCGGTGATCAACCGCCTTAAAGAAATATTCCCGTCAACGACCGCTTATTTTACAAATTTCTCTTTGTCTGACCCCGTTAAATTTGAAAATCGACTGGCATCCAACCAGTTGAAAAGCAGTTTTGCTGCCGAACAAGAAAATATACTTAAAAAAGTAAAGAATGAAACCGGCATACGCCTGCAAAAGGAGTTCTCGCATTTGCTGGGAAATGAGTTTGCCATAGTATCTACCCAATATCGTGAAAAAATGGGTATCGTTCAAATTAAAGATGGGTTGAAAGCCCTTACTTTGATCACTAACCTCAGCAAAATGACCTCAGAAAGCACCGGGCAATTGAACTATGAAAAACTACCTCAAATTTTACTTGGAGATGCATTCAGCAACTTTAAACGCCCATTTTTCAGAGTGATAGACAATTACCTGATTTTGACGAACAGCGAATCTGAACTGGCAAGCTACAACGACAGTTATATTAATCGCAAGTTTCTGCCTAAAACCGATGGTTTTAATGATTTTAATAACCTTATGGCGGAAAAAAGCAATATGGCATTTGTTGTCCGTTTTAAAAATGCAGCAACGCTATTTAAACAGGATATGCGTCCATCGTTCTATGACGACTTTAGTAAAACGGAGCCAGGGTGGAAGAATTTTTATGGTGCCTCATGGCAATTGTCGGTCTCAGAAAAAAATTATTATACCAATTTTTGCGTGCGACTTAATACCGACACCACGATAAAAAACCAGCCTTTTTGAAAAAAAAACCAAGTGTACACAACCCAAAGGGCACATTTACGTTTAACACTCAAAGCTGTTATTTTTTAATTTTTAATAAAAATTGGTTTTTGAAGTTTATCTTTAAGACGCTTTAATTACTGTATTGCCCCTGAGATATATACATGAAGAAAATTTTACTTGTTTCCTGTCTAATATTGTTAGCAGCCCGGGGTTTCTCGCAACAATTTTCACAGTATAATACCGGCACGCTTTACGATTCATTTGAAAACCCTTCTCAGCGGTCGTTTATACCCGATTCAAGCAAACAGTACGCGTTTAATTTTATTGTGCCAAACTTTAATGCCAGCTTCTTTCTAACTGGCGACGTTCAAACTACACTGATCAACAGAGCTTTTGGCGCAAAATATGTAAATGGCAATCTTGCTATAGGTCAGGGGAAGTATAATGTGGTAAATATCGATGCCGGTGCCTACGAGCTGATGTTCAAAATTTTCGGAAGCTTTAACGGCGACTCCGAATGGGGCATATTTACCTCAACTAAACTTGAAGGTAAAGGCAGTATCACCGATGAATCAATAGCTGTACTGAATGGGCCGGGAGCATTCTCCAATAGTATATACGACAATGTTTTTAACGATCATTTCTATTATCAGGTCTATAACTCTATCGGCGTATCTTACCGCGAACAGGTAACAAAACAATTAGCACTCGGTTTCAAGCTTGGTTTACTGATGGGCGTTGATTACAATAAATTGGATATCAGGCAATCGCATATCAGTTTTGATAACATCAACAATACGGAGACTATTTCAATGGCCGGCAGATATGAGCAAAGTCAGGGTCCGGGTAATTTTGATGGCAGAAGCTTTTTGCCAAGTTCACGTAGTCCCGGTCTTCAGGTTTCACTTGGCTCTGCCTTTAAAACTGAGGAGCACATCACGTTCCAGGTTAATTTAAAGGATATAGGTTTTATACATTGGTACAACCATTCAAACGCAGCCAATTTTTCGGCAACCGAGGTAATCACCGGTACTACAAGCGCGAAACGTGAAGATAATCTCATCAACGGCGTTAAAACAATTTTGAGGGACAACAAAACAATGGCGTCCTTTACCTCCCCCACCAATTCAAAATTTGAGTTAAGTGCAACAAAATCATACTACCTCGACGATAACAACTTGATCAAGTATTCGCCAACATTGGTTGCATCCAAGGAATTATTGTACAGTGGTTTTACCGGCGCGTTCGTAAACCGGTTTCAGTATGAAAACTATAATTTGAGTTTAACCGGCTCCTATGATAACCTTAATCTATTCAATGTAGGTCTTCAGTTTATGGTAAAATCGCCTAATGGAGAATTCTATATTGGTACAGATAAATTGGCACAGTCAGCTTCTCTATTAGGCTCTGTGCATAACTATTCATCCTATTCTAATGGGAGTTTTACCGGAGCAAGTTTCTTTTTAGGATTTTCACTAAAATTTGGTCCTGTGATCGAGCACCCGTTAAATGCGAGTGTTATGCCTAACGGCGAACGCGGATTCCTCGGACGATTATATAATCGCCTGTTCAAAACCTACTGGTAAGATCAAAGCGCCTTTTTTCCCGCTATGAAGTCTTTCAGATAAAAAGGTTCATAGTAGGCAACATCAACAAAATCAGCTTTCTGATATTTTTCCCATGCTTTTTTTGTGAGGTAGCTAGCCGAATTAGCAAATCCGGGAACTATTTCAACATGAGCAATATTACCCAAAACATCATTGCATTTTTCGGCTCCGTCTCCAAAAAACAGGATGTTGTGTTCTGACAGTAATGATGCAAAGCTGTTTTCGTCAATGATCTCTGCTGATGTTGGCTTAACAGGATCTCCAAGCGCATCGAAAACGGCTGTAAAAACTTCCATCCGGCGGGCATCTATCATGGGGCATAGTAATGTACCCGGTTTAATATTGTTTGTTGCAATAAACCCATCAGCCATCGCATTCAGCGTATCTACAGCAATAAGGGGCTTATCTAAAGCAAAGCTTAAACCCTTTGCAACAGAAACACCGATGCGTAAACCGGTATATGAACCGGGACCGCTACTAACAGCAATAGCATCCAGATCCTGATAGTTTTTACCACATTTTTTAAGCAGCTCGTTTATAAATACCGTTATTTTTTCTGCATGAATATTACGTTGATCTGCTTCAATACAGCCCAGCGTTTCGCCATTCCTAGCCAGGGCTACGGAACAAACGGTTGTTGCTGTTTCAATTTGTAGAATCATTTCAAAATTTCAATTACGATATTTAAACCTGATCATCTGAAAATTATGGCACCGGGTCATGTCCATGCCCACCCCAGGGATGGCAGCGACCTAATCGCTTCAAAGTTAACCAGCCACCTTTAAATGGTCCGTATTTTCGGATAGCTTCAACACCATATTGCGAACAAGTTGGTGTGTATCGGCATGCAGCTCCGGTTAGGGGCGAGATCAAATACTGATAGAGCCTGATGATCAATAAAAATATCCAGCCTAAAACCGTTTTCAACGCCTGGATAAGCATGATCATACCACTTCTGATTGAGCCAATATTTGAAGCAATTTCAACATTTTTTTTTCTACCAGGCTGTAATCTGCAATTTCTTTGCCAATATAACCTATTGAAAAAACAATCTTCCTCCCTTTTTCTGTCAGGGGCAAATACAAAAAATGAGTTTTGTTCAGGCGGTAAGCCTCACGCATGCGACGCTTAAGCAGGTTGCGGTCAACTGCCCGTTTGTAGCGCTTTTTGGGTACCGAGAACAATACCTGAGCCGGGAAAGCTTGTTCCTCCAAAATATTAAGCCAGGAAACCTTAAAGGGATAGCACAAAAAAGAAGAACCATTACGAAAAAGCTCATCAATAAGCTTTTTATTGCATAACCGTTCTTCTTTTGTAAAGGTGTATATTTTGCTCATGCCTCAACTGCAATTTAGCAATAATGGCCAAAGCCACAGTAAGGATAATAAGCAATTATTGCTACTAAGCTTTGTGAGCGCGTTCGTCAGAAACAGATAATCTCTTTCTGCCTTTTGCTCTTCTGGCTGCCAAAACTCTTCTGCCATTGGCTGTTGCCATACGCTCGCGGAACCCGTGTTTATTTCTTCTTTTTCTTTGAGAAGGCTGAAACGTTCTTTTCATCGCTATTTAGTCTATTCTTCGTGTTTTAAAACAAGAGCGCAAATGTAGCGTAATTTTTATACTTTTCAAACACAATTATAGTATTTGTTAAATGATTTTCCATATACCCAAACAACGTGATAAATTTCAGGTGTCGCCATCTTTTATATGCCGCTTAAACATGCTTGTAAATATTATATTTGCTTTATGAAATTTATCTCTACCCTGTTGCTATTTGCGCTACCCGTTTTGGCATTGGCTCAACAAAATCAAACTTCGCATTATAAAATTTACAGCACCCGCCAGCAAAAGGTGGTAACCGTTGACGACATTGCGGCAAACCTAGATAATGCTGATGTTTTATTTTTTGGCGAAGAACATAATGATACCACCTGCCATGTATTGGAAGCCTTACTTTTTCAGAAAATTTCAGAAAGATATCCAGGCAAAACGGCACTAAGTCTAGAAATGTTTGAGACCGATTGCCAGGGTGTACTGGATGAATACCTGGGCGGGCTGATTCGCGAAAAAAACTTTATTACCGAGGGCCGTGCCTGGCATAACTATAAAGATTATCGTCCCATGGTAGAATATGCAAAAGCCAACCATGAGCCGGTAGTTGCTGCAAATGCACCGGCACGCTACGTAAACAGGGTAAATAGATTAGGCCTGGCTAGTCTTGATCAATTGGATAAATATGGCAGAACATGGCTGGCACCATTACCAATAGATACAGCAACAGGTGCATATTATGATAAGTTTTTAAATGTAATGGGCGGCCATAGTGCCATGGGCGGAATGCAGATGTATCAGGCACAAAATACCTGGGATGCTACCATGGGATGGTCCATTGCACGGTTTATCAAAAAACATCGGGATTATAAATTATTTCAGGTAAATGGCGGTTTTCACAGCGAAGACAAATTGGGTACCGCTGCAAAACTGAAAAAATATGACCCTAAAGCCAAAATAATCAATATAGCAGCGATCTCTGACGATAGCTTTAGCGATCCCGACTGGTCAAAATACAGTAAGGACAATGACTATATTATCCTAACTGATCCAAAATTACCTAAAACGTTTTAGTAGTTTTATTTCCCTGTTGCCAGCAAATCCCTGATCTCTGTAAGTAAGATCTCTTCTTTGGAAGGTGCCGGATCTGAAACTGCAGGTGGAATATCTTTACGTTTTATCGCATTAATTGCTTTCACGGCAATGAAAACACAAAACGCCACGATAATAAACTGAATTACTACATTCAAAAAAAGCCCAACATTCATGCTTACGGCCGGTGTGTGCTTTACTGCATCGGCAGCTTTGATCACGATCTTGATATCTGAAAAATCGATACCGCCGGTTAAAAGGCCCAGGGGTGGTAACATAACATCGGTTACCAATGAATTGACAATCTTACCGAAAGCGGCACCAATAACAACACCCACTGCCAGGTCTATGACATTGCCTTTAACCGCAAATTCTTTGAATTCTTTTACTACAGACATGCTTGTAAAATAATGAGTTTAAAAAAAAAGAGTCAACTACCGGTAAAGATAAAAATTTGCAAACCCATGCCAAAGCAACAAAAAACCCGGTACATTTTGTGTACCGGGTCTATGTTGAATAAAAATCGGGTTTATTTTCCTTTCGCTAACAAGTCGCGGATCTCGGCAAGTAATACCTCTTCGTTACTTGGTGCAGGTGCAGCTGCAGGTGCTTCTTCTTCTTTCTTTTTTACAGAATTGATTCCTTTTATAACCAGGAAGATGCAAAAGGCAACGATCAAAAAGTCGATAATTGAATTGATAAAAGTACCATAACGGATCGCAACCTCGGCCACTTTCTTTGCAGCATCAGCCTGTACGAGGGTTATTTTCTTATCAGAAAAATCAATACCGCCCAGAAGGTATCCAATAGGTGGCATAATGATGTCATTGACCAGTGAGCTTACGATTTTGCCGAATGCAGCACCGATAATAACACCGACTGCGAGGTCGACCACGTTGCCGCGCATCGCAAATTCTTTAAATTCTTTAATGATAGCCATAAGTGTAGTTTTAAGTTTGTTAAACATACAAAAATTATAAAAACTTAAAAACGTTTATTCGTGCACTAAATCTAAACACTTAACAAGCTTTTACGTTTAAGGGAGAATGACAAGTCAAGCGTCGGGTAAATTTTCGGGTTTACAGTAAATTGATGTATTTTTGATCATTGTTAGCTTATGTTAAAACAGAATCTCCAACAGAAACTCTTACAAAAACTCTCGCCGCAGCAAATACAATTTATCAAATTGTTGCAGGTGCCTACGGTATCATTAGATACCAGGATCAAAGAGGAACTGGAAGAAAACCCTGCCCTGGAAGATCTGAGCCTCACCAACCTGAACGAACCCGAAGATCAATATGCCGACCACGATTCGGATGATGATAATTTTAACAGCGACGAAGAATCGGGGCCGGCAGACGAATTTAATATAGAAGATTACCTGCAGGAGGATAACCTGAATGAATATGGCTCGCGTTATGATCAGAATGGTGATGACGACGACGACCGGAAAGAAATACCTATTGCCGTTCAAAGCTCTTTTTTTGAGAACCTGCAGGCCCAGTTAGATCTGCTACCGCTTTCTGATAAAGACTTCAGGATCGGGCAACAGATCATAGGTAGTTTGGATGACGACGGCTATCTGCGCCGCTCGGTTACTTCATTGACAGATGACCTTGCTTTCTCGCAAAACATTTTCGCCGATGATGACGAAGTGGAAGAAATGCTGAAAGTTATTCAGTCATTTGACCCTCCGGGAGTTGGTGCGCGCAGTTTACAGGAATGCTTATTGATACAATTGCGTAAAAAGGATCAGCAAGACCCTATTGTAAGAAAGGCATCACTGGTTGTAGAAAACTACCTCGACGAATTTACCCGCAAACATTACGATAAGCTTGAAAAATCGTTAAATATGAACTCGCAGGAGCTGCGTGCGGTCATAGCTGAAATATTAAAGTTAAACCCCAAACCCGGCGATTCAAATGAAGTTAACACCAAACAGCTTCAGGTGATCCCCGATTTCCATATCATCAATAATGATGGTGTGCTGATACTGACACTAAACTCCAAAAATGCTCCTGAACTGCGCGTGAGCCGCTCCTATCAGGAAATGTTTGAGCATTATGATAAGGCTTCGCAGCGTGATAAAAAGCTGAAAGAGGCTGTACAGTTTGTTAAACAAAAGCTCGATTCGGCAAAGTGGTTCATTGATGCTATCAAACAACGACAGCAAACATTGCTGAAGACCATGAATGCAATTATGCAATACCAATACGAGTTTTTCCTTACCGGCGATGATAAAAACCTGAAGCCAATGATATTGAAGGATATCGCTGACCGCATAGGAATGGATATTTCGACTGTTTCGCGTGTAGCAAACTCTAAATATGTGCAGACAGAGCATGGCACTTTCCTGCTTAAGTCCTTTTTTTCGGAAGCTATACAAACTGAAAGCGGCGAGGAAGTATCCAATAAAGAGGTAAAGAAAATACTCGAAGAAAATATTGGTGCCGAAGACAAACGCCATCCTCTTGCTGACGAACGTTTAACTGAAATCCTTAAAGAAAAAGGTTATAACATAGCTCGCCGAACCGTGGCAAAATACCGTGAACAAATGAATATCCCTGTTGCCCGGTTAAGGAAAGAGTTATAAGCAATTTGCCACCCCTCTATTCATTTTTCTTCTCAAAGCCTTGTTATTTATATAATTGAAGGTAACTATTAAGTGACGCTCAGTAATATAGTTTGCTTAGTTGTTTAAATTGACTAATTTTAACTAAAGATTTAGTAATTACTTTCCCTATTTATGAATAAGTGGATCTACACGCTTTTATGGGCAATACTGGTTATTTCGGCTTGTAGAAAACCCTACCAACCCCCGGCAATAACTGCTGCAAACAATTTTCTGGTGGTTGAAGGGAACATCAACGGTGGCACTGATTCAACTTTTATTAAATTAAGCCGTACCGTTAATATCGACAATAAAAGCGTCCACAATCCCGAATCAGGTGCTGTGGTGAATATTCAGAGCGATCAAAACGTTTCCTTCCCGTTGACAGAGATCAAAAGTGGAATTTATGCCTGTGCCGGAATTATGCTTGATCAGAATTTAAAATATCGTTTAAGCATAAAAACAGTCAATGGCGAGTCGTATCTATCAGATTTTGTGCCCGTAATAAACTCCCCACCGATAGACAGTATTACTTTTGATACCAATGGAAGCCAAATTACCGGCCCGGGCATTAATTTATATGTCAACAGCCACGACCCTTTAAACAAGATAAAGTATTACCGGTGGGATTATCAGGAAACCTGGGTATTTCATGCTAATTTTCATTCCTATTTCTATTCAAACGGAGATACTGTTCTGGCGCGGAATTTAAATACCCAAAACATCACCAATTGTTGGGGAAGCGATACATCAAGCACCATTGTATTGGGTTCATCGGCAAAATTAACATCAAGCGTGATCCTTAAAAATCTAATAACTTCTGTTATTTCATCTTCGGAAAAATTAGGATCTGAATACAGTATCCTGGTCAGACAATATGCATTGACAGCTGATGCCTATGCCTTTTATTCGAATCTTAAAAAAAATACCGAACAACTTGGAAGCATATTTGATGCACAACCAACATTTCTAACTGGAAATATACATTGCGTTACCAATCCTTCCGAACCCGTGATCGGTTATATCAGCGCCGGTAATTTGACAACGAAAAGAATTTTCATAAACAATCGTCAGCTTCCTACCTGGGAAACTATTCCTTTTTATACGGATTGTAAACTTGAGTTTGATTGGGATGCAAAACCTCCTATGCCATGCTGCTTTTATAACTTTGGAGGTATTAATCAGATTGACGCCTACATCAATTATAACATCGGACATAATCCTGCGCCATTTATACCAATTGATGCCCTTGGGCAACCCGGTAAACCACCGGTTGGCTATACAGCAGGCACCCAGGCCTGTGTTGATTGTACTTTAAGAGGCACCAACAAAAAGCCTGCTTTTTGGCAATAATTGAAATACTTTTTAGCTAAAATTTTTCGATTAAAATCCGTGAGGAGGAGCAATAACGTGGTCGCGGTTATTGAGCATCAGGTTGATGACTATCTCGTGTGTACCACTGCTTACTGTTTTTAAAGCCGAGGTAGTATAGTCATAAGAATACCCGATGTTGATCAGCGAACTGATATTAAGGCCCAACATCCCGGCAATTGCATCACCGTTGCGGTAAGCGGCACCTATCCAGAATCTGTCTCTGAACGCTACTTTGGCGTTGATATCATAGGTAACAGGTAATGGGCTTATAAATTTCACCAAAGCTGAAGGCAAAAGCGTTACATCATCATTTAAAAACACTTTGATACCCCCGGTAACAAAAAACTGAGGAACTGTTTTGGCCTGGGTGGTACGGTTACTGGTGCTAAAAAATTGATTCTGCGACAAAAGCTGTAAAGCCGAAACACCAAAATAATAATTCGATGAATAACCCCATATCCCTATACCCAGATCTGGTTTCCATTGGCTGTTACTGCCATTGGCAATTGCAGGATCAAGCGGGTTTTCGAGGGTTAGCATGGAGGTATTTAAACTAACATGGTTGGCACCAGCTTCAACCCCGAGTGAAAGGTTCAAATCGCTGGATAAACCCAGATGATAAGCGTAAGTAAGATCAAAATTGGTGGTATTGATAGGGCCTGCCATGTCTGATATTAACAAAAAACCCAGACCATGGTGTGGCGGCGAAGCTTCGTATGTTTGGGTAAACAAATGACTGTAGGGATTGGCTTCGTTACCGCCGGAAAGTGCTGCAGCGTCACCACCAACAAAATCAGAACCAAAAGGCACACTGCCCGATATGTAACTGGTTACAGGTGCGCCCTGTAAGCCTGTCCACTGACTACGGTAACCGGTTTTTACATCAAAATAGTTTTCGATACCCGTAACTGCCGGATTGATGAGCAGATTATTAAATACATATTGGGTGTACTGAGGCTTTTGCTGCCCGGCACACCATTGGAATATAAATACAGAAATAAAAACAAATAAAAATCGCCTCATTCTGATTTTTTAGGTATCTCTTGTTCCTGTCTGATTCATGTCGATCAGGGCACACAAGATAGTAAATTTAATACTTAAATTTTGCTTGTTATAGCTAAAATACGTTAATCAGGTGGTATTTGGTATTTTTTACCTTAGGAATACTTGCCGGGATAATGTTACAGTTATAAGGTTTTCTGCTTCGTCAGCAGCTCAAGCTGGGCATTAGCTTGCTGCAGTTTACTCAACAGATCTTTGTTTTCGCGGCGAAGATGATAAAGCTCCAGTGCGTTTTGAATATACAGCCTCAGCTCATCATTTTGCCAGGGTTTAACCAGGTATTTATAAACCTGTCCCCTGTTTATTGCATCCATTACCGCATTCATATCCGAAAATCCGGTCAATAATATCCTGATGGTATCCGGATAAATTGGAAGAATTGATTCTAAAAACTCAATTCCGGTCATTACAGGCATACGCTGGTCTGTAACGATAACCCCTATCTCGTGCTCATCTAAAATCTTGCGACCCTCTTTAGCCGACTGTGCCACGTAAATTTCAAAATCGCGACGAAATGCCGCTTTGAAACTATTAAGGTTATTGATCTCATCGTCAATATAAAGTACTCCCGGGGCCATAATTAGTTTTAAGTGTTTTTAGTTTAGGTGATATTATACTTAAACACAAAAAATTCGTGTAAGTTTAATTTTCTGAGCAATTTTAGCAGATAATTCCTGCGACCCCGCATAAGACAGTGGTAAAAATGAAAAAAATATTATTCATAATTTGTCTTTTATTCCAAAATACTTCACTTTTTGCCACCCAAACTGATACCCTGGCTATTCACGAAAATGAAAAAAAGCTGTTAAGTAATAAGTACTTTCTTGAATTGCCTGAGCCCGCTTCCGGATATAAAATTGAAGACGTGATCAGAAGCAAAAGTTTTCACGTGGTTAATTCAACATTACCCTTGATTACGGATAACAAACCTGTGATATGGCTAAAATTCATACTCAGGAATAGTACTACCCGCGCATTCGTTCCCATCAAAATCGGCGCCAGTGTGATCGATAATTTTGACTTATATTTTACTGATGGACCTAATAACCATATCATCCATTTATCATCATCAGTTCCCTATCGCGATACCAAACTTATCAAGCAAAACAACACTTTCATCAATGCCATTATTTTTCCAGATTCAACCCGTATTTTTTACTTGCGCATAAAAAGTAATGCTTCTGAAGTGATCCCGGTAGAAGTAAATAGCGCCAATACCTTCTTTAAGAATGCCGACTTTGAAAATATGCTTGTTGGTGCATTCATCGGTATTGTTATTATTATGGCATTATATAACCTGGTGCTCTATTTTATTATTGGTGACAAAAGCTACCTCTACTATGTTGCCTATATCATTACGCTCGGCATTACGCAGGTATTGGTACGAGGATATGGCGTTAGTTTTTTTGTTGGCGAACAGGCAATATTGAACAATTTTCTGATCCCACTAGCCCGTATCCTTTTTGGATATTCCGTTTTATTTTTTGCAGCACAGTTTTTACAGTTGCGCAATAATTTAAAGGGCTATTTCAAGTTTTACTATCTGCTTTTTCTGTTA
>CAISPD010000030.1 GCA_903887275.1 uncultured Mucilaginibacter sp.
CCCAACCCTCTCCCAAGGAGAGGGCTAATAAGGCCGCAGCAAAACCCTCTCCTTTGGAGAGGGCAGGGTGAGGAGTAAGAAATGTTAGCATAATAGAAATAGATCTATATGAACGAATTAAATTCCTCCGCCGATGGGCGGGGGCCAGGGGGCAAAATAACCAACAACGAACTCAAGGCCCTCGGCATTAACGATGTGGAGGTGCTCATCAACTTTAGCCGGGTGGCTAATGGCTTGCTCAAACATGGCGTAATGGACCGCAACCAGATCCTCGCTAACCTGGAGGCGCTGATTGACGACCCGATGCCTTATGCCCTTAAAAAAGGCGGCAAGTTTAAAAACCTGGCCGAAGACGTGATCGCCCTGCGTAAGGAAGGCAAATTTGTTAAGCAGCAGCGCAGCATCCATGCGTTGAAGGCCGAAATTGCTGATTTCCCGGTTTTCGGGATCGAAAATATCGAGACGGGGGCGCTGGCACAGATGAAAACAGCTATACAATTGCCCATAGCTGTCGCCGGCGCCCTTATGCCCGATGCGCACCAGGGCTACGGCCTGCCCATTGGCGGCGTGCTGGCCACTACGGCCAATACCATTATCCCCTTCGCGGTGGGTGTGGATATTGCCTGCCGCATGTGCCTCAGTATTTTTGATCTGCCGGCAGCAACTGTGGACAACGAAACGGACATGCTGAAAGGCCTGTTGCTGGAGAATACCTGTTTCGGCATGGGCGGGGTTACCAAAAGGCACCATGATACCTCGCTGTTCGACAGTAAAACATGGGGCGAAACCAAGGTGATCCGCAATTTAAAGGATAAGGCCTATGCGCAGCTGGGGACCAGCGGCACCGGCAACCATTTTGTGGAATGGGCCGAACTCACCATCGCGGAAGGCGCTTTACAAGGTATCCCGGCGGGGGCCTATTTGGCGCTGTTGTCGCATTCCGGGTCGCGGGGCTTTGGGGGGAATATTGCCGATTATTATTCAAAGATCGCCATGACCAAAACCAAACTACCGCCCGAAGCCAAACATTTGGCCTGGCTGGATTTGGATAAAGACGAAGGGCAGGAATACTGGATAGCGATGAACCTGGCCGGCGAATATGCCAGCGCCAACCACCACGAGATCCATAGCAAAATTGCGAAAGCTTTAAATATAGCGCCGCTGATGATGATCGAGAACCACCATAACTTTGCCTGGAAGGAGCAACTGGCCGACGGTACCGAAGTGATGGTACACCGCAAAGGCGCCACGCCAGCCGGCGAAGGCGTGCTGGGCATCATCCCCGGCAGCATGAGCACACCCGGCTTCGTGGTTCGCGGCAAAGGCGACGCGGCCAGCATCAACTCCGCCAGTCACGGTGCCGGCCGGTTGATGAGCCGAAGCGCTGCCTTTAAAACCATCGACAAAGCCGCTGTGGCCGCCAACCTCATCGATAAACGCATCACCCTGATGGGCAGCGACATTGACGAGGCCCCCATGGTGTATAAAGACATCCACACCGTAATGGCCGCCCAAACCAACCTGGTAGAAGTACTGGCGACGTTTGAGCCGAGGATAGTCCGCATGGCGGACGCGAGGGAAAGGCCTGAAGATTAGGGGGGAAGTTGGCAGCCTGCCTGCCCGGAGGCAGGTTTTGAGTTTGCAGTGGGCGGTTTAGTATTTAAACCAAACGTCATGCCGAACTTGTTTCGGCACCCCACGCGCTAAGTAACCGCGCGACAGGTAGACGCTAATTCATGGGGGCGTTTGGAAAGGTGTAAAGACTGATAATGGATAATTAATATATTTTATATCAATGACAGATCAACGCTTAAACGTACAATCATCTTTTAATTTAAGTTTTTGCCAAACGCTTGAATTTCATTTGACCGAGGCATTAATTAACGCTTGCACAGACAGGTTCAATTGCTTTTGGTGCGACGGCATTTTAGTGCCCGAGGTTTATGAGCAATTCACCAGTAGAAACATAACTAGCATAAAGTTCCTAATCACACGTTCCTGGTTAGGTACAGACGGGCAAACACCATATCTCATGAAAATAAAAGTTGGGCGCTACTCGCGAAGAAAAGCTTTAAAAGGACTCGATATTGAAGATTGTTTACCAGATGCAGATACATCTGATTGGATTAATATTGACGAGGAAAACGCTGAAATAGAATTGCAGCTAAAATAATAGACCGCTGACATCTTCAATTCAAGGCTATCCACCGCAGGGTCGTCTTTGGACAGACCCTGCGCGGACGAAAATAAACGATATTAGTAGAACTTATGAAACCTATACCATCAACCGCAGAAATACTAGCTTTTAAAATGATCGGGCACAATGTCAACAAAAAGTGGATCGAGTGGGCTTACGATATGCTTGTGGCAGGATTTGAATCAGAGAACCTGGTTACTCTTGCGGGAGAAGTTGAGCCTTATAATCAGTTTGAATTGCAACGGTTAACCGATAAAGTTTTTACTGAACTTAATTTGACTTATGATAATCGCGAATTGGTTTATAAAAATTATGTATGTTACCTGGTTACCAAAGCCCTTGATAATGAAATGAAAGCCGCAAATGTGCTGGATATTTTAAAAGACATATGTATAAAAGAGGAATATGAACCACTACTTATGGATTTTTATATGTTGTATTATGCCTATGATGATTTAAAATATTCAGAAAATCAATGGTATTGGGA
>CAISPD010000031.1 GCA_903887275.1 uncultured Mucilaginibacter sp.
CTTTATTTTAAGATTGGTTTCGCTGCTTGTAGATACTTCAAACGCCCCGACCTTTCTGAGCATATCTATTAATATCCTCTTCCAATTGTCCTTATCACTTTCGCTTCCTTTATCAGCTTTAGGTAACACCTCAATGGTGAGTTTTCCGACCTGCAAGACACCGACAAACTCACAGAATTTTATCCCATTGTTGATTAAACTAAAATACGGAACGCCACCCTCGCCACTAAAATCCTGCAATACTTTTAATTGATCAGGCGTAATTTTGCCGGCATATCTGCTGGTTGTCCCAATAGACTCATGCTCGTAAACGGTGATTGTATTTTTATCCGTTCTCTTCAAGTTTGTTGTGGATTAGCAGGTATATTGCCTTTTTGAAATCGATTACTATCGCGGTTTTACCTAAGTCTACTTCGAAGCTATCTTTTTTTCGATAATCTAAGATTTCATAGACCTCCCGTTCTTTCAAATCATCGATGTTGTAATCAAATTGAGCAAACAGATTATCGTCACTAACGTCATTTTTCAAACCGATAAATCCTTTACCCAACACTAAACCTATTTTTCCAAAATCTCCATAGAAATATTCCTGTAAGAGTGGTATGATTTTATTATAAACAACTTCAGTTAAATCGCTCCAGGAACAAACTGACATGAAATAAGAATGCCCTATAGCGTGGTCGGGCGACAGCAACTTCTCAATTCTTTGATTAATTTTGGTTAAAAGGTCTTTTAGGTTTAAACCGATAAAATTGCCGTTGAAGATCGAGCTGTCAGCATTTTCAGCACCTAACTGCTGTTCTAAATTTCTCTTTTCTTCGATAGACATTTTCGATAAATGTCCGGCTCCCAGGAGATCATATAGCTCCCGCTCTTTTGTGGCCCAGGGTTCATCAGTCCAGTCAGCTTTTTCAAAGTCCCACCATAATTGCCAGATCATCTGTTGCGGAGAAAGCAGTTCAGGTTTTGATGGCATTTCAACAAAACTGAACCGACGACGCAAAGCCGTATCTAACGCCTCTACGCTTCTGTCTGCAGTATTCATTGTGCCAATTAGGTAAAGATTGGGCGGCACTGAGAACTTATCTTTCGAGTAAGGTAAAGTAACTTCCAAAGCTTCCGTATTGCCGGTTCTCTTATCCTTTTCAATTAAAGTTATTAACTCCCCAAAGATTTGCGAGACGTTCCCACGGTTAATTTCGTCAATGATCAACACATAGTTCTTATTTTTATTAGTGTCGACGTAATCTGCTACCTTATGTTTCTCTTTGAAATCCTTAAATGCCTTCAATACCGCCCAATAATAAGTGTGAGCAACGCCGCTTACCACTTTTCTTATATCCTCTACCACATTCCCAATGTCTTTGATTGATATAAAATGGGCATCGAGAATTAACAATTTATCTTTTGACACACCGTAATTCCTATAAGGTTGATCTAATAACTTAGGGGAGGCATATATTAATTCGTCATCCGTGATTGAGTGAATAATAACATCAGTGCCGGTTTTACTCTTCAAGGTTACCTTACCTTCGGCCTCAATCTTCGTCGATAAATCCTCTATAAAATCGCTGTACGTTTTGTCCTGGGCTGGAACATCTATATCCTGTAATGCTCTATTCGCACTTTCGCAAACTCTCTTAAACAATCCCGGAACTACATCATATGCGATTTCGTTTTTTTCGGGGCTTGGCTTCAAAGGCTTTAGTCCCTCTATAAAATCTTCATATGCCAGGCTTTGATGAAACGTACAAAATACAATGCGCCCATTCTTTACGCAATCATCAAAGTCTTTTTTGATGAGATTCCTGGGCCTCCCTTCTGATTTTATTCCCAGAACTTCCAATGCTTTATTTACAGTGTGATACGTCTTGCCTGTGCCAGGGGGGCCATAGAGAATCTGATTTAAAGGAATATCATTGTCCGTGTTGGCTCTGTTAACAGTCTTTTTTGGTATAATATTGATTGGGACTATTTCCTCGGGTTCTGACTGTAAAGGCACCATATTATCCTGTACTGGGTTGGCTCTGCTATTAAATGTTTTGAATTTTTCAATTGGAATTGGATCGATTTTTTGCAGCCGATCAGCTAAGTATACAATTTGAGCGTGTTTTCTTGGGTCCTTATAGTCATCGAAATTAGCATTAAACTCATAAATATCGGGATAAGTCGATTCCCAATTTTTTGCCGTTAGTTCCTTTTGGTTAAGGGCAAAATCAATAATTTTTGCCTTGTATTTGATTTGACCCCTACAGGAATAATAAATATTAAACCCGTCGCCCGATTCAACTGCATCCTTCAAATATTTTAAGGTGTCTTTGCCACCCACAGGCTTTGAACTATTCCAAATAACGCCTGCATCAAAACCTTCCGATTCATCAATATATTCATCGAACCAACCGGTGCAGTCAGCGGCGATTAATCCAACCACGCCTATCTGCCACAGCTTCTTTATAGAAGGCCGGTACAATATATTTGTAACTAACACTCCTTTATTTACTGGATTCACCAAAGGCGGGCAATATGCTTCAAATAAACTTATAATATCAGCATCCTGAAAGTCGTCGCTTTTATTTAAAAAATACTCTGAAATAAACTTCCTGTGATTGTTAGAAGTAACATTCAAATGGTTAGCGGGTTCTTCAATAAAAGCAATGGAGTTTTTAAAGGTATTGTATGTCCCTGCATCTAAACCATCAAAATTGAACCCATTTAGTTTATATTTTAAAAAAGCATATGTCCATTTATCTTGTCTTAGACCAGCGCGTGAAATTCGTCTCCCATCGTCATAAGGGTTCCACTCCGTTGTATTGTATCCTTTTTCATCAAAAACAGCTATCATCTTTCCTATTAATAGAAAAAAATCATAATAAAGTGCATGGCTTGTCTCATCTAATAACTTCTGAAAATTGAATTTGGCAGGTGGGTTCTCTATGAAATCTTGAAGTTTATCATCAAAACTACTGGTGTCAAATGCCTTATACTCGTTGTAAAGATCTAACAGCCTTTGAAAGTAAAATTCTTCGCTGTTAATGATCTTACCAAAATATTCATTGCCGATAAAGGCTTGAATAAGGTTGTCGAGTTCTTCTTTACTGATCATAGATTTAGGTTTTGGGTTAGTTATTTTTTAGGTTGTTTCACCCCCACTTCTGTTTTACATAGGCTAATATTTCTTCATCGCGTATTTCAACTGTGCTGCCATTTCTGCGAATGTAAAATTGCTTGCGATTGTCAGCTTTACTTTTCATATACACATAGGCTGACGAAGCCTTTACGTCGATGATCGCTACTGATTTATCTTCAATATGAGCAAACTCTAAATTAATATTACTGATTAAGGCGTCGCCAAAAGCATAACCGGTAATATTATCAAAATACTTCACCCACTCATCCTGGTGGTTTTTGCCTTTGCCGAACGTCGAATAATCATCATCCAGACTGTACGTCGTCAAACTAAAGTGAACCAAGGCTTGTGTAGTGTTTCGGGTTTAAAGTAAAGCTAAGTTTTCCATTTTGTGGGTGCAAGTGATCTGTGATTTTATTTTTTAATAGGCAAGTTTTCTGTTTTTAAGTGATTTTTGTTTTATTCGTTCCAGTTCTTGTAAAATAAGCTCACCACGGCCAAAGTAAACATCTGCAGGAGTTAGATTTTGGAGCGATTCGTGATAGCGCTGATGGTTGTAAACCTCGACGA
>CAISPD010000032.1 GCA_903887275.1 uncultured Mucilaginibacter sp.
AAGCCCGGGCTTTTTATTTCCCGGGCTAAAACAGAGCCAGCGTGGTGACCGACGGTAAAGCATTGCAGCCAGCTTTACATCAAATGCTAATGCTATCGTGCTGTCAGGAATATTGGTTGAAATGATCAATTTAATTAGAAGCAGGCTTGATCTTGCTTAGGTCGCTAAAGAATCCAAATTCATTTAAATAAATTTTTATCAGCAGGATAACATAAGAGATGAGCAAAGGCCCAAATATTAAACCCATAAAACCGAACAGTTTCAAACCTAACAAAACGCCAAAAACTGTGATCAGCGGATGAACGCCTGCCGGTTTCTTTAATACACCAAACCTGGTAAACACATCAACATTTCCGGTTACCAGTGAGCTGTAAATGGCTAAGCCTGTGGCTGCATAATTTTGTCCGGTTGAGTAGAGGTAAATAACCAGTGGCACCCATACAACCATGATACCTACAAAAGGGAAAAAGGCAAATACGGCGGTCAGGCAAGAATATAACACCCATCCCTTGATACCTAAAATTAAAAACCCAATAGCGGCTACGGCACCGTGAATAATTGATATAAGGGGAATACCGAGTGCGTTTGCTCTAACCATTACAATAGTTTCTTCTGCCAATTGTTGAATATTCGACTCTTTTAAAGGGATAATTTTTGCTAAACCTTTTTCAATATCAAGGCCAGAGATCAGGAAATAGTAAAGGAAAAAAAACATCATGCAAAAGTTTGTTAACAGCGTAACAGTATTGTTTACCAACGAAGGGATATAACCTGAAATGGCTTTAGCGACAGATTGTGCATTGTCCATGGTAAATAATTTAACCGTTGTAATGCTTTCGATCTTGTTTGAAAAATCTTCAAGTGTTTTGGCAATTTCGGTCTGATAGTTAAGCAAGAGACTAATTTTCGGCGATATCAGGATCACTGAGAAATAAACCGGGACTGCAATTAAGAGTATACAAACTAAAATAAATAATACTGCCGTCACCGATTTACGCCATTTTCTTTTTACAGTGAGGCTGTAATAAAACTTTCTTGTCAATATAAACAATGTAATTCCGCCCAGTAAACCTGGCAGGAATGCATACAGACTTGTAGCCAGCAAAATAACCAGTGTGAATATCAAACTCAATAGTATGACCTGTCGCAACCTATTGTTAAATATGTCTTTCATGTTTTAATCATTGGAAACCGAATCATCTGTAAAATTTTGGTTCAGCACAATAGTTTTACTTTTTAAGCTGTAGCGTTTCGCCTTTTCCCCCACTTTATTATTTCAAACCAGATCACACTGGAAAAGCCTATAATAACACTTAGCAACAGTTGTGGTAGGTTTAAAAATTCAAATCCAAAAAAGTCTGATAGCGGTTTCAAATACACGAGCAAGGCAGAAATCAGTATTGTAATTGCGATGATCAATAACACCAGGCTGTTCTTATACCTTGCTGTAGTGAAGATTGAATAATAAAAAGACCGGTTAACGATGGTAAGCAATATATTGGCTGCTATTAAACAGGTAAATACCATAGTACGGGTTAGTTGTTCATCTGCACCTTTATTGATGGCGTACTGGTAGGTTGCCAGCGTACCTGCGGTAATAGCCAATCCCTGAACAATACTTGTAGTTAATTCTTTCCAATTGAAAAATGTATTACTGAAAGGGCGTGGCTTTTGAAGCATAGTATTCTTTTCCATCGGCTCATTCTCGTAAATGATAGAACAAGTTGGCCCCATAATTAATTCGAGAAAAATGATATGAACGGGTGAAAAAATATTGGGGTATACCCATCCCAAAGCAAGGGGAATAAATACTGTTAGTAAAATTGGAATATGTATCGATATTATGTACTGTATCGCTTTTTTAAGGTTGGTATAAATACGCCTGCCCATAGCAACTGCATCTACCATTTTTAACAGATCGTCGTCAAGCAGTATCAACGACGCTGCCTGCTTGGCAATTTCGGTGCCTTTCTTACCCATGGCTATACCAATATGTGCAGCTTTAAGCGCCGGGCCATCATTAACGCCGTCACCCGTCATTGCAACGATCTCCTGGTTAGCTTTTAAAGCATTGATGATTTTCAGCTTTGCATCCGGAAATACCCTCGTGAAAATATTTACATTTTCAACCTGTGACTTCAATTCCTGGGTTTCCAGCTCCATCAGCTTTTCGCCACTGATAAATTTGTCCGAGCCATGAAAATCAATTTGGCGGGCAATGGCCATGGTTGTTGCTGCGTTATCGCCGGTCAGAATTTTAACAGCAATACCTGCTTTATAAAAAGCTTGTAAAACTTCGCTTATATTTTTCTTTGGAGGATCGTAAAATGAAACCAATCCCTTAAAATGAAACTTAAATTCCTGTTGTAAAGCGGGGAAATTATCACCGGTAAATATTGCTTCGGCAACCGCCAGAATTCGGAATCCTTCAACCGCCAGCGTTTCAATAGCTTCCGCTATACGCTCTTGCTGTCCGGCTGTTAAATCGCTGATCTCCAGGAGTGCCTCTGGTGCCCCTTTTGCTGCAATAATGCGTTGCCCTGCCGTATTTTCAAACAGGTGCGTCATCATTGGCGGCTTACCCCCCAGGGGGTACTCATGGATCATTTCAAAATCAGGTCTTTCATCATGCGGGTAAAGCTTTACATAGGTTTCATGCAGGGCAATTTCCATCGGATCAAACGGAATAGGTTCGCTGGCCCACATGGCTATTCGGATCAAAGCCTTTGTATCTTCATCCGGCTGTTTTTCAATAGCAGTTATTTTATTTTGATGCGGCAGATATACCCTTGCCAGGCTCATCTTGTTCTCTGTAAGTGTTCCGGTTTTATCTGTGCATATTACCGAAGCGCTACCCAGGGTCTCTACCGTTTTCATTTGTTTTACAACGATGCCCATTTTCATCATACGCCAGGCCCCAAGCGCCATAAACGTTGTAAAAGCAACAGGAATCTCTTCCGGCAGTATACTCATGGCCAGTGTTAAAGCTTTGATCAGGCTATCGAGGATATTAGCCGAATGGTAAAAATTGATACCCCATACCACCAGAAATAAGACAGCCCCGGCAATGACCATCTTTTTCACAAAATTATTGATCTGTAATTCAAGGGGTGTCTTTTCTTGCTGAATAGCCTCCAGACTCTGGCCAATTTTTCCAAGGCGTGTTTGATTGCCTACCGCCGTTATCGTGGCAATCGCCAAGCCACTTGCTACCGTTGTGCCATGAAATATTAAGTTATCACCAGACGCTTTGTCCTTATATACTGCAAGGGATTCGCCCGTTAAAATACTTTCATTTACCGAAAAATCATTCGATTGAACAATTATGCCATCCGCTGTGATCAGGCCACCTTCCTCTACTACCAGGCTATCGCCAACTACCAGGAATTCGCTTTTGATTTCTTCAAACTCTCCATTTCTTATCACTTTACAAAATGGCTGGGTAAAGTCCTTCAGCTTTTCTAAAGTATTTCTGCTCCGCGAATCCTGATAAAATGAAATGCCCCCAACAAGGGTAATTGCTAAAGTCAGAAAAATACCGTCCCCGGTTTTACCGGTGATGAAATAAATGCAAGAAGTAACAAGCAACAAAAGAATCATAGGTTCTTTCAAAAGGCCTTTCACAGCATCTATTAACCTGTTCGACTTTGCAGACTTTAATTCATTCGTTCCATATTTGGCTCTGGATTCCTCGATCTCAGTGTTGTTAAGGCCAGAAATGTTATAATTATTTGACGGCATTTTTTAATTTATTTATACCTGTTCATTGCAATACACCTGAAGGCTAATTGCAGGCGTAACATCTTTTAAAATTGGGCATTTTTGTTCATCAAAATAATGCGGCTTATCAAAGGTCGATTTGATCCCGATCACATATACTTTGCCGGGTATCATTAAGCCGGCAAAAAAACGTCAAAGGCAAAATTTAAGATAGCCTTATGCCTATCAACTCAACTGTTTAAATCAAATTGTGTTTTGAATGAATCAGTTATAAAAAGGCGGTAGTTAAAATTATAAAATTATCGCCCCTTGCGACAACAATTATCCGATTGATACCCGATGAACGTAAAGACCAAACTGACCGCCCGGAAACCCGTAGCAATTTCAGTCAAAATTCAGGGCTGAATCAACTTACTATTTGTGACAACCATCATGGCAAATGGTGCGGTGTATCACTTGATGACAGCTGCAATGCCGCTAAACTTGTATTATGAAACACCTGAATATTAAAACTATAACTGATTTGCATAATGATGCCCTTCGTGGTATCGATTTTTATACTCAGGAATTGGGTATAGTACAGCAAAGATTACAGGAAATAGCCGAAGCCAATACTGCAACGCCGGTATTGATGGCTGTTGAGCATTTCCAGGATGAGTTGATCATTCATAACCGGGAGTTGAGCGCACTAATGGCAGCGTTCCATAAGAATCACCGAAAATTAGAACAACAATTGGTAGAATTGGCGGGGTATGCAGACGAAGCCGTGTTTAACGAAAACGACGACTTATATGAGCGCTATGTGACCGAAGAAAAAATGGTTAACGAATTGCGGCACGATTTTAACCGCTTTGCCAGTAGATGGCTTTAAACAGTAATAAAACGTTTTCTACGAAGGTCATGGCAGATCCGGGGCAAGGAATCTCTTTTGACTTGATTAAAAACTAATCTCTATATGATTTGTTGCCGAAATGTGCCTAAGATCAGCTGAGCTGATGATATGGGTCATAGGTTATAGTAACTTTTGGAGGCAAATTTGTTTATTAAACTAACAGTCATGAAAAATATTCTCGTACTTACCGATTTTTCAGCAAACGCGGCTCATGCTGCCCTAACGGGTACAATGCTGGCCAGGCATCTGAATGCCAACGTATTGCTTTTTAATGCGAATGTTACGCAACCCGTGGTACCAGTTTATGCCGGGGGGCCAACAGTTTTCGATGAGGTTAATTTTATGGAGGAAGAGAATACCGGACAACTAAAGAAACTGGCTGAATCTTTAAAACCCTTCCTCAACGAAAACGGAGCTGATAAGCCCAATAATGTATATTTTGAGGAAGGACTCGGCGATCTGGCATTTCAGGTAAAAAATATTATCGAAAATAAAAACATCGAAATGGTGGTGATGGGCTCGCGTGAGGGTAGCAGGGTTGATCATTTTCTAACTGGCAGTGATACTTTTTCAGTAATTGATCATGTTGCCAGACCAGTACTGATAGTACCTTATAATGCTGATCTAAAAAGCATAAAGAAGGTAATTTTCGCAACAAATTTTGCGGACACTGACGCAAAAGCGATCAGTTACCTGATCAGGTTAGGCGAAATTTTTAATTTCCATATAGAAATTGTCCATATCAATGTTTTGGGCGATGATGATATTACAAAAGATTTGAAGAAAAAAGACTTTTTGAAACATATTGTACACCTGCCCCACCAGCACCTGGTTGTTACCGAAATTTACGGTAAGGATATTGTGGACCGCCTTAATAACCTTTGCAATGATCCTGCATGTGAAATAATAGCATTCAGTCATTATAAAGACTCTTTCTTCTCGAGACTTCTGGCACCCAGCACTACCCGAAAAGCTTTGGAGAAACAAAAGGCTCCATTATTGATCTTCCCTTCGGCGTTTTTAGTATAGATAGACCTAACCTTAGTGTTAAATAAGCCTCTGCTATAATACAGCAGGGGCTTATTCGCGTTCGAACAACCATTTCAAGGGCTTTAGTTTATTTTTAGGTTTCAGATTGTACTGGCGGATACTTCTCTCTATGAGCAGATTTTTTGCTTCCTCAATATCGTCAGTTACCAGGAACAACCGGTCGTCGGTAGCCCCAATGGTACCTTCACTTTTCATTGCTTCTATATAGGCGATCAGCTCGCGGTGGTAGGCTTTCCCAAAAATAATGATTGGAAAATTCTCGATCTTATGGGTTTGTATCAACGTAAGCGCTTCAAAAAACTCGTCCATGGTGCCGAAGCCACCTGGCATAACGACAAATCCGAATGAATACTTTACCAGCAATACTTTACGCAGAAAGAAGTGCTTTACGTCCACCCATTTATCGAGATAGGGATTATGCTTTTGCTCTACCGGCAAACGAATATTGCAGCCAACCGAGCGGCCGCCAACTTCTTTAGCACCTCGATTGGCCGCTTCCATCAAACCCGGACCACCGCCGGTAAGTATAGTAAAACCCAATTGCGCGAAGGCGCCCGAAGCTTGCCGGGTCAATTCGTAGTAGGGATGCCCTTCATGGAAACGTGCTGAGCCAAATACTGTAATGCATGGCCCGATAAAATGCAAGGCCCTGAAGCCGCGGATAAACTCAACCATGGTTTGAAACGCAAATTTGAATTCTTTGAAACGGGAATGGGGCCCTTCCAGAAAAACGATCTCTGATTTACTCATATGTGGAAGTTACATAATTTTTAAAAACCATCGGAAAAACACTATCGTTATTAAATTTCAGGGAGCCTTTTGGGTGGTATAATCAACCTTTTTTTTTGATGGCTGTCATTATTCAGCCTCTTCGCCTTTATTTTGGGGCAATTGCGTATTTGATGCGGCTATTATTGATATATTTAGCTCATCCAATTAAACCGCAGGATATTTCCCATGCGCATAACGTTCGTCTATCTACTGGCGTTTTTCGTCATAATGAGCAATCTTGCCGTCGGTCAACAGCAATTGTCTGATACATCGGCTGCTTTTTCGGCGAAGGATATGGCGATCAACAGCTACACTACAGCCATGGGTGATCACTCCGAAATACTCAGTGGAACAGCTTACCAAAAGATGCCTGCCGGCAGCCGTGGCTCGGCCTACTACCCTGATTACAGTTACCTTGCACCTTCTACTATCCATTATAATGGCACATGGTATAAACAGATACCCCTTCTTTTTGATGCTACCGCCGGAGTGATGGTATCGAGCAGGGCAGATAGCCTATTTATATTGCGAAGCGATAAACTTTCTGATGTTCTGCTTTTAGGGCATCACTTCATTTATATCGCAACAGTAAATAATTTCGGTCTTGAAGACGGGTATTATGATCAGTTGTATGCCGGCAATTCGGCTGTCCTTGTCAAAAGAACAAATACCATGCAAAACCAGGTAAGCCAACGAGGCGAAGATATTTTTTACGAGCATAAAGACCAGGTCTATCTCAAAAAAGGTCGTACTTATATTGCAGTTAATGGCAAAGGCGCTGTATTGGATATTTTTAAGGATAAAACCAAACAGTTGAAGCAATTCCTGAAAGACAATAAGATCAGGTACCAGGATAATAAAGAAAACTGGATAGTCCGGTTAGCAAGCTATTACGACCAGATAAATAAAAGTGATGAATAAGATCTGCCTGGTACTATTGCTTCTAATTGGCCTGCCTTGTTTATTGTCGGCGCAAAAGATAGATCCTGTTTTGATCGATGTTGACTATAACCAGGCAAATATTTCGCAGATAACCACAGATCTGAGCACAAAAACCGGCTATCGTTTCTATTACAAGCCTTTGCAATTTGACAGCCTTAAGGTCACGCTCAGGCTTACACAAAAAACCTTAAATGAAGTACTTGAAAAAGTAGTTGAAAATACCAAATACCATTTTGTGATCACAGCAAACCGGGAAGTAATATTAACGCTCAATTGGCGGATCAATACCAGCCTGGCGCCCGGCTTTTTTGATGATATGACAAATACATCTGGCGCATCAGTTCCATTGGCCAATTACAATGAGGATACAGAAACTGATAAAGGAGTCACCACGGCTACATCAGAAACTAAACTGTATACAATCGGTATCAGGGGTAATAATACCAAAAAGGGTAACCTGACGCTGGCGGGCTATATTCGTAATATCAGTTCGGGTGAGGCTATTCCGGGTGTCAGTATTTATGAAGCAAGCAGTCATACGCGAACGACAACAGACCAGTTTGGGTATTATTCGATCAGTTTGCCTCCCGGGCGCTATACGCTTATTATAAAGGCGAGTGGCATGAAGGACACGCGCCGGCAGGTGATACTCAATGCCAACGGCGAACTGAATATCGAAATGGCTGAACAAGTGATCTCCCTGAAAGAAGTAAAAATATCGGCCGAAAAAGTTGCCAATGTACGCAATGTGGAAATGGGGGTATCTAAACTTGATATCAAAAGCATCAAACAAATACCGGCTGTTTTTGGGGAGGCTGATGTTTTAAGAGTTATACTGACTTTGCCCGGCGTACAAAGCGTCGGCGAGGCCAGCACCGGATTCAATGTCAGGGGTGGCTCGGCCGATCAGAACCTGATTTTATTAAACGGATCCACCATATATAATCCCTCCCATTTTTTTGGCTTCTTTTCGGCTTTTGATCCGGATATCATACAGGGTGTTGAATTATACAAAAGCAGTATACCAGAGAAATTCGGTGGTAGGCTTTCCTCTGTACTTGATATAACCGAACGGGATGGCAACGCGAAAAAGTTTAGCGGTTCGGCAGGGATAGGTTTGTTGACCAGTCGTTTGAATATTGAGGGCCCTATTGTTAAAGATAAAACATCTTTCATTTTTGGCGCTCGTACAACCTATGCAAATTGGTTGCTAAAAGCGCTTCCAAGCCAATATAAAAACAGCAATGCTTCGTTCTACGACCTTGATCTGAATATCACCCATCATCTTGACAACAAAAACACGCTATATTTTTCTGCTTACCTGAGTAGCGATAGCTTTAAACTAAACAGTGATACCAGCTATAGTTATGGCAATCGCAATTTGTCTGTTCGTTGGAAACATAACTATAATAATAAACTTTTTAGCATTTTTTCGGGTGGTTATGATGGCTACCAGTATAACATCGCAAGCAGCGCAAATCCAGTTGATGCCTACCGTTTTAAATTTGCTATTGACCAGCTATATTTAAAAGCCGATAATACTTACTACCTAAGTGCCAAACACACGCTTTCATTTGGTCTGAGTACTTTGCGCTACCACATCGATCCGGGGAGCAACCTTCCTTCGGGCAGGTTATCGCAGGTTCTCCCGGTTACGGTGCCCGCCGAACAGGCATTGGAAAGTGCATTGTATATCGGCGATAAGTTTGATATCAATTCAAACCTGACCTTTAATTTTGGGCTACGTTATTCTGTTTATAATTATCTGGGCCCGCAAACCATACGACAGTATGCGCCGGGTTTGCCGCGAAATACCGACAACCTGCTGGATAGTACCAAATACGGTAGCGGCAAGTTTATTAATACTTATCATGGGCCCGAGATAAGGCTGTCAGCCCGATACTTGATTACTGACGACTTCTCGATCAAGGCAGCATACAACACGCTTCGGCAATATATTAACCTGCTGTCCAATACAACAGCCATATCGCCTACCGATGTTTGGAAATTAAGTGATCCCAACATTAAACCGCAATCGGGCGACCAGCTTTCGCTGGGCTTATATAAAAACTTTAGCTCAAATACGATCGAAACTTCGGTCGAAGCCTATTACAAGCATTTAAATAATTACCTCGATTATCGCAGCGGCGCTAACCTTGTACTTAATACCCATATAGAAACAGACGTTGTGGAAACCCGGGGTAAAGCCTATGGCATCGAGTTCCTGGTAAAAAAAGCAACCGGGCAGTTGAACGGATGGTTGAGCTATACCTATTCGCGAGTATTTCTGCAGCAAAACGATGCCGGAGCCAGCCTGCCTGCTATCAACAATGGGGCGTTCTATCCGGCCAATTACGACAAACCGAACAGTTTTAACCTGGTAGGCAATTATCGTTTTACACACCGCTATAGTTTTTCTGTCAATGTGATTTACAGCACCGGCCGACCCATTACCTACCCTATAGGTGAATTTAATTACAACGGCGCAGAGCGTGTATTGTACTCCGATCGCAACGAATACCGAATACACGATTACTTCAGGACAGATCTTTCCATCAATATTGATGGTAACCATAAGGTGCATCAGCGTTTTCATAGCTCATGGACTATTGGCGTGTACAATTTAACCGGGCGTAATAATGCCTATTCAACCTATTTTACCGAACAAGGCGGCGGGATTCAAGGTTATCAGCTTTCAATTTTTGCGCACCCGATTCCATTTGCGAATTATAATATCAGGTTTTAAATGTCAATGAATAGCATCAAACGATTCTTAGTTGCCCTGCTGGTATTAACTGGTTGCTTTGGATTGCCCTACAGCCGGGCCCAGGTATTGACTGGTTTGCAAAACGATTTTGCAGTTTACCAGCGCTCAAACCTGCGTGAAAAGATCTATTTGCATACCAGCAAAAGCTTTTACCTGTCTGGTGAAATATTATGGTTTAAGGTGTACTGCCTTGACGGCAATACACATCAATTACTGGACCTGAGCAAAGTGGCTTATATTGATTTGCTCGACAACAATGGAACGGCTGTTATTCAAATAAAAGTTAAATTAGAAAACGGTACCGGTAATGGCTCAATAGTACTTCCTTTTTCGCTCAATAACGGAAATTACAGACTTAGAGCCTATACCAACTGGATGAAAAATTTCGGTTCTTCATGCTATTTCCAGCAGCAGCTAAGTATTGTTAATGCATTGCGACCACCGGCAACTGACCTGAAACCAGCCTCGTCCACTTTTGATGTGCAATTTTTCCCGGAGAGCGGTCATTTAGTAGCTGGAATAAACAGTAAAATAGCCCTTAAGGCGATAGGAAGCGATGGTAAAGGCGTGCCTTGTTCGGGGGCTGTGATCAATGGTCAAAATGATACGGTCGCTCGTTTCAACACTTTAAAATTCGGGATAGGAAGTTTTAGCCTTACCCCTGCAGCAGGCCAAACCTATCAGGCGAAGATCAAAATCGCTAAGCTTACGATCACCAAAGAGCTTCCGCAGGTTTACGCTACAGGCTATGTATTACACGTTTCAGAAACGGATGACAGCTGGCACGTTAGCGTTACAGCTTCGGAAACCCCGGCGACCGCTTATCTGTTACTTCATAACGATTTTTCAATCGGGCATGCCGAAAAAATTGAGCTGATTAACGGAAATTCAATTATTATTATTGCAAAAAAAGACGCCAGTGAGGGTACCAACTACCTGACACTATTCGATGATCAGAAAAGAGCCATCGCCGAAAGGCTTATTTTCAGGCAACCCGGCAAAAAATTATCTATACAAGGAAAGCCCGATAGTAGCCACTACGGTGTCCGAAGAAAAGTCAATATCGATCTGTTTACAAGTGATGAAAAGGCTAAAAACCAGGCTGCTAATTTATCTGTTGCCGTTTATCGTGATGATAGTTTAAAGAATAGCGACGAAGCGCATCTGGCAGGATACCTATGGCTCAGGTCTGTTCTGAAAGGTGAAATCGAATCGCCTGATTATTACCTTGAAAATAATGGCCAGGAATCCAAAGAAGCGCTTGACAATTTACTGCTTGCCCAGGGTTGGACACAGTTCGACTGGAGCAAGACCGGCCCTGCGTTTAAATATGTGCCGGAGTATACGGGCCCATTGCTACAGGCAAGGATTACCGATGCCGCTAGTCACACTCAGGCAAAAAATATAATGGCCTACCTTACGGTACATGGTCAGCCCGACCAGCTTTATGTAGCAAAGAGCGATTCAACAGGTCGCGTGCTTTTTAACACACATCCTTTTTTTGGGCGCCACGAAATATCGGTACAAACAAATACGCTGCAAGATAGCACCTATCATATCGATGTAGAAAACACCTTCGATGAGCATGGTACGGCAGCCGGAAAATTGCCTGATCTGTTGATATCACTCAATGCAAAGAACGCACTCACCGAAAATAACCTGGATATGCAGGTAGTTAATATTTTTAATGCCGATCAGATCAAAACCTTTTATCCGCCGAAGGTTGATAGCCTGGCGTTTTACGGAAAACCAACTCATACATACCTGCTCGAAAACTACACGCGTTTCCCTACTATGGAAGAAGTGTTGCGGGAATATGTTAGTTCGATAGCCGTTACCAGACACCAGGGGAAATTTAATATTAAGATGTTCAATGTCGATCATTTGTTGGGTAGTCCATTGGTTTTAGTTGATGGTGTACCGGTGTTTGATAACGACCAGATTTTTAAAGTTGATCCGCTCAAAGTAAATAAGCTGGAAATGGTTAGCACAAATTACCTTTATGGGCCGGCATATTTTAATGGTATCATGAGCTTTTCTACTTATAAAGATGATATGGCAAACCTGCAGATCGATCCTCATGCCGTTATTTTAGACTATGAAGGCCTGCAGCAGGAACGCAAGTTCTATTCGCCTGCCTACGAAACAACGGGCGAGTTAAATAGCACGATCCCTGATTTCAGGACAACACTTTACTGGGACCCGAAAGTGGAAACGGGCACAAAAGGAAAAAGCACTTTATCATTTTATACCGGCGACAAGCCTGGCCGGTATATTGGCATCATCGAGGGAATTAGCGCTAATGGTTCGGCTGGCAGCGGCTATTTTACTTTTGAGGTAAAACGTAAATGACCATTATCGCCAGAATGGCGGTGGCGAGGTTTTTCCGCGCAACGTACAATCTGAACAAATCCTGGTTGAAAAAGTATAAGCCGTTGGCGAACCGTTAATATTTGGCGGAGGAAGGTACAATCCCCTGACAGGCATATAAATCGAAGCTGCTGGCACTAAAATATCCTCACCTTTTTGCGGAGGTGGACCTGCTGCCGGGTTTTGGAAGGCAGTATCCAATACACAAACCGAAGGATAAATAGGGCTATAAGTTGATAAAAGCTGGTCGGGGGTAATAAAAATACGTTTGTACGCGATGTTGCCAGCGCTTAAATAACCAATGACCAATTCGTTAGGGTTACTGACACAATGAAAATTGGTCTGTGTTTGCGAAGGTAAAACATCAAATATACTCCCGAGGTTTTGGGTATTCTTTTGCAGGTTTTGCCAAAAACTATAGGCATCACTGGTAAGCGCATATTGCTTAACCAGGATACTGTATTTCTGCTCTATTTTTTCGGAAGTTGAGGCGATTGTTGTGATTGGGGCCTGGTAAATAATATCATTAGCCAATTTCGCTGTCGAAGCAATAACTATTGTGCTCGAGGTATCATTTCCAAAACAGCTGTAAACCTGTTGAGCCACGGTCCGTGCTTGAAAACCCATTCCATTGCTGTAATAGGCAGAATGGTATTGTGCATGAAACTGCCAGGTTTCGGTGTAATCCCATCGATAATAGCGTGTCTTACTGGCATTATCGTGCGCGTTAACATATATCTGCAGTCCCTCGGGTTTGGCAACAAATCCTACACTGTCAATAGCAGGGGAATTTTTTAAGACCACAAAATCAGAAACATACTTTTTACCATCCGCTGTCTTTACGCTAAGGCGGTATTTGTGCGCAGCATCAAGGTTAAGCACACCAACGGCATATTCGCCGGCCTTTATTTCAGTAAGTCCGAAACTGCTTCCGGCATCACTTTCTATATTTACTACCGCATTACTTTCCGGGAATACTGTACGTAGCGTATCTACCTTTTTACTTCGACTAAGATGTACGATTGTAGAATCGTTACCCGTAATGACGCCCTCAACTACCAGGAACCGGGTATTGTCGGTCACTAAGGTAGGAGTAAAAGGCTTTTTACAGGCTAGCATTGCAACCAAAACACATGCCCACGGTATTAATTTCTTCATTTCACAGGTTTGGCCGCTTAGTTTGCTTTAGGTAACAATAAATGGCGATACAACAAATATATACTATTGACAGCTATAAGCCAAACCCTGCTTCGCTGCGTTTGGCTCTGATATTCCCTAAGGTTCATTTTAAATAAACCTGTTAAAGACCAGCAAAAAAAATAAAATAAATTGCGTAACTCAAAAGTTACTTATATATTTGAGTAACTTAAAGGTTACACATTATGGCAGCAAGCATCAAACACCAATTATTTTTCCCTCACCCGCCGGCGGCAGTTTGGGAATTTCTTACCAACGCAGAGTTAATGGAACTCTGGTTAATGAAAAGCAATTTTGAACTGATCGAAGGGCATGAGTTCCAGTTCAGGAACAAACCCGTACCGCAACTGGATTTCGATGGGATAGTTTATTGCAAGGTACTGGAAATCGTCCCTTACAAAAAACTAAGCTATACCTGGAAGCTGGGCCCGGGCGACGGAACCATCAATGTTGATTCGATAGTAAGGTGGGAATTACAGGAAAAGGATAATGGTACTGAACTCCTACTAGTACATGGCGACTTTACCGTGCTTGAAAACACCGGCGTATTTGAAGCAATGAACAAAGGTTGGTTGGATAATATCCAAAAGATCGCCGCACGTTTAAATTCTGAACGACATGGCTGAACCGAGGCTCGACGCATTTCAGGTGATCGCTGACGCAAGCCGGCGGCAGATACTGATGTTGCTGTCGAAAAACAATTTAACGGTCAACAACCTTGCCGGCAATTTTGACATGAGCAGGCCCGCAGTGTCAAAGCATATTAAAATATTGCAGACGACGGGCTTCATCAGCATTACAGATAAAGGCCGTGAACGCTATTGCAGCCTGAAAAAAGAAGGCTTTGACGCATTGAACGAATGGCTCAGTTATTTCGACCAGTTCTGGGGGTCAAAATTGAAAAATCTGGAAAACTTAATGAACGACAAATTAAAAATCAAAAATTAAACCAATGACAACAACTGATTTTACCACCACAGTTGTGGTAAACAAAAGCCCGCAAGCAGCATTTGACGCTATAGCCAACGTAGGCGCCTGGTGGTCAAAAAACTTCAAAGGCCAGGCTGAAAACAAGAACGACGAGTTTTCAGTAAAATTCGGGGATACCTTTGTTGACTTTATCATTACGGAATCCATACCCGGACAAAAAGTCGTATGGCTGGTAACGGATTGCAATCTGCATTGGATCAGCAATAAAAAGGAATGGAACGATACGCAGGTAGTTTGGGAAATCGGTGAGGTAGCCAACGGCACTGAAATTATCCTGACGCATATTGGCCTGGTGCCAGCGTCGGAGTGTTATAAAGATTGTTACGCAGGATGGACCGGACTATTAAAGGAAAGTCTATATAATCTGATAGAAGAAGGGATCGGTAATCCGGAATGATTAGCTAAGCTAAAGAAACATAATCAACACCATCCCATATCTTAATTTGTAGAACATTACCCGCGATCTCAGTAGGAATTTTCATAAAACAAAAAAGCCCCGGAACTCAAGTTTCGGGGCTTTCTATGCTCGTATTGGATGGTTTAGTTAGCCGTCCAGGTATTGTTTTTTGTGTCAGCATCCATAAATATACCGCCATCAAGCGTGATAGATTTAACTTCTTTTGACGCTTTGATACTGATGGTTGTATTCTTCTGATCGTGTTCCCAAACAGCTGGCGTTTGATGGAAGCTTTCGGTGGTACCATCACCATAAGTTACTATCGCATCAAACGGAACAGCGAAACCGCCGATATTTTTGATTGATAACGAATAGTTACTTCCAGCTTTTTCAACTTTTTCAAGGCTCAGATCGATATAGGATGGTGTAAAAAACCAGTTATAAAAAAACCAGTTAAGGTCTTTGCCTGAACCTTTGTTCATCGAATAAAAATAGTCCCACGGAATAGGGTGTTTGCCATTCCAATTTTCCATATAGGTATGCAAGGCTTTTTTGAATAATTCTTCCCCCAGCAAATCTTTAATCGCAAGGTAACTCAATGAAGGTTTTCCATAGGCGTTATTTCCTGCCCCAAAAGTAACTTCGGGCGAAGGGGTGATGATTGGGTTCTCTTTGGCATGTGGAGCATGTATCCATCCATCAACCCTAAACTTCTTGTAAAAATCATCGGCAACCGCTTTGCCATGTTCAGCTGTACCGATCAGCAATTCAAAAGTTGTTGCCCAGCCTTCATCCATAAACGCGTAACGGCTTTCATTTGTACCCATATAAAATGGGAAATAGGTATGCGCTATTTCGTGGTCTTGCACTAACTGCGCAAATACAAGGTCTTTTTCGTGACTGTCATTGACCATCATCGGGTATTCCATATCTGCAAATCCCTGTACCGAAGTAGTTTTCGGGAATGGATAAGGCACGCCAGGAAGGTTATGTGCAAACCAATCAAGTGTATTATGCGCAAATTGCACGTAATGGTGGAAATCCTCCGAAGCATCGGCAAACGCGGCCTGTATAGCTACGCGGCGTTGTGCCTTATCATCAACCACCACACTGGCTCCATCCCAAACGTAATGATTACTGACTGCGAGGGCCGCATCGGATATATGGGTCGAGGTCCATACCCAGGTATTCGTTGCGTTTTGTGCCGTTATGTTTTTATTGGACAGGTCCTGTGCTGTCACGATATGAATAGTTGAATCGCTGCTGAAGGAGGTTTGCAATTTCTGAGCATAATCCGGCTGCAAAACCGCTGAAGTATTACGCAGGGTTCCTGTTGCCCAAACAAGGTAATTTTTAGGTACAGTAACCTTGAGCGTATAGTCATTAAAATCATTATAAAACTCCAGCCCACCGGTATGTGGCTGGGTATCCCATCCTTTATAATCATCATAAACGGATACCCTTGGGTAAAAATAGGCCAGGTAAAAGGTCGTTGAATCAAGTACCCCTTCACGGCTGCGCGTTTTTGATAAAAGATAATGCCAGTTGATATTGATTTTTAGCGAATCGTGTGGCAATAATGGCGATTTAAGGTCGATTGCATAATTGGTAGTAATGGCTTTACTGTTATCCCAGTCGGTTTTTGAACCATTGATCTGCAGGTTATCTACACGAATACCGGCAGTAGTATCTGTAGTTCCATTCCTGCCGCGATGAACATTCATGATGAGCTTAAAGTTTAAACTGCGCAGTGTATCCGGACTATTATTCACATAGCTGATTTCCTCAACGCCGTTAATGATGCGGGAAGGTGGCGTCATTGTAACCGAAATATCGTAACGGCCCTGGTTTTGCCAATATTTTTTACCCGGCTTGCCGCTAAGCGAACGGGTTCCCTTATCGTAGGCTTGTTTAATTTCGGGTGGCATGGTCAGCGTTTGCGCATTGGCCGTAAAAACGGCAAGGCAAAACAGGACGAACAGACTGATTGATTTGAACATAAATTTGTGCTGATTTAATGATTGCGTTACAAAAGCTAAGTTAGGGAAAAATATTGTGACCATTTGCTATAAGCGCAGACGCTTAAACAAAGCTCCCACCTATTTTTACCACCGCATGTCCAAGCGTGCCGCTTGAATGGGCGGGGTAATAATAACGTCTACCATGTGTTGATGCTAATCTAAAGGAAATAACATGGGTTTCAATTAGCAAACTCAACTCACTCATCCTCCAACCCCTTACCTCCTAATATCTTCGGTATAAATTTTTCGACCCGTTCGGTTCGGGTTTTGGATTGCTTGGCTTGTGAAAAATAAAACAGGTAGCCCCGTTGCCGGCCTGGCGTCAATGCTTCAAAGGCGGTCTTTAATTCGGGGATATGGTCCAGTTTATATTGAAACTCCTCGGGGACTTTAAAATCGGAGGTCTTTTTGAGTTCAACTTTTAGCCCTGCTTTATCTACTTCAATAGCCTCATTGATATAGGCTTTGATAACTGGTGCCATGTCTGCTATCTCAGCCGCACTGGTAAACCGCAACTGCCGCTGCGACTGCACATTTTCTGTTTGTTGTATCAGTATTCCTTCCGGATCTTGAAGCAACGCGCCTTTAAAAACCAGCAATGCGCAATATTCTTTGAAACCATGTATAAGCACGATATTACTTTTCCCTGCAGTATAACAAGGTTGCCCCCATTTCAGTTCTTCGGTCAAGCCGGTGCTGAGGCATATCGAGCGTAAAAGCTTGTAGGATTCCTGCCAGGCAGATTCCTTCTCAAAAAACCAGTCGACTTTTGGGTTCATGACGTTATATTAGTGAATCTGATCAAATTTAAAAAACCGGGCGAATAATCGCCCGGTCGTAAAAAAATTCGCTTATCCGTATTTTCGCTAAAATCATATTTTACATTGGATTCATAATGTTAAACATCCAACGGATGCCGAAACGATCTTTGCATGTTCCCCAGTATCCCCAGAATTCGTCATGTGGTGGTACGCCATCGGTTATACCTTCAGACAATTTCTGATATAGGCTATCAGCTTCTTCTCTGGTATCCGGATTTAAGCTGATGGTGAAATTGTTGCCTTCTACCAGCTGTTGTCCCATACCTGGTAACACGTCAGTGGCCATAATGATCATACCGCCAAGGATTGGCAGGCCCACATGCATCACTTTTTCTTTGTCTTCATCAGAAAGTGGCGGCATAGGAGGATTTGGCGGAGCATCTTTCATCCGCATAATTGGGGCTAAAAACTCAGTCCCGAAAACATTTTTGTAATGGTTAAATGCTTCTTCAGCATCACCGTCGAAGTTTAAATAAATTGAGACACTTGCCATATTGTTGGTTTTTAATTTGGTTGTTGTTTTGGATTTATGAATTGGTCGGTAATATAAATGTAAACAGTATTTTATCGGCAAGCCTTAAACTCCATTTAGCTCCGCTTGATCTTATTACATATAAAGATATATAGTTTTAAGACTTGCAACAACGAAGCCGATTTATTTGTTCAAAATAAATACTGAAAAGGCATACCACAAATTGCAACTAAAATGACTTCTGATAATGGGCTCACAAATTAAGCTGAAACTGGCGATTAGGATTAATTTAACCTGCTTTTTGCTTAAATTTACAAGCATCGTTAGGATATGATTAAAAGTATGAACGGCGGCCATAAAATTGTTGCCAGGCTGTTAAAAGCTGGAAAAGAATACAAAACAGGTGACACTCTAATTACCGCATTAGCGCCTGCTACGGTCGACCTTCTATCAGGCGAACTTACGCTGATCATTGGCCCATCCGGCTCAGGCAAAACAACTTTGCTCTCGCTTTTTGGCTGTGTTATATACCCAAGCTTTGGCGAGGTGTGGATCAATGATGTAAACATTACCGGCCTGAGCGAAAAAAAACTGGCCAGGATTCGCCTGGAAAAAATTGGCTTTGTATTTCAAAAGTTCAACCTGATTGCCCCTTTGACAGCACTGGAAAATGTGATGATGCCCTTGCAGTTACAAGGTATAGCTGAAAAAGACGCAAAACAGAGGGCAACCAATGCATTGGTTAAAGTTGGTATGGGCGATAGGCTCAGGAACTTATCAAACGACCTGAGCGGCGGACAACAGCAACGCGTTGCCATTGCAAGAGCATTGGTAACTAACCCCGAAATTATGCTTTGCGATGAACCAACTGCATCCCTGGATATCAAAAGTGTAGGTGTGGTGATGGATGAACTTAGAGGACTTGCCAAACAGGGCAAAGCCGTTGCTGTAGTTACGCATGATACCCGCCTGAGGCCCTTTGCCGATCGCATCCTTTATGTATCGGACGGCGCTGTTAGCGATAAACCTAATGAAGACGAAATTGTACCTCATTAAAATATATATATGAAGCACCTTGTTTATTGTTTTACCCTTTTGATGGTGCTTGCTGGCTGTACCGATCATTCAAAAGACCAGAGTTCTGCAGCCAAAAACCCTTCAAAGCAGACTGCACCTATTACCCAGGTTGTAGGTATCGGTAAAATCATCCCCGAAGGCGACATTATCCAGCTATCATCCCAGGTAACTGGTATCGTTGAGCATATTTATAAAAAAGAAAATGATTCCGTTAAGGTTGGGGAGAAGATTCTGGAGCTACAACATTTTGTAGAAGATGCACAGGTGAGTCAGCTTTCAAGCGAAATCAAAACCCAAACCGAACAGGTGAAAGCTGATGAAGCAGCAATTGAAGAATATCAGGCAAAATATGATAATGCCGTTAACCAACTTGAGCGCTTAAAAACCCTGCTTGATAAAGGTTCCGAAACACAACAGGCTGTAGATGATGCTGCCACCACGCTCAAAGGCTTTAAATCGAATCTTAACCGCTTACATGACAATGTGCTGGTCTCAAAAAGCAAGCTGGAGGAAGCCCGCGCCGCGCTCGATGTATCACAACAACAGCTCGAACAAAAGATTATTCGTTCTCCTATCCGTGGAAAACTATTGGAGATCAGTCCACGCGTTGGCAGTGCTATTGATAATAAAACTCCATTTATTCAAATCAGTCCGCAGGGAAGAACGATAGCAGATTGCGAGATCGATGAGTTATTTGCTGACAAGATTACCGATGGCCAGAAAGCCTGGATCAGAAACACGGGAAACCTGGATACGCTTTCTACCGGTACGGTTTACTTTACGGCTGGATTCCTGAAAAAGAAATCGCTGTTTACCGACCAGGCCGGGGAAAAGGAAGACCGGCGGGTGCGCGAAATAAAGATCGTACTGGACAAACCTGAAAAGTTGCTGCTGAATGATAGGGTTGAATGTGTGATTGTATTGAGCCCCAATAAAACAAAATGATGATATGCTAAAGACCGCCTGGGAATTTATCCGATTCGACAAACCCAAAAGTATTGGGGTAATTGTTGGTATCCTCATCAGTACTTTCCTCATCGGGCAGCAGCTCGGTGTATTCTTTTTTTTAACAGGTTTAATGGGTTCGCTCGCCACCAACGTAAAGGCCAATATTTGGGTGGTCGACAGCAAAACCGATGATGTCAACCAACTAGGCAAATTAGATATCCGAACACTGCGTGCCGTGCAGGGACTGCCCGGTGTAAAAGAAGCTTTCCCAATATTGATCACTGGCGCTTCGTGCAATTATAATAACGGCACCAGCGGCGCGATCACACTGATAGGAGTTGACATTACCAAACTGAACACCGTATTAGATTCCGCCAAAATCATCGCGGGAAAACCTGCCGATCTGGAGATGGATGGTGCCGTGAGTGCAGAATTTTTTGAAAAGAAGAATATTGGCAACAAGATCGATCTCGGGACCGATTTTGAGATCAATGGGAAGCGTGCTTTTTTTGCGCTGCAAACAAAAGGTTTTAGGGGATTTGGGAGCAGCATCAGTGTTACAACGATCGAGCGGGCGAGGTTTTATGCTAATCAATCGGTCAATAGTATCAGTGCAGTTCTGGTCGATGTGCAACCGGGTAGTAATGTGGATGAAGTAGTAGCCCGTATCAACCACACTATAACCGGCGTTAGGGCATGGCCATCCGAAAAACTCGCCAAATCTTCGATAGAAAAGATACTTGGATCCAGCGGAATAGCCTTAAGTACCGGAACGCTCATCATCTTCGCACTAATAGCCGGATTTTTTATCATTGGCTTAACCATGTATTCATCGGCACTTGATCGTTTGAAAGATTATGGCACACTAAAAGCAATCGGAGCAGGCAATGCCTATATCAGACGATTGATCTTAACTCAGGCTATTTTATTTGCAATAGTGGGTTTTACGGTTGGGATGCTTTTATTAGAGGGTTTCCGAATTGGAGTGGCTAAATCAGGCCTGATATTCAACTTTTCACCTTTGATCATACTATGCATGTTTTCAACCATTGCGTTGATATCGGTAGGTGGTGCCTCTTTTGCTTTGCGCAGGATAAGCAGCGTTGAACCGGCAGCAGTATTCAGATGATCCTAAAATTTACTTATGAACGATTTGATATTAAGTTTATCCAAACCAAATGATCAATGATGCTGATCTTTAATTTTTAGGCTATGAAAAGACTGCTAGTCATCTTATACATTATTCCGGTGCTGTTGATCTGCTCAAAAAACGTTGTGGGGCAAACACCATTATCGTTAAAGCAAGCTATTGTTAGCGCGCTGGCAAACCGCAAAAACATACAGGCCGGCAAGCTGGATATAGCCATCCGCAGGCTTCAAACCCAGGCTTTACTTAAAAAGTACTGGCCGCAGGTGTCATTGGATTATAACTACCTGTACAATCCTATCCTGCAGACATCCATATTACCGATAGGAATTTTCAATCCAAATTACCCGATCGATGCAACAAAGAGTGTACAATTCGGCACCAAATGGACACAGGCTGCGGGACTGACCATCACACAACCTTTGCTTGATCTCTCGATAGCACGGTCGAGAAATGAAGCTGAACTCCAGGAGAAAATCACGGCCGTAGCCCAGGCCCAAACCGAATACGATCTGGCTTACAACATAGCGCAGGCCTATGGCGATATTGGCCTGCAACAGGAACAAATAAAAATAGCCATAGTAGATACTACCCGGACCTGGATCAGCTACCAATTGCAAAATGATAAATTCAAGGCAAAACGTTTGCTAAAATCAGAGCTTAACGCGGCCATTATCAATCATAATAATGCCGTACAAAAATTATTGGATGCCATATCACAATTGGTAGAAAACAAAGTGTACTTGCTGTACCTCATAGGGCAAAACAGTCAGGCTATTACCGACTTTGCAACTGATTCTGCTTTTTTAAAGGATAATACCCTTGAACAAATAACTCCCCAAACGATGATGGATTCGATACCTGAATTACGGCAATTGGCACTTCAGGCAAAACTTTCGGGTATGCAGACCCGGTCCGAAGACGCTAAATACCTTCCTACCATAAATCTCAAAGGTTTTATCGGCGCCAACCAGTATACCAATCAATTTAACCCGGTAGCATCAGACTCCTGGTTTGGGCTCAGCTACGTTGGGCTCTATGTAAAACTACCTCTGCTGATCGGCGAAGACAAACAAAATAAATTGCGGCAATTTCAACTACAATCGCAGCAGTTTAACCAACAGCTCGAAGATAAATCTGCCCAATACAACAAAGATGCCTTAACCGCCAGGATAAAAACCGATCGCGCTTTAGCGCAAATAAGAACTCTGGAAAGTAATATCGCGCTAACAAAGGAAACCGTAAAAATATTACAGGACCGATTTAAAGCAGGCCAGGAATCCGCATCAACATTAAACACCGAAGAAGCTAACCTGCAAAATATCCAGGCAAATCGACAGTACGACGAAGCACAGCTACGACTCTTTTGGCTTGATTATTTAAAAGCTACAGGGCAGCTATCCAAATTGTGGAAATAGGAAATACTCTTTTATTGAGATTCCCGGTATCAGAACTAAGCTCGCCTTTTCCCTAGGAAAAAAATAATATAAAAATAAACTTGCGCAACCGAATAGTTGCGTTTATATTTGCAACCAATCAGTTGCCAATATAATGAGACGAGATGTATTTCAGGCTATAGCCGATCCTACCCGCCGTGCCATCATTGCTTTACTTGCATTGCAGGCTATGACCCCACAGGGGCTTGCCGGCCATTTCGAAAGCAGCAGGCAGGCGATCTCAAAACACATTAAAATTCTGACCGAATGCGAAGTGGTCACACAACAGCAAAGCGGGAGGGAAAATTATTATTACCTCAACCCGGAAAGGATGAAAGATATTGACATCTGGCTCGAACGTTTACGTCAAATTTGGGAAAATCGATTCCATCAGTTAGATAACCTATTAAACGACCTTTAAATAAACACGCAGTGTCAAACAATTTTAATTTCGAAGCAGATATTGCTGCTAAAAAGATCCTGGTTACCAGAGAATTTAATGCACCTGTTGAGAAAGTATGGCGTGCTTATACCGAACCCGAACTTCTTGCAAAATGGATAGCACCCAAACCCTGGACCATTGAAAAACATACATTGGAGCTGGTAATTGGCGGAGTATCAAAATACGCCATGGTTAGCCCTGAAGGGCAGGTGCATTGGATGTATGACGAATTTACTGCAATAGACCCTGGCAAAGCAATTGCAACCATGGGTGTATTTTGTGACGCCGATGGAAACCCAAATCTGGAGGGGCCAAAATCATATACCGAGACAAAATTTATCCCGATAGATAGTAACAGATCCAGGGTTGAGGCAATACATCTATTTGATAGTGAAGAAACCATAAAATGGTTTGTAGAGGGTGGCTTTAAAGAAGGTACAGCTTTTGCATTTGCGCAATTGGATGAGGCTCTGGCCGCATTATAATTCATTATTAAAAAATAACATTCATATCAACAATAAATTTTGTAGTGTATTAAAAAAATCAACATGCCCAACAACTTTATTATAGAGAAATACCCAGGTGATAAAAGAATACATATTGAACGTGAGTTTAATGCACCAGTTGGCGTCGTTTGGAAAGCCTGGACCGACCCTGCAGTACTCGAAAAATGGTGGGAGCCAAAGCCCTGGGTTGCCAAAACCAGGTCAATGGATTTTAGGGTAGGCGGCGCCTGGCTGTATGCTATGGTGGGACCAGAGGGCCAGCAACATTGGAGCAATGTGATATTTACGGCAATTGAACATGAAAGCAGTTTTGCAGCAGATGCCATTTTTACCGACGACAAAGGCAATGCCGTACCCGGTGCGCCCATAGGTCATTGGGATAACAAGTTCATCAACCAGGGCGATAAAACCCGTGTAGTAGTTGATTTGAGTTTTGATAATGAAGCCGATTTTAAATTATTAGTAGAAATGGGCTTCGAAGGAGGCTTTACCATCGGGCTAAACCAGTTGGATGCTTTGTTGGGATAGGTAATAATAAATATACCCTGACAATTAATTACGCTGGCAGTATCATAGAAACCCTCATTCGGCAAACCTATCACTTCCGCCAAAATCAACTTAAAGCAAAACGCCCTGGAACATATGAACCAGGGCGTTTTTTTAGCTTTAACTGCTAGTAAAGACGCTATTTCGTGTATAAAAGGGTATTGTCGCGATAGCTCGTGGTTGTGTTACTGTACCAGTCGGGGTAACTTGTACCACCGTAAAGTGCCCAATCAGCAAAATGCAGGTAAGCTTTGGTAATTGGCACTGTTTCGAGCGGGTAGATAAATGTTTGTCCGAAACTGATGGCCCACGGCATATTTTCTTTCGAAATATAATACTGGCCGGCTGATGGCACTGAATTGTCATCAAGGGCACCAAACAGCGTTTTATCTACAAGGTCGGTCGGCGCATACCCCGCCATATGTATCTCGTAGCCGCGACGCTGGTTACTGATCAGGAATGGATTGATCGCAGAAGGTGTTAAAACTGAACCGTCGACAGGCGTAGCAAAACTTATATTGACAGTAGCAGTATCGCTCACAACCTTACTTTTCGATGTCAGGGTATTGACGAAGTATGAAAAATCATAGTTATGTGCAAGCAGGTCAGAATTGTCAAATGGAATAAAAACTGCTTTACTCTGGCCCGATTCCAGTCCGCTCGCATCCGTCTTCACATAGGTTCCTGAAGAATACTTACAACCGGTAACAGAAGCTACAGCAGCGGGATCCACTGGCAATTGAACGCCAAATCCATTTTTGAACGATGCACCGGAAGCTAGCACATTATAGGTACCTGTCATGCTTACGATCTGGTTTTGAGCATTACTAATAAATGTATAACGGTATTGTAAAACAAGATCGTTCATATCGTAATCGCCTTTAGAAGGCCAATTATCTTCAAAAGCTATATTGGCAAAGGTAGTTTGCGATGGGTAGTAACTGATGAAAGCCCGGGTTGGATCGTTTGGAAACGCATCCGTTTGATCCGGAACACCATCACCATCAGAATCCTTGCCTGGATCTACAGGCGGTATGCCGGTTTGCGATATTGCAGTAACCGGATTTGATGAAGCATAAAAAACAACATCGTTAAAATCGTTGTCGGAACCTCCGGTTTGTCTATCCTGATCATCAAAACCCAAAAGGTAAACCTGATGAATGTCATCATACAATATAATTGCATGTTGTTTCAGGGTAGGGTCTTTTTCCGGGTTTAGGTTATTGAGTGAATAAAACTTGGTGGCATTAGCATTTACACCGCTGCCGGTCCATGCATTTTGCAATAAAACAAAAGCAATTGTTGTACCGGCATCAAAGGTACCCAATTTCACCTTGTCACCTGCGATCAGGCCGCCACCCGACCCCTTGGCCGAGGCATTAGGGTAAATATAGGTGATCTTATCTATCCCGCCTTTGGCTGTGCCGCCGGTTGCAGAAGTTGGAGGGCTCCCGGTCTTGAAAGTAAAATACCCCAAAACGTTCTGGTAACCAGCACCCTCTGAAACGAAGGTAATCCATACGTCGGATTTTTCTACGATCACAACATTGTTCACCGTATTTTGAAGATATTGCGGATGCGTTTTCACGACAGAAATACTTTCGGGCAGCGACGAATTTACAAAGGATAGCATTGTCGCGTCAACCGGGTCAATGGTTGGCTCAAGGTATGCCGGAACACCAAGATTAGCAGGAGCTGCAAATGCATTAGCCACCGTGTACCCCGCAGGATAACCAATATCGGTTGTTGAAACACCATCTATTCTTAAGCGCGAACTTGTGGTAGTTAACGATGGATTGTTATTGATAGAGTCGGCGACAATATCACCACTGTATCCCGTTGGTCCTCCAATCACCACACCCAACGAATTACCATTGATCATGGCAGTAGCATTGCGTAGCAGCCCTGCAAAAGCCGGATCGATCACCAACTTGCTTACATAGGAAGGGACAGTAACCACTGCATTTAAATCTCCACCGCTATTGGTAAGACCATGAAAAATAGCTGAACCAGGAGCAGTGCTTCCCGGTAAATAAATACTAACAAGCACGCCTTTTAAAGGCTGATTGTTATTGGTACGTAATGCAATACTTACGTTAATTTGTTTGGTGGTTGCAAAATTGAAACCATCCGGAGCCAGTTTTGAAGTTCCGGGTACACCGGTTGTGCCTTGATTCCCCTTAGTGCTATCCTTCTTGCACGACGCAAAAGCAGCAATGGCTAAAATGGCCAGTAGTATAAATTTTTGTTTCATAATCGCTTTTAACAATATTCGTTTATTTTTAATTTTTACGCAATATTGCCAATCACTGTTCCAATTAATTTACATTTCTATATAATGCTGTATTTCAATTATTTAAAATGTTTATTGATTATAATAGCTCTCCTAAAGCTGGAAAATTTGTCTTATTTCTGGAATTTTTATTTGCTTTTTGATTAATTATTAAGCAACATTGGAATAACATGAGCTAATGGAGGTATCCATTGGCTCAAACAAGTGGCAAGCCGGTTATCTGGCGTTATCAAAAATTAAGACCAGAGGCGCTGCAGGAGTAAGTTCGATTTTTGCCTGCCCGACCCAATGAGCGTTATATCGGTTTAGCCGGGAGAAAAATGGCATGAAAGTTTTTAGAAACACCTTCAAGCCTCGATAAAAAAGGAATCCTGTAATAACCGATGATCAGGTCGATCTAAACACCGCGTTGTTAGCTCGCTATCATAACCAGGCTAAGAAAAAGTGTGATATCAATTTATTTGCTTTCAAGCTTATCGGCAAGGACAGCCCAACGGTTTAGGCCATTAACGGGCCCTTCGATATAAACTTTATAAAAAGCCGAGGGTCTTTCTTTAACCGAAACCAAAACATGCTGATCGGTAACCGGCACTTCGGCCAATAACTCGAAGCTATCAGGTTTGCCCTCTTTGAAGTTATTGGTAGTTGCAACCCATATTTTTACTTTGCCAAAAGTGTCCAATGCCTTCCACGAGATATCTATTGCGCCTTGAATAAAATTTGCCTGCGGTACAGCAATTGAAATGGGACCTACCATTGATGTTCCATCCAATTCGCGGGCTTGTTCAACCGGTAGCTTAATGCCCATAAAGCTTGTGATAGACGGTGTAATGTCTATAATACCCGGGGTAAAGTAACGCGCATAGTCATTTAGCTTACTATAATTGCTTACCATCCAGGTGCTTCGTTGCCTTGCTGATTGACCCCCATGTCCCCTGCCGGTTTGTTCATCACGCCCATGGTCGGTCGTGATAAAGATGATCCAGTCCTCGTTGAAATGGGCCTCGCGGTATTTGACCGCCTCCCATACCCTACCTACCTGCGCGTCCATTTTTTCGATAGCATCGTAGTACTGCGGACTATCGCCATAGCGGTGACCCATATCATCGGTATACTCCAGGTAAACCCAACTCAGGTCTGGTGCTTTGTCTTTGATACAGCTGGCCGCTGAATTAGCTACCTGTTCATCTATCAGGTGCATATAGTTACCAGCCTTATCATGCGGGAATTTTACCGTGTCCAATTCGTAGCCGTCAAAAGCATAGTCGACTTTAATATTTCCGGTTTGCGGCAGACCTTCACCTACCAGTTTGGTCCGGTTATCTGTCCAGCTCGAAAACACGGCAATTTTCTTTTCCGGGGCAGCATTTTTTACCATGCGGAAAATGGTCCAGTAATTATAATCGGGTGCTTTGATGTCGTTACCCCATACATTGTGTTTGTTTACCCAGGTGGCCGTTAATAAACTATTATAACCATTAGCCGATATGGTTGGCGTTTGCGAATAGCCACCTTTTTCACCACCAACATAGGCCCTCAAATAATGTCCTTGTGCTGCAATCTGTTTAAGGTTGGGCGTATTTAGTTTTTCAATAACGTCAGCGGGTATACCATCAGCAATGATAAAAACCGCTTTCTTTATTTTGTTCTGGGCCGAAACAATAGTGGAAACAAACAGTAATAGCAGGAACGAAAAAATTTTCAGGATACGCATACGCCAGGGTTTTTGAACGAGGGTAAAGGTATAGCTCTTGCTAAATCCACGCGTTAAAAAATTGTTACCTTATTTCCTCTTACTAACCTACCAGCCATTTGCTCTTCGGCAAAAAGGAAAGTAGTTTGATCAATATTACCGTGGTAATAAATGTAGATAATGCGATCAGCGGTATTTTTATTGCTGCAGTTTCGAAATGCGGATTGATCACATTGTAATAAAAATTGAGCACCATGATATGCGCCAGGTAAGCACCATAACTGATAGACGAAATGCCTGCGATAACCCTCACAAATAAAGAATTACTATTTCCGAAAGTAACGTTTTTAAAGATTAGGATGATCCCGGTAGTCATCATTGCGACATTGATCGTATCAAAACCCCAGGAAAGTTCGAGTGTATTAACCATTTTTTCGGTACCTAAACGCTGCTCAAAAAACCCTGCGGTTATGGCATATCCTACAATAATCAGTACCAGCCCCAGCGGGATATTCCAGGCCTTTGCCTCCATATGAAATTTCCTGATATAAGCCGCCAGGATCACATAGCCCAACAGGCCCGAAAAATAGTAAAGCAATGGGGTCCGGTTCCAAAAGCACTCACCCAAAACTTCCGGAAAAACCAGGTGGATAAATGGCAGACTTAACGCTACTGCCCAAATGATCAGGTACAATTCCATCCCTTTTTTATCGGCTTTTTCAATCCATGGAGATAAAATAGGAGCAAACAGGTAAATGCCTATCAGCATATAAACAAACCAAAGGTGACCAATCTCAGTGCCGTAATTCACCGGTATATGCCAGATATGGTTCAGGGTGTCCCCCAAACTAACATTGGTGGTAAAATAGAAGTAGAAAGTATAAAGTATACACCACAACACAAAGGGCACCACAACCCGGCTCAGACGCTTTTTAAAAAACGTAGAATTATCCCCCACCGGAAAAAGAAAAAACCCGGATATCACCACAAACAAGGGCACACAAACACGAAACAGTGAATTGTACCAGCCCACTATATGTGCATCGGGCGTGTTTAAAACATTGCCTACCGGGCCTATATAAAAAAACTCTCCGGTATGTATCTGCATCACCATATAACAGGCAATTACGCGCAGCAGATCGATCCCGTAATTACGGGCAGGTTTACTATTGGTCATGGTTGAAAGAAAAGTGAATTTATAGTTTTTTGGTGGAGAATATTTGAGTAAGCAAAAATTTTTGCGTTTAAAAAGCGGGGCGTTTATTCTAATATCGATAGTACCTGCCCGCGATGCCGCTCTATATGAAAACGCAAAAACTCCAGCCGTTGCTGAAAATCCATGGCACCTGATATGGGATGCGGATGCGCCTGCAGGCGGAGTTCATCATCAGTCAGGTCATCCCCAAAAGCTTGCAATACTTCCTGTAGACTTAGTAAAGAAGATTTCCAGAAAGCAAGTGTACCACCAAGTCTTGGTGCTGCAACAGCGGGCACTATTTCCTTTTCATTCCAGGTTTCATCGATTATTTGTTCAACGCTCCATTCCCTGTGGGGCGATTCATAGCTGCGTTCGAAGGTGCCATTACGAATGGCATATAAGGTCTTCCACATACCATAAATGGCACCCTGCTCAGCCCAAAACAAATGTTCCGTGATATCAATTACATTCCATTCATTTTCAGCTCGCCTAAAAGCGGCGGCAGTTTCACCCAGGTTTGCTATAAGCGAAATATAGGCACTTCGCGCCGCAGCAACTTCGCCAATAAGTTCGAACACTTTGGCCATAATTTTTGAGACTTGGTTTGGAAATGTTTATCAATGAGCTAATGCCTAGATGGCAGCCCGTATCATCGAAACAAGATAAAAAAAACTTTAAACTTTTAGACTGCACACATGCAAGTTTAAGCCTGACGCTTAAACTTTTCAGCATTCAAGCGGGATGCTTGATTGGGCGGGGGGAAACGAAAAAAGGTAGTGGGAGCAGGACTCGATCCGACTGAGTCGGACCGCCTTAGGCGGATATGAGCCAGGCGAGCTACCAACTGCTCCAAAACGAAAATAGTCTCAAGACTCCCGATAGCTATCGGGACGACTTGAGACTATTGACTTAAAAAAGGTAGCGGGAGCAGGACTCGAACCTACGACCTTCGGGTTATGAGCCCGACGAGCTACCAACTGCTCCATCCCGCACTCTATTTCCAATGCAAACAGGCGAAATCCTATTTTTTATTGGGACTGCAAAGATATAATTCGTTTCTTTGCAGTCCAAATTATATTTTATATATTTTTTATGAGTCACAAGGCGGGGTTTGTTAGCATCATCGGGAAGCCGAACGCGGGTAAGTCGACCCTGATGAACGCGCTTGTGGGCGAAAAAATGTCCATCATTACGCCTAAAGCGCAGACAACCAGGCATCGGATACTTGGTATTGTAAATACTGATGATTACCAGATCGTATTTTCGGATACGCCCGGCATCATTAAACCGCATTACGCGCTGCAGGAAACCATGATGCACCAGGTTGAAGGTTCTATCGTAGATGCCGACCTGGTATTGCTGGTGACCGACATTAATGAGAAATACGACGAAAGTGATATTTTCGAAAAGCTGCAGGGTTCTTTAGCGCCCCTGGCGGTTATCATCAATAAAATCGACCAGTCGGACGAGGAAACGGTTAAGAAGAAGATCGAATACTGGCAGGAGAAACTGAATCCTAAAGCAATTTTTGCGGTATCGGCACTAAAAGAACATAACGTATTAGCAGTGATGAACTTTGTGCTGGATAACCTGCCCGAACACCCGGCCTATTACGAGAAAGATTTTTTGACCGACCGTAACGACCGATTCTTTGCTTCCGAGATTATCCGCGAAAAAATATTCAAGATCTACGAAAAAGAAATACCCTACAGCACCGAGGTGATCATCACCGCATTTAAGGAGGGTGACGAATTATACCGCATCAGTTCTGAGATCATCGTGGAACGCGATTCGCAAAAGAACATACTAATTGGTAAAGGCGGCGAAACATTGAAAAAAGTAGGCACCTACGCCCGAAAGGACATGGAAGAATTTTTCCAGCGGAAGGTATTCCTGGAAATGTTTGTAAAAGTGATCCCCGACTGGCGCCAAAAGAAAAATTACCTGAAGAAATTTGGGTACGAGAATTAGATTTGAGATAGGAGATTTAAGATATGAGATCAAAATATTTCAGTCTTATCGATTAATCAGATTTTTAACCAGGTGTGGGCAGAGTACGGGACCAAAGTCTCTTAGCTTAAATCTCACATCTCACATCTAAAAAAGAATGAGCAATTTAGTAGCCATAGTTGGCCGCCCCAATGTAGGCAAATCAACTTTATTTAATCGCCTTACCGAGACACGCAAAGCCATCGTAGATGACTTTAGCGGCGTTACGCGAGATCGTCATTATGGCGTAGCGGAGTGGACACACCACAGCTTCACCGTAGTGGATACCGGCGGCTATGTGGCAAATTCTGAAGATGTATTTGAAGCGGCTATACGCGAACAGGTAGTGATCGCCATTGAAGAAGCTACCGTGATCCTGTTTATGGTTGACGTTACTACGGGCATCACTGATCTGGATGACGAGATCGCTTCGCTGCTGCGCAAAAGTAAAAAGCCAGTGTTGGTTGTCGTAAACAAGATCGATAACAATGCGCTGATACCAGAGGCAGCTATTTTCTACAGCCTGGGTTTGGGCGAGATCTACAATATCTCCTCCATGACAGGTTCGGGCACAGGCGAACTGCTGGACGAAATGGTAAAGCATTTTGACGAAGAGCCCGTTGAAGAAAATACCCTGCCGAAATTTGCTATTGTTGGCAGGCCTAATGTGGGTAAATCGTCCATCATTAACGCATTTGTAGGTAAGGAACGTAATATCGTAACGCCAATTGCAGGTACCACCCGCGATTCGATCCATATCCATTATAACCAGTTCGGTCATGATTTTATGCTGATCGATACTGCCGGGCTGCGTAAAAAAACCAAGGTTAAAGAGAATATCGAATTTTACTCAGTAATGCGTACCATCAAGGCGCTGGAAGAAGCCGATGTGGTTATCCTGATGATAGATGCCGTTGAAGGCATTGAATCGCAGGACATCAATATTTTTCACCTGGCCGAAAAGAACAAAAAAGGTATCGTCATTGTGGTGAACAAATGGGACCTTATCGAGAAAAACACTAAAACCACCAAAGTTTTTGAGGAAATGATCCGCGAAAAAATATCGCCTTTTGTAGACGTGCCTATCGTATTTACATCAGTAACCGAAAAGCAACGCGTATTAAAAGTGATCGATATTGCCGAAAAGGTATATGCTGATCGTGCCAAAAAAATACCGACTTCGAAGCTAAATGATGTAATGCTTCCGATCATCGAAAGCTATCCGCCGCCTTCCATCAAGGGTAAATACGTTAAAATAAAATATATCACCCAGATCAAAGGCACCTCCCCGATGTTCGCCTTTTTCTGCAATCTGCCCCAATACATTAAAGAGCCTTACCAACGTTTTATCGAAAACAAACTGCGCGAAAATTTCGACTTTTCGGGCGTACCGGTTCAGATATTCTTTAGACAGAAGTAGGAGTGTTTGTTGAAACGTTGTAATGTTGGAAGGTTGTAACGTTGTTTGCGGAGATTTAATTAAAAAGCCTGTTTATTTCGTACTACCTGTTGCAAAGCCTTGCTTTTCTGCGTATTATTATAAAAAGACGGTATGAGAAAAGTTTGGATTTTACTGCTCGGGGTGTTGGTAATGGTATCCTGTAAAAAAGGAATCAATTATCCTCCCAATGAAAATTGCATCACCCGTGTAAGTTTTCCTTTGGACAAGGTGAGTTCGGCGGATTCTGCCGCTGCAATTGCTTTGCTGGACCAGCACAATATCCCCCATAAAAACGTTATGCCGGCATATGTATCCTTTTACAACGTTCCCTCCGGAGATAACGCGGGTAATTATGCCAATATTTTTGTTACGCAATATATTAACGGCTTGCCGGTAATTTCCGGCGATATTTGGTACCAATTCTACAATAACGTGTTGCAATCTACATACGGTACAATTTATAAGGGCTATTATCCTAATTCACTGCCGCAACATTCATTACCTGATTTGCGGACATTGTATTATAATGCTGTAGCTAAAAATGCAAGTCAGCAATTTGCGACCAGCCTTCAGGATTCATGCCTCAAAGCTACCCTGGGCTATTATGATTTAAATGTGAATTTAAATACAAAACCAAATTTAGCAAGAGTCTGGCTGATCATGCCCGAACATGGGAGTTTCCCACATGTTTATCTGCGCGATGATAACAGCGCATTGATCCTTTATGACCCAGGTTTTGTATTTTACGACGTCCACAAGGATCAAAAAACAATAACAGGCAACGCCTTTAAACGCCAATAGTAAAACGCGCCATGAAAAAAACGGTTCTTTCGCTATTGATAGTTCTCTTGAGCATAGCTTGTAAAAAAGATTCCAATACGAATGGATACGGGTCCATCGTTCAGGATCAATCGTTGTTTACCAACCCCGGCGGACATTTCATACCGCCTGCCATCACTATACAGGACAGCCTTACGGTATCGCAGTTGATGACCGGTAATAATTTGGCAACCGACGGCTTTCAATTTTATTTCTATGAAAGTTACAATGCGATAGATCAGCAAAACCAGATAGGCTTTTACCAGATAGCGATCGCCAGGCAAATAAGAAATGGCCTTCCGATATTTTCTGAAGATATTACCTTTGGTTTTGAAAACGGTAAGCTAAACGGACCAGCTCCGGCTGCACAGTTTATCGTTGGTACGATAGCACTTGACAATAAACCGGTCCTTAGCCTGCAGGCATTAAGGAACATTTTTATTAAAACCGATAATGCAAATGAAGCCAGGAAAATTGGGATTCAGGATTCAACTTTAGTTGCTCTATTGGGGTATTACAACCTTAATATCAACCAAATATCGGTTGGAGGCGTACCCAATTATGTCAAAGCCTGGTATGTACATCCCGTTCGCTCCTTATATCCATTTGGTTTTTTTCGCGATGATTCGGGAGCTGTAATGGGATTCAGGGCAGCAACCAGTAATAATTTATTCCCCTGACCGTTTGGAATTAATTGATAGCGGCAATAGCTTTTCTAAGGGTATTATCGCTGCTGTTCAATACTTCAAAATAAGCGTTATCACCCCATTTATACCTTGCGGCGAAGGCTTTGAGTATCAATTTTATGCTTTCCTTCGATGCCTTGATCTCATTCGAATCCATCTCTTTTACCGTTGATGAGGCGTAAAGGATAAAATTGTCAAACTCGTCATTACCGAGGCTAAAGCTTTTTATAAAGTTTTCGTCGGTTTTAAAACCAGCTAGAACCGGCTGCATACGGTCAATCACATAAGCATTGAACAATTGCCGGTCACTTAGTTCCTGGATCAACTGAGTATTTCCCGTAGTATCGGCGGGAACAAACACATCAGGCATAATTCCTCCGCCACTATATACTTTACGACCGGCAGCTGTATGGAAAGTTTTAGCACGTTTAAATGCACTATCGGCCAGGTAATTTTCCTCCGAGAATAGTTCGCCTTTGTGCATGCGCTCCGACACTTCATTGCGGTAACTCTCGATGCCATCCCGGTATGATTTCTGGATCGATCGGCCGGAAGGGGTATAATAACGGGCAACTGTAAGATTCACTGCCGAACCATCATTAAAACCAAACTGTTGCTGTACCAGGCCCTTGCCAAAAGAACGGCGGCCAACGATTATTGCGCGGTCGAAATCCTGCAATGCACCAGCCAGAATCTCGCTTGCCGACGCTGAATATTCATCGATCAGCACCGCCAACTTACCATTATGGAACAAGCCAGAGTCTGAGGCAAAATAATCGGTACGTGGTTCGTGTATTCCCCTTGTATAGACAATCAGTTTGCCTTTTTCTAAAAATTCGCTGGCCAATGCAGTTGCCGAATTAAGGTATCCGCCACCATTTCCGCGCAGGTCGAGCACCAATTTTTTCATGCCGTTTGCCTGCAGGCCATTAAGCGCCTTGCGAAAATCAATATCCGTAGTGGATGCAAATTTACTGATCTTGATATAGCCCACTGCGGGTGCCACCATGTAGGAAGCATCCAGGCTGCTAAGATCAACATGCCCGCGTTTTATCTTAACTATCCGCTGGTCTTTTTCGCCCGGGGCCAATATCGATAAAGCAATGAGCGAATCTTTATCGCCCCGAAAAACTTTATTTACTGCTCCCGAACTTAGGTGTGTACCTGAAAATTTTTTGCCGTCAACGGCTATTACACGGTCGCCAATGTTAATGCCCGAACGCATAGCAGGTCCACCGTCATAAACCTGGGTGATCACTAAAGTATCACGGAGAAGCTGGTATTCGATGCCTATGCCATCAAAACCGCCATCAAGCCGCTCGTTAACCGATTCAGCTTGTTGCGGAGGAAGATAAAGTGAATGCGGATCAAGGTTTTGCAGGAGGTTGTTAACTGCTACGCCCTCCAGACTATCAGTATTAACGGAATCGACATAATCATGATGTACCAGTTGCAGTACTTTGGATATCTTGCCGCCGCTATGTGAAAATCCCGGACGAATACGATCGGCCAAAAACAAACCGATGGCAATGCCGATCAGTAACACGATAAAGCTTCTGAAAATAATTGATGCCGCTCTCTTCATTATCCAACTCCAAAAGTAAGCCTTTGCTTGTAATCGAAAATAATTAATAAAAATTTGTTGTCCATTGCTTTTGACGTTTTTTAACGATTTTTGTTGCAATAATTTACAATAAGATGGAAAAGACCACCGAACAGGATTCCCATTACAGTAATCTGGAAAAAATGCCGGTGTTTGAAATACTGCAAAGTATTAATAAAGAGGACCATACCGTACCTGATGCTATCGCAAAGGCACTGCCTCAGCTGGAAAAATTAGTAACAGCAACCGCTGAGAAAATGAAAGCAGGCGGCCGGCTTTTTTACATTGGAGCAGGTACCAGTGGTAGATTAGGTATAGTTGATGCATCTGAATGTCCCCCCACCTTCGGGGTACCATTTGATCTGGTAGTTGGTATCATTGCCGGTGGTGATGGTGCCATCCGTAAAGCTGTAGAGTTTGCTGAAGACGATGCCGAACAGGCCTGGAAAGATCTTTCAACTTATAATATCAGCAGCAAGGATGTACTGGTTGGCATTGCTGCTTCAGGGACCACACCCTATGTGGTAGGGGGCTTGCGGAAGGCTAATGAGCACCACATCATCACCGGCTGCATTGTGTGCAACGGCGGCAGCCCGGTTGCGGCAGTTGCCAAATACCCGGTTGAAGTAGTAGTTGGTCCCGAATTTCTGACGGGATCTACCAGGATGAAAGCGGGCACTGCACAAAAATTAGCGCTCAATATGCTTTCTACAACGGTAATGATACAATTGGGGAAGGTAAAAGGCAACAAAATGGTTGATATGCAACTAAGTAACCATAAACTGGTTGACAGGGGCACCCACATGGTAATGAACTACACGGGCTTGCCCGAACAGGAAGCAGCGGCCTTACTGCTAAAACACGGCAACGTCCGTCAGGCAGTGGAAGAGTTCATGCAAAAACAATAAGCAAGAAATAACGCGGACTTACAATTTATTTAACAGGATTTGGTTATTATAGCATTAAAATTTTACCCTGCAAAGGGAGTAAGGAGAGGGTTATGCACGAGATAGAGCCCTATTATAAATGGCGCGATGATTATGTGGCGGCAGAAGATGAGTTATCGCCGTTTTATGCAACAGAATACAGTGAGTTTGAATTTGACAAGCAGATCTACAATTACCTGCTGCATCCGCAGTGGGATTCGTTCGGGTCAAATACCTTGTACCTGAAGGTACTGTTTGCCGATTATGATCGTCAGTATGCCATTATTGAATTTATTGGCGAATGGAACGATGCCATAACCAATGATGTGATGCTGTTAAAGCGCGAACTGATAGACCTGATGGTTGATAGTGGCATCAACAAATATGTGCTTATCGGCGAGAATGTGCTTAATTTCCACTCTTCCGACGATTGTTATTACGAGGAATGGTTCCAGGACCTTGACGACGGCTGGATAGCCGGCATCAATTTCAGGGACCATGTGATCGATGAGTTTAAGCGCAATAACATAGATTATTATATCAACTTTGGCGGCGAACTGGATGAAATGAGCTGGCGCAGTTTGAAACCACTTCAATTTTTTAAGAAAGTGGAAGAGCAGTTGGTAAAGCGACTAAGTTAACAGGCCTGTTACATGACAAATTTTCAGGTTGGATAACCTAGGCATAATTTATGCGCTCGGAAGTATGTATAAATCGTGCATATTGCACGCAAGTAAAAATTTGTAAATTCGTTTAATTAAATAGTCAATTTAAAAAATGGAAAATCAAACACCGGATTACACCAATGTGATCCAAATAGATGAAGCAGATTCGTCACGTAGATACCTGGCAAAAGTATTTACGTGGATGTTTATCGGGTTAGGTTTATCAGCGGCGGTAGCTTTTGAATTTTACGGAAGCACGGCGTTGCGAAGTCTTTTGATAGATCAAACCACGCACCAACTAACCGGCCTTGGATATGTTGCAATTTTTGCTCCTGTTGTTTTTTCATTTGTAATAAGCTTCGGGTTTAATCGCATTTCATACCCGGCATTATTATTTTTATTCATTGCTTATGCTGTTACAACAGGCATAAGTTTAAGCTTTCTAGGCTTGATGTATACTGCCGCATCAATATTTGGGGTATTTCTAAGTTCCGCCGCGGTGTTTGGTATCATGGCTATTGCCGGGTATACAACGCAAATGGATTTAAGCAAATTTGGTTCGATCCTAGTTATGGCATTTTTTGCGCTATTTGCAGTAAGTCTGATCAATTTCTTTTTAGGCAGTGCACAAATTGAATATCTGTTAAGCTTTGCATTTGTGGCGATCATGATTGGCCTAACTGCTTATTACATGCAAATGTTGAAAAGAATTGGAGCTGGAATTGAATTTGGGACGGACAGTGCTGCCAAATTAGTGCTCATTGGCGCCTTCGTGCTCTACACTACTTTTATCAATTTGTTTATATCAATGCTGAGGATTTTCGGAAGCAGAAAGTAATAAGCACCAAGAACTCTTTTTAAAAGCCCCGCAACTGCGGGGCTTTTGCTTTTATGTCCCGTCCTAAAAAATAACCCTGCTACCGGCATTAGCCTTACAGTAGAAGTTTATAAATCTGCCTTTATCTATCGCCTTTTTTACTTTGAATAGACCATCAACAATTGCTCAACATCAAATGCTTATCGCGATATTTTTGACTATGGTATTAATTAACTTATTTTTAAGCAGTCATTTAACATTAAAATCATCAACCAAAATGAAACGAATCCTATTAATTTGCTGCCTCTTTATCACTTATGCTGCGGTTGCGCAGGTTAAATCTATCAACGATCCCGCTGAAAAAGCTAAAGGATTGCAAAAGCAATTAAAGCTGTCCGACGCCCAGGCAAGTAAAATTGCAGCGATTTACAAAGAATCTTCGCAACAGTTTGATAAAATAAAAGAAGCTGAAAAAGGCAATACCAATAAAATTGCTGCAGCTATCGCGCCGCTTCGTACAGCAACCATCAAAAAGATCAAGGCATTATTGACACCCGCTCAGGCTGTTAAATACGATAAACTGGTAAAACAAACCACCACTGCTGCAGGCAGTGGCTGGAGCGATGGCTGGACAGCAGCATCCACCAATTGATTGCAAGGCAAACTAAAGAACAACAAAAACGCCCCGAAATTCGGGGCGTTTTTTATTTTACGATCAGCGCAATCAGCTATCCCGATAGCTACCGGGACAAACTAATCAGCGGTCTTATTTTGTTACGTATAAAACTTCCTTAACAGCCTTAATAACTCTTTCCGGATTTGGTAAATATTCCTGGATCAATGTTGGTGCGTAAGGAAGCGGAACATCACCACCCATGATACGCAGGATAGGCGCATCGAGGTAATCAAAAGCATCTTTTTGTACTTTGAAAGCAACTTCAGTGGCGATAGAACCTAAAGGCCAGCTTTCCTCAACGATCACCAGTCGGTTGGTTTTTTTAACTGAGTTGATCACAGTGTCATAATCGATCGGCCTTACTGTACGCAGGTCGATCACTTCGGCATGGATGCCTTCTTTTTCCAACTCGGCAGCAGCAGCGTTAACCACTTTCATGATCTTTCCGAAACCCACCAGGGTAACATCCGAACCTTCTTTGGTAATTTTAGCCTTTCCTAATGGAATATAATAGGTCTCTTCAGGAACTTCACCTTTGTCACCGTACATCAGTTCGGATTCCATAAAGATTACGGGATCCGGATCAATGATCGACGACTTCAACAAACCTTTTGCATCATAAGGATTAGAGGGAACAACCACCTTTAAACCCGGGCAATTGGCATACCAGTTCTCGAAACACTGACTATGCTGTGAGCTTAACATACCCGCATTACCTGTTGGCCCGCGGAAAACAATTGGAACCGAAAACTGTCCGCCACTCATCGACATGATCTTGGCGGCGCCATTGATGATCTGGTCAATTGCAACCAGCGAGAAGTTGAAGGTCATGAATTCAATGATAGGCCTTAAACCGTTCATTGCCGAACCGATTCCGATACCTGCAAAGCCTAATTCAGAGATAGGTGTGTCAATAACCCGCTTCGCACCAAATTCATCCAGCATACCCTGGCTAACTTTGTAAGCGCCGTTATATTCGGCCACTTCCTCGCCCATCAGGTATATTTTGTCGTCATTACGCATCTCTTCGCTCATAGCTTCGCGGAGTGCTTCCCTGAATTGTATTTCTCTCATTATAATTTAAATGAATTTTGCGAACGCAAATATAGGCAATGAACTTATAAAAACAACTTTACAAAAGGGCTTTGCATCAGCCGCGTGATCAGTTAATGAAAATATGAACTAAAGCTGACGATATCGTTAAGTTAAAGGCACCTCATTTCGGGGAAAACAAAACCCCGTCCCGGTTTCAATTTTCAATTAACTCCTGAGATGTAATTAAAAAATTACTGACATATATTGAAAAAATGTTGTTTTTTTCACAAATTTAACAAATCTATAAATGATTGTTTTTCATATATTTACAAAGTTTATTTTAACCATAGTGAAATTTTTTTCGTTTAATGAAACAAGTTTTCCTTATATTCGTATAAAGGATGCAGATGCACCTGTTGTGTCTTATTATATAGTTTACCTGGTCTAAGGTTGGAAATTGTGCCGGACAGTTCCGGAGTCACAATCGCCTGAGGTTGATGTGAAATGGTTTAGATTTTGGTAGCAATTAATTGGATAATTAAAAAATACTAGAGGCTATTTTATATTCAACCTTAAAGGTAACCTAATGAAAACATTTTTACGCTCACTCAGTGCCTTATTGCTCTTGCTCGCCCTCTCTGCGGAGGCTTTTGCAGCTACAATCACGGTATCTGGCACACTTGTAGCTGTACCCACAACCTATGGTACCGCTTCGTCAAATACTACATTCACCGTATCGGGAACCACATTGACTGCAGGTATAACAGTAGCGGCACCAGCAGGCTACGAAGTTAGCACATCAAGTGGTGGCCCATTTGCTGCATCGATCCTTGTAGGGTCAGCGCCAACGGTATTATCGACCACCATTTATGTCCGGATAGCTGCAGCGACGGTTCCGGGATCCTACTCTGGTAACGTTACCTGCAGCAGTACAGGTGCTGTAAGTAAAACTGTAGCTACAGTAGCAAGCACGGTAAGCAAAGCAGTATTAACGATCTCGGGCCTAAGCGGTGTCAATAAAGTTTACGACCGTACTACTACAGCAACACTTTCAGGTTCGGGATCATTGGTTGGTATTATTGGGGCAGATGTAGTAACACTAACCGGATCGCCTTCACCAGTTTTTGCCAGCGCTAACGTGGGTAGCGGTGTTGCCATTACGGTAACCGGATATACACTTGGAGGAGCAAATGCGGGTAACTATACCCTAACCCAACCAACGGGACTTACAGCCAATATTACAGCAAAAACGTTGACCGTTTCGCTTGTTAGTGCCTCGAATAGATCCTATGATGGCACAACCAACGCAACGGTGTCTGGTGGCGTATTGTCTGGCGTTGTTTTAGGTGATGTGGTATCCGTTAGCACAACAGGCACTTTTGCAAGTCCGAATGTGGCTAGTGGTATAATTGTAACAGTAGCGCTAACAGGTGCAAATGCGGGTAATTATATCTTAACTCAACCAGGAATAACAGCAAATATTACCACAGCAGCTTTAACCATTACTGCTAATGACGTTTCAAAAGTTTATGGCACTACCATTACCGGGGGAGCAGGTTCGGTAGCATTTACAAACTCAGCATTGCAAAACGGCGAAACAATAGGCACAATCACCATTGCCTATGGTACAGGTTCGGCTGCAAATGCCGTCGTAGCAGTTAATAACAATCAGGTAACGCCATCTGCTGCCACCGGTGGCACGTTTAATCCAGCCAATTATAACATTACTTATGTCACCGGAAAGATCACCGTTACTCCGGCAACTTTAACCATTATTAACCTTGCTGGTGTAAATAAAGTTTATGACCGCACTACAACAGCTACTTTGAGTGGTACACCTGCATTGAGTGGCATTCTTAATTCTGATGTAGTGAACCTGGGTGGTTCAGCAACAGCAAACTTCCCATCAAAGAATGTTGGTACCGGACTGGCTATAACTGTCAGCGGATATACCATTAGCGGGGCGGGTGCAGGAAATTATACATTAACACAACCATCTGGACTGACCGCCAATATTACAGTAGCGAGCCTGACTATCACTAGTGCAGCGGCCAGCAATAAGGTTTATGATGGCACCACAGTGGCAACTATAACAGGTACACTGTCGGGTATTATCGGTGCTGACGTGGTTACGCTTGTTGGTACAGGTACTTTCGCAACAAAAAATGTGGGCACCGCTATTGCTGTTACTTCCACCAGTACCCTGGGTGGAGCCGATGGTGGCAACTACGTGGTACTACCGCAACCATCAGGGTTAACAGCTAATATTACCGTAAAAACACTTACTATTACCGGCATTAGTGCCAGCAATAAAATTTATGATGGCACTACAACTGGTTCATTAACGGGCTCAGCTGCATTAAATGGTGTTGTAGGCGCAGATGTAGTGGTACTTGGTGGTGCCGGTGCAGCTACTTTCTCAAGCAAAAATGTTGCTTCAGGCATCGCTGTCACCGTTTCGGGATATTCGATCAGTGGAACAGATGCAGGAAATTATTCGTTGACGCAACCTGCCGGCCTTACCGCAAATATTACTGCTGCAACGCTGGTTATTCAGGCTATTGGTCCAACAAAAACTACTGGAAACACTTCACCTGTGATAACCGGAAGTACAACTAATTTTATTTATTATGGTAATGTTAATGGCGAAACTGTTACCAGCGTAACCCTTACGCCAAGCCCAACAACTTCGCAGGCGGCTGGAGCTACTTATACAGTTACGCCTTCAGCTGCGGCAGGTGCCGGTGGATTTTCTACCAGCAATTATTCTATCACCTATACGGCTTATAATGGCGTATGTTCTGGTCATGTTTATACCTGGACCGGAAACAACAGTACTACCTGGAGCTCGAGTAATAACTGGTCTCCTTCAACTGGTACACCAACAAGTACAGATGACGTTGTAATCCCTGGAAGCACTGCACGTGCACCAACAGTAACAGCCAGCACCTCGGTAAATACCATCACTTTTTCCGGTAACAACACCATAACGATCAACTCCGGCTTCAATCTGACAACAAATAACGGTTTTACAGTTAATTCAGGTGTAACAGCAGCCAATGTAAATTTTGTTGGCGCTTCTACTTCTACTGTTCTTGAATTCAGCAGCTCTATATTTGCGAATTACGGTACTTTCAATTTAAGTGGTACGGGGCTTTTTCAAATAGACAATAACGGCTCCTACATCTATAATTCCGGTACCTTCACTGCTAATAATAATGCAACGCTTTACCTGCAGGGGGGGTCAAACGTAACCCACGCGTTAACCAATGCCGGTACTTTCTATGCAGGTACTTCAGGTTCGCCCTGCTTTATCGAAATGGACGACTACGGCTCGATTGAAAATTCGGGTACTTTCAAACTGGGGCCAACTTCATTGATGTACTTCTTCAACGACAACGCACAATTTGTGAATATCCATAACCTCAGCGGTGGTACCTTTACCCTTCAATCGGATGCAACAGGTTCCGCAAGTATCGGTGAGGTGCCACAGGGTAAAAACAATCTGTTCATAGGAAACTTTAATGTTGAAAGATATTACCAGGGTAGTAATATCTATTCGGGCGGAAGATGGGTAGAACGAGCTTACCGTATCATTTCCTCCTGTGTAAATACCGGATCATTAGTGAATGGAAACTACGTTTTCGGACTAAATTACATTGTTGGTGGTACTGCCGGTCAGACCACAGCAGCTAACAGCCTTACCAATTCGTTTATTACCGGTTGTACAGGAGGAAGCACCAGTGGGGGAAATCCATCAATTTATTTATATAACGAAAGCTATACCCCAAGCAACGCAACCTACGTCAGTGGCAACTTTTTAGGTATAACCAATATCACCAACTCTTCTACAGGCGGTACTATTACAGCCAGCGATGGTGGCAGCTATAGTATGCCGGTTGGTACGGGTGTGCTTTTCTTTTTCAGGGGTGCCGCTACCAATTGGTCTACCCGTACGGTTTATCCATATATCGCTCCAGAAAATGTTACGCTGACTTCGGTAGGAAACATGAATTCTGGTGCCTATACTTTCAAAGATTGGTATAATCCAAGCCAACCAACCCTGGCCTATACAGGTTCAGGGGGCGGAGGAAATGCTGCGGTACGAGGTTTTAACATGATCGGTAACCCTTATCCATGCGCAATTGACTGGCTTAAGTTTTATACTGCAGCAAACGGTAATGCACGTACCAATTTAAGTACTACTATCTGGGTATTTAACCCGGTTACTTACCAGTATGATACTTATCAGGCTACATCTTCCTCAACAGGAATAGCCACTGGAAATGCAAGCAGGTATATCGCCAGCGGGCAGGGTTTTATAGTTCAGGGAACTGCTGCAAGTCCGGCGCTTACTATTTCAGAATATGCTAAAGTTGTGCTGAATGCTAATGGTACGGTAGGTACCGGTACTATTCCGGCGGCGGCACAGTTGACAGGTGCAAACTTATTAATGACCAGGGCGCTGCCGCAGGATCAGATCGACCGTTCGCTTCGACTTAAACTGGAAGTTGATTCATTAAACTATGATGATATTTTCATTGGTTTCAATCCATCGGCATCAGTGGGATACAATCCAAATGAAGACAGCAGATACCTGGCGGGTATGGCAGCCGCAGAAGGGTTATCCAGTATGACAAGTGATAACGTACCGGTATCTATCAATTATGTGCCTTTCCCAAAGCAAACTGCACAAGTGATAAAGCTGTATGTTACCGGTAAAACTTCGGGCACCTATAACCTTTTGCAAACCAGCCTGAAATCTATACCGCAGATCTATGAACTTTGGTTGATTGATAAATACAAAAAAGACTCAGTTAACCTTCGGACCCAAACGAAGTATACCTTTAAAATTAACCTGGCGGATACCAATAGTTATGGAAGCAACCGCTTCAGTGTTGTCATCAGGCAAAACCCGACATTGGCGCTTAAATTATTAACATTTACCGGTAAAAGGACCAGCGATGGTTCTCTTGTCAGCTGGAGCACTAAGAACGAAGAAAACTATACCAACTTTACTGTCGAGCGTAGTACTAATAATGGCGCTAGCTATACTATAGTTGGAGGCCTTGCCGGATCGGGCGTTGGTCAGTACAGCCTGGTGGATAAGAATCCACAGCTTTCGGTCAATTTATATCGACTCAGGATGGAGGATTTGAACGGAAATATCTCTTACTCCAGCCCGGTTACACTTATTTATGGCAATAACGGTGATGTTGAATCGAATCCGGTTACGCTATATCCTAATCCAACGCGCAGTACGATCAACTTAACAATAAATCCGGTATACGCTGGCGGACGTAACGCGGTGCAGGCAATTTCCGGACGGCTAAATGCCGGAATCGCGGGAAGTAGCTTCTATAATATCCGGATCATGAATGCCTCGGGCCTGATCATTAAAAACGAATCCACAAAAACGAATACCTGGCAGGCCGATGTTAAAAATCTATTGCCCGGTACCTATGTGATGCAGGTATATGATGGTTCTAACAATAGTTTGGTTGGTAAAGGCACTTTTGTAAAAATGTAGTTTAATAGTAATAGTCTTATAGCAAGGGCGGTTCCATTAAATTGGGCCGCCTTTTTTATTTACTTTTTTATACCACTTTGCTCCAGCTTGCGGATATAATAACCGGAAAGAAAAAGTGGTATGATACCAACCAGGCCAAAAGTGCAATCGATCAAACGCCAGAAAATTGGGATATAACGAATATGACCCGCAATAAATGCCAGGGGAAAAACAGCAATACAGGCTATCATCCCAAATTGCACTACCCAAATATTTTTTGTTGGATTACGTAATACCCCAAAAAACAAAAGTGCCAGCAATAGGTGCGCAAATGCCAACCAATCGGTGCCATAGCTCAGCGATGGAAACTGGCGGTTAGTTGTCTGAACCGCGAAATAGGTGTGATGCAACCATGAAGTCATTAGTCCCGACCCTTTTACGTTGTTGCTAAGAAATCTCAATTCGGTTTCTAGTGGAAATGCAGTAATTCCACTCAATGCAAGACCAATGATAACCACCCAAAGGCAGCGTTTGATTTTTAATTGTAGTTTTTGTTCGTTCATAAACTGGGTTATTGGGTCATTATTATCAGATTGGCTACTGTTCGTACAGGGCTTGATTTTGCTGATTCCGCTGAGGCAAATTTCAAAATTTTGCGTGCGTTGGGGGTGTCATGCTGAGCTTGTCGAAATGCGAAGTGCGGAATGTCGATTGCGAAATTTAAATGTGCGAATGGTGTCATGCTGTGCTTGGCGAACCTTGGCAGGGTGGGCATATCTAAGCATGGCAGGATAGCCTTTGCGCTCGTGCTCCGACAGGCTCAGCATGACATCGCTCATTATAAAGTTAAAATATCAGTTTTGAGCTTTTTTCAGACATTCTTCTACCGCTTCCTTCATACCAGGGTATTTAAATTTAAAACCGGCATTCAACAATCTCGCGGGTACTACCCAGCGGCTTTTCAAAATTAATTCAGTTTCCGTGCCGATGATGATGGAGCCGATCTTCAACAACCATTCCGGAGCTGGCAAACCAAATGGCATACCATAAACGCTGCGAATCACCTGCATCTGCCTGACATTTTGTATTGGATTTGGTGAAACTGCATTGATCGTACCTTCAATTTCGGGGTGTTCCAGCAGCCATCCGGTAATTGCGGCCAGGTCTTGTTCATGTATCCATGATACATATTGTCTGCCATTACCTTGTTGTCCACCCAGGCCGATTTTAACCAGGTTAAGCAAGCGGGGGAATACCCCGTCGGATTTGCCAAAAACGATTCCGATACGTAAAGCTACTTTGCGGGTTTTCGGTGTTTCGAAACTAAAAAATAGACTTTCCCAGGCTTTACAGATATCTACCGAAAATCCCGCTCCGATCTCGCCTGTAAATTCATCTTGCGGGCGGTCTTCAGCATGCCGGTAAATGGTAGCCGATGCAGCATTGATCCATAATGCCGGAGGATATTTAAGTTTTGCTATTACTTTACCCAGCAAACCCGTCGGATCTATCCGCGAATCCAGTATCGCCTGCTTGTTTTTTGTATTATAGCGGCAATTCACATTTTTACCGCAGAGATTTATCAGCAGATCGGAATTTTCGAGTTCGGTGGCCCAGTCGCCTTCGTTCTTACCATCCCAAACTAAAGTTCTTACATTTCCATTGCTGGCACCAGCTTTACGTGCAAGGATAATGATCTCACTTGCAAGAGGCCGATAGTATTCGGCCAATACGTTGCCGATGTATCCATTGCCACCGGCCATTATAATTTTTTGATATTTCATTTGATAAGCATTAGTATAACGATCAAAACAATAATCCGGTAAAGAATCCAGGTGATGCTCATCAGCCAGCCCAATTGCAGCAATTTGCTGCGGCGTATATGTTCAAGCAACATCAAACCTGCAACCAGCATGAACCAGGCCGGATAGAAAAGCGGTACTATTAACAGGAGCCTATTCAAAAACAAAAGGGGTAAAAGCAACAGTACACCCGCAAATGATATGGTCATCATATTGCCCAGATAATCCCAGCGCTTTGCAGGGGCATAAAAACTGATAATAATAGCCTGGAAGATTATTTGCCCTCCACAAATCACATACTCGCGATAGGGATTTCCAACAGGTACAAAAGGGCTTAATAACAGTGCATATCGGGTTAGTATAAATCCAACAATAAACCACGTAAAAAGCAAATAGGCGATACGATGTTTAATACTTAAGGCTGGGGCGATGCCGTGCGCCTGATTAATAGCTGAGGGAACAATGATTCGGCGATTATAGGATACCAGGCTGTAGGCACGGGCCATCAACCAGGTAAAGGGAGCAAAGTTGAACAGCCCGCCAAGCAGCGGAAATGAATGCGCTATTACCCTGAACAGACTTTTGACCCCATACTCCACTTCGCCGGTTTGGGTATTCACCAGTGCGATCTCGTTCATCGCTCTTTGCCGGTCGACATAGGGGCAAACCATTTCGGGCATTTGCTGATAAGGCGCTCTGCCTTCAGCATCGAGCATTCCTTTCTTTACAAACTGACCGGTATACAGCTTACACATCGGGCAATCGGCGTCGTAAAGAATGATATGGTTTTTCAGTGTTTTCATAATCATTATATTATTGCCTGTTAATAAGATACTTTAGTTGAAATAAATATTTTCATATTTTCAGAAAATTTTGAAACATATTTTCAAAAAATATATCACTTAAAAATCTTAAAGATCGAACCCCAAAACCAGCTTTCATCGGCTTTCACCATGGTAGTTAAAGTACGGTCAACATTCTTTGCCAGTTTATTGATATCGCCGACAGATTTTTTAAATGTTTTATAAGCAGGATCTTTTTCATCGCCCGAAACAGCATTCAATTCATGCAGCACTTTTAATACCGGGTCGAGCTCCCTTTTCTTGCGCTCCTGGGCAACCTGCCTGGCAATGGTCCATACATCCTTTTCGGCAAAAAAATACTCTTTGCGTTCTCCGGGCCGATGCTGTTTTTCGATCAATCCCCAGTTGATCAGATCGCGCAGGGTCATATTGGCGTTGCCGCGGGAAATGCTCAACTGTTCCATCACTTCTTCCGTAGTAAGAGCATCAGGCGAGATCAAAAGCAAAGCATGTACCTGCGCCATGGTGCGGTTGATACCCCACTCTGAGCCCAGCTTTCCCCATGCTTCAATAAACTTTTGCTTGCCTTCGGCTAATTCCATAGTCAAAGGTAAATTATGTTTTTGAATTTTCAAAAAACAATGAAAGTTTATTTTTGCGATGCCGTCATCTTTGAGGCAATGTCAAGTGCACGATAAGCATTTACAACTCCGCCGGCTTTAGACAGCGTGCTAAAATCGACCAGGTTATGGGTGCCCGGTTTATAAACCATCAATCCGTGTAAAGGCTCCGCGGATTGCATTATGGCTTGTTTTACCTGCCTAACGTTCAGGTCTGGATAGTATTCCATGATCAAGGCTGCAATCCCGGCTACAATAGGTGAAGAGAAGCTGGTACCATCGTCAGTAGTTGCTTCTGCATCCATATCTAAAGAGGTGATCTTTACCCCGGGAGCAAACAGATCGACACTGTTTTTCCCGTAATTGCTGAAATCGGTAGCAAGAATAAAGTCTGCTTTTAAACCGGACGCGCCAACGTTCAAAACATTTTCATCGCCATGCAATGAGCCGTCCAGATAATGGCAGTTTGGAAATTCAGGTTCTATATCCAGATCGAGGTTTTCATTGCCTGATGCCTGTACAAGCAGCACATCATGGGCAGCGGCATATTTAAAAGCCGAATCTAACCAGTCTTTATGTGGCGATACTTTTTTACCAAAGCTCATATTGATGACCCTGGCACCATGGTCCACTGCAAAAAAGATAGCATTAGCTTCGTCTTTATCATATTCATCTCCTACCGGAACGGCTTTGATGATCATCAGTTGCACATTATCTGCAATACCGTCTATACCGTAAGCATTTCCGCGCTTTGCACCAACCAAACCGGCAACTTCGGTCCCATGTGCGCTGTCTTCAAACTTAAGCTGATTATTGCCGTAGGTTTTATCACGAAGTACATCCGGGTTGTCGCCAACAATACGGCGTCTTACATCCAGGTCTGGATTAAGCTCATTGTTAAGTTTGGTAAGGTATTCGCCTAACTCCCTGATCACTTTTACATTGGTGCTGGTAGAAACATCCTGGCTAAAGGCAAGCAACCAAAGGTTTTTAACCTGAATCATAGTATCACTTTTAGCAACGATCTTGTCCAGGTCAGTACGCGAGAAAGTTTGGTTGTTTTTTAAACCCAATGCATGCCGAACGTAACCACTGGTTTCAACCATGGCATTTAATACCTGACTTAGTTGCGGCAATTCGGTCTTTGCTTTGGCAATTGTAGCGTCGTATTCGGCTTTTACCTTTAACCAAAAGGCATATTCTTTTTTGTTAGTATCTGATGGTGCTATGGTATTCAGATACTTGTCCTTCAGTTTAAAATATTGACGCACCTCTTCAGCAGTTTCACTGAAATCGCATTTACGGCCGGGTCCGCCTAAAAAATTCCAGCCATGTACGGCCCCGGGAAAATCTTTGTCTTTAGTGGTATTTACCCAAAGCACTCCCTGCAGATCTTGCTGCAAAGTATCCACACCACTATCAATGATAGCTACAATCACGGGCCTGCTCTTCTTTCCCTGTAATAACTCGTAGGCCTGCTTTAAACTAATACCCATAAACCCATCGGCCTTTGGATCCAGTGCAAACCAGTTTTTTGGCGGATCGGGCTGAAAGGCCGGCAATTGCTGCGCCTGCGAAGGGTAACTTAAAATTAGCGCGCATGCAATGATCAGGCTTAACAGGTATAGACGGGTTTTAAACATGGGGTATTATAGGTCGAATTTGATGCCCTGAGCCAGTGGTAATTTAGTTGAATAGTTGATGGTATTTGTTTGGCGCCGCATATAAACTTTCCAGGCATCAGAACCCGACTCGCGTCCACCACCGGTTTCTTTTTCTCCACCAAATGCCCCGCCTATCTCGGCGCCCGAAGTGCCAATATTTACGTTAGCTATGCCACAATCAGAACCTGCATACGACAAAAACTGTTCGGCTTCCCGTAAATTAGTAGTCATGATCGCCGAAGAAAGTCCCTGTGGAACACCGTTCTGCAAAGCTATAGCCTCTTCAATGGTTTGGTATTTTATCAGGTATAGGATAGGCGCAAATGTCTCATGCTGGACAATATCGTAGTGGTTTTCAACCTCGGCAATACAAGGCTTTACATAACAGCCGGAGGTATATCCCGGACCTTCAAGAACGCCGCCTTCTACTATAAATTTGCCTCCTTCGGCTTTACATTTCCCTATCGAATCAAGATATGCTTTGACAGCATCCCGGTCGATCAGTGGCCCCATATGGTTATTTTGGTCGAGCGGATCACCGATACGAACCTGCCTGTATGCTTTTACCAGTTTTTGCTTGAACTGCTCATAAATGCTTTCGTGAATAATCAACCGGCGTGTACTGGTGCAACGCTGTCCGGCTGTACCTACGGCACCAAAAACAGCACCGATCAATACCGTATCCAGGTCGGCATGCTGACTAACAATGATGGCATTATTTCCTCCAAGTTCTAACAAGCTTCTACCTAAACGGGCACCAACGGCTGCGCCTACAGCTTTACCCATACGGGTAGAGCCGGTTGCCGATACCAGGGGAACACGTTTGTCATTAGCCATCAGCTCGCCGATCACCCGATCAGCAATAACCAGACAGGATACACCTTCTGGAACATCATTCTTTTCGAAAACATCCTGTATGATGCGCTGGCATGCAATAGCAGTTAGTGGCGTTTTTTCAGAGGGCTTCCAAACGCAGACATCACCACAGATCCAGGCAAGCGCAGCATTCCAGCTCCACACTGCAACCGGAAAATTAAAGGCAGATATGATGCCAACGATACCAAGGGGGTGGTATTGCTCATACATGCGGTGTTCCGGCCTTTCAGAATGCATGGTTAAGCCGAACAATTGCCTGCTTTGGCCTACTGCCAGGTCGCAAATATCGATCATTTCCTGCACCTCGCCATAACCTTCCTGCAGGCTTTTGCCCATTTCATAAGAAACAAGGGCGCCGAGCTCCTGTTTATGTAAACGAAGCGCATCTCCCAATTGCCGTACAATTTCGCCGCGCTTAGGCGCCGGTATAGTGCGCCATTTAACAAAGGCTTCAGATGCTTTTGCAATAACCGCTTCATAATCGGCTTCGGAAGCTATTTGTACCGAAGCTATTTCATTGCCGTCTACCGGCGAAAATATTGATCTGGTGATACCGTCTTTACTATCGCCCCAAAAACTACCCGTACTAAAAGCCGGGTTAATGTCGTTGATATGTAAATGCTTCAGGATATCGGAAATATTAAGGCTCATAATTGTAAATTTGTCAAAGGTAAAAATCTTTAAGGCAATTTAACATTAACCCACTCATTGCCTGATAAGCGCGCATTTGCTTTTCATTTATTATCAGGCAATTGACAAATCGCCTGTTAACAATGTTCGAATGTTGAAAACTTAATTGCTTTTTGGATATCTGTAAGTTGTAATTTGAACACAGCAAAACAAATAAGCCCTGGTTGTTTCAAATTATAAACAGGATAATATAGCCGCTAGCGTTCTGAAAAATATATTTAATGGAAGAAGACTTTGAATTTGGATTCACCGAAGACCCCAAGTTTTCGGTGGAGCGTTACGAAGAAATGATTCGTAATAAAGACCAGTATTTTTTTGATGCGCATGCGTTTGAAAACATAATCGATTACTATATCGAAAAAAATGACCCGGCTAAAGCCTTGCAGGTAGTTGGGTATGCTTGCAATCAGCATCCATTTGCCGCCGTATTTCTCATCAAAAAAGCACAACTGCTGGTAGTAACAAACCATGCAAGCGAGGCATTTGTGGCACTTGAAAAAGCAGCCATGCTGGAAGCATCAGACCCGGACATTTACATTATCCGCGGAAACATGTACGAAAACATGGAGCGTTATGCAGAGGCCCTGGAAAATTATGAGAAAGCACTTGACCTGGCTGAAGAAACGGATGAGATATTATTGCACATATCTTACGTGTACCAGAACATGGGCGACTATGATACCGCCATCACCTATCTGAAGCTTTGCCTGAAACAAAATATGGAAAACCAGGATGCCCTTTACGAGCTGGCTTTTTGCTATGACGTAATGGACAACCAGGAGGAAAGCGTACAGTTTTACCAACAGTATATCGACAGCGAGCCCTATAGCTATGCCGCCTGGTATAACCTGGGTAATGCCTTTACCAAACTGGCCCTGTTTGAAAAAGCGATAGATGCTTACGATTACGCCATCCTGATCAAGGATAGCTTTGCCTCCGCTTATTTCAACAAAGGTAACGCCCTGGTCAATCTGGAGAAATATGCCGATGCGATAGAAGTGTACCGCCAGACTTTTGAATATGAGCAGCCCAATGCCGATACCTACTGTGCTATTGGCGAATGCTATGAAAAGCTGGAACAAATGGATGAGGCCCGCGCTTTTTACAAAAAAGCGGTAAAAATGGACTCCAAGCTAGCCGATGGCTGGTTTGGCATCGGTGTGACGCTTGACTTTGAGGAGCGTTACTTTGAAGCCCTACATTTCTATAAAAAAGCCCTGGACCTTGATATTGCTAATGCCGATTTTTGGTTTGCTATTGCTGATGCCGAGTATAAACTGGGTCACTTGGCTGAAGCCGAGCAGGCTTATGAAAAGGTAGTTGAACTGAACCCTATTGATGTAGATGCCTGGCTCGATTACTCGTCGATATTATATGAACAAAGCCGGCTTGTTGATGCCGTTGAAGTAATGGCACAGGCAATAAAGTCGAATCCCGATTCAGCTGAGTTGTATTACCGGATGGTTGCCTATCTGTTTGCGGCGGGCGACTATAAAGAAGCACTCAATCATTTGGAAATGGCCCTGGCTGCCGACCCCGAAAAACACTATATCTTGTTTGATTATTTACCTCAATTGCAAAAAAACAAGGTGATATTGGATATTATCAACCGATACTCCAGGTAATTAAAAACCTGACCTGCCAAAAAAAAACAGCCACCGCTCGCCGGGGGCTGTTTTTGCTAAACAACTTCACTAAACTAACTATTTACATATGCTGATCATAAGGCAGGTCATTGTCGGCGCAGTAATTATGGGTTTCCATAGCTTCTGCAATTGTATTCTGAAATCTAACCAGCACGCCCCTGGGGGCAATTTTACTGATCGAGTTATTTCGTACTTGTATATTCACACCATTAACCGACTGCACGCCTCCCCACACATTATCTACATGGCAGTCTTCAATGATCACATTGGCGCATTGATTCAGGTTGATCCCCAATTGCTCGGAGTTGTATAATTCACATTGCGCAATGTGTATATTACTGCAATTAACCAGGTCGATACAGGAAGAACTCCCACCCTTGATCGAATACCCATAGATCGTCATATCATGTACCCCATTTAGTGCGATCGGGTTCGAGTTTCTATATTCCATTGCTGCCATCTCTTCCTGCTCCCTGGTAAATTTATGGTTCTTTTACGGGTTCGGACGAGTCGAATATTGTCATCCAGATTATGAAATTACTGTCATATTTTGATTGACAAAACAGGGCATTAATGGGGAATGTATTAAACTATTTACGCTGCCTGTACTATAATATCCAGTATTTTTTTATGATCTTTGTGCCATTAAAACTTTTCGTTATAGTCTATAACTAAACGTTACCTCTATGAAGCTGAACGGTTTTCCCGCTCCTACAGCACAACACATGAATTACCCGCTGAGTAATATACCCTACCGTACTGCTAAACCCCGAAGCAGTGGCATCACGATGATCATGGATAAGGGCTTGAGTTTACGGCAAACCGAAGATTTTTTAGAAGTTGGAGGCATCTACACAGATCTCGTGAAACTGGGCTGGGCAACTTCATTTGTAACTCCAAATCTCGACGAAAAGCTGCGTATTTACAGGGATGCCGGCATTCCGGTTTATTTTGGAGGTACTTTATTTGAGGCCTTTATAGTACGGGGCGAATTTGACGAATACCGCCGCATATTGGATAAATACCAAATGAGCTATGCCGAGGTTTCAGATGGTTCGATCGAAATAGAACACGACCTGAAATGCGAATATATCCGCAAACTCAGCGAACAGGTAACTGTAATTTCTGAGGTTGGATCGAAAGATGTCACCAAAATATTTGCCCCCTACCGCTGGATCAAACTGATCAATGCAGAAGTGGAGGCAGGTGCATGGAAAGTTATTGCCGAGGCCCGCGAAAGTGGCAACGTGGGTATCTACCGCGATTCAGGCGAAGTTCGTCAAGGCCTTATCGATGAAATACTGACCCAAATACCGGAAGAAACTATTATTTGGGAAGCACCCCAAAAAGCGCAACAGGTTTGGTTCATTAAATTGATCGGAGCCAATGTTAATCTGGGTAACATCGCCCCGGCTGATATCATCCCGCTTGAAACCCTGCGCTTGGGTATCCGAAGCGATACGTTCGACCACTTTTTGAATAAATAGGCGCAGTTAAATTGCCCTTATTAAAAGCTCAGTTTTACCTCCAATCAGGTTATCGGAAGCTTTTCAAACCAGGTAGCGAAGGCTTCCCAGGGAGCGATATGAACGTTCAAAAGCAAAATGGCGTGCATTATTATATACAGGCCGAGTATAAGCGGGAATACCCACCTTCCTTTTTTTTGTTTTCGCTCCAGGATGATGAGGGTTATCAAAATGGCATAGACTAAACCTATTGTGAGCAAATACGAATAAATAGTTTGCGTAACTGCATTATACAAAAACCTTGATAGTGCGGGTTCAATAAAAACAATACCAGCAGCAACCATGCCTCTTGCATGCAGATCGATAATATGCCGATACCTGATAGCAATAAAATAAGCCACGCCAAGTACGATCAGATCTTTAAAAGATACCAATAGGGCGATGCCGAGGTCCTTTTCACCTACCGCATGCCGGCTATGCGCCAGTAAGATCACTGAGAGCAAAACCAAAGGAAATAACACATAACTTATTTTACCGATCATCCGGTGCAGTGGCAATTTCTTCTTCCTGATCAGGATAGGCTGTACAATCAGCATCAACAGCCATAGGCTAACCATGATGGCGTGAAAATGAAAGTAGAATTTAAAATTTGCAGTGCCGTTAAAGAACTTTACGAAATAAGTTGGCCAGAACCCGAGGATCACGAGACCGATCAGCCCGATAAAATAATAGCCCGACGAATCGAAGCGTAGCTTTCGTACCGAATTGGCCATAATTAGTGAGGGTTAAAGTTTAGCATAAAACTAAGCTTATTTGGCTGATTTCTAAAATACGGTGTGCCGTTCGAACCGAAACACCCACGCTGCAAATCAGACGCCGGCTTATTTATTGAGTTTGGCTTTATATAGGTAAAACCTTACTTTTAAAAATCAAAAAACAAACAATGAAAAAAATCAGCCTAATTATGACCCTGGCACTCGGGTTTTTCCTGACATTTAATGCAAAAGCACAAACCACCACCGATTACTATCCTGGCAAATGGAACATAGTAGTTTATGGAACTCCGAATGGCGATGTTAAACTTAATTTTATTCTCGAACGCAAGGACGGAAAAATTGCCGGTGCTATCCAGGACACAACCGGAAAAGAGCTCACCAAGCTTTCACAGGTTGATGAAAAGGAAAAATCCATCACCGCCTATTTTAACCTGATGAATTACGATTTGACCCTAACGCTTGATCCGGTTGATGATGACCACGTAAAAGGCAGTCTTCTGGGTATGTTTGACGCAAAAGGTGTCAGAATTAAAGAAACAACCAAATAATTTTTAGGGCTTAAAGCGATGGGCCTGTGCCCATCGCTTTAATTACCGCTCTTTACTATATTCGGATTCCCAAAATGCCGAAGCTGATCCAGAACGATATCGACGAATTTTATGCTGCTACCTCTGAAGAGGGCAGGCTTCAATTGGGGCTGGGGCCTTTGGAGTTTGAACGCAATAAGGATCTTATAAGCAGGTATCTTCCCAAAGAGGGTGTCGTGATCGATATTGGTGGCGGGCCCGGTATTTATGCAGAATGGCTTGCCCAACTGGGCCACGAGGTTCACCTGATCGACCCGGTTGAAAAACATATCAGGCAAGCCAATAAACGCTCGAAACAAGCAAAAAAAACTTTCAAATCGCATTTAGGCGAAGCGCAAAAGCTAGAGTTTGCTGATGAATTTGCCCACGTGGTCATCCTGCACGGACCGCTTTATCACCTGCAACGGCTAAAACAACGTATAAAAGCTTTCAGAGAAGCCAAAAGGGTATTGAAACCCGGAGGTATCGTATTGGGTTTTGCCATCAACCATTCAGCATCTACCATTGCCGCACTGCTCAATGGATTTATTCATGCACCCGAAATTTTTGAAATGTGTAAGGTTGAATTAAACAGCGGTATCCATAGCCCACCCAAAAACATGCCGGGTGTTTTACCTTCTGCCTATTTTCATCGGCCAGATGAACTGAAAGAAGAGTTGGAAGCAGCCGGATTAGCTTACCTGGATACTTATGCCGTTGAGGGTATGATCTGGATGGACAAAAACTATTTTGAATCGCGCTCTGATCCTGCAAAAAAAGCAAAGATGCTGGAGTTGATGCGGATCACCGAAAATGACAAGGCCTTATTGTCGTTAAGCCCGCATATGATGATAGCTGGGAGGAAATAGCAGGACGCTGCTGATCTGGAAAACCATGAAATTTTTCATGCGCGATTGTTATTTTGGCTAAAGCCCCTTTCTATTATACATTATTCCGTCCCTTAAAAGGGACGGCAATATTTCGATTTCCAATTGCATTGCCGTAGACTTCAGCCAACGGACCA
>CAISPD010000033.1 GCA_903887275.1 uncultured Mucilaginibacter sp.
AGTATCATAACGGAAATTGTATTTTTTCGCCATTTCAGGAAAAAACTTATTGGCATCCTTAACAAAACTGATATGTGCTGCGTCGGGGTAATTGCGGTAGAATGCAATAACATTGAATTGTTTGCCGCTTTCAATTTCTTTGGCTTTTAAGTTTTGGAACCCGGTTGCAAGTATCAAAACCAGCACTGCAAATTTTCTGGTTGTAGCTGTCATGTTTTTAGGTCGAAATTTCTCCGATCAAAGTAAGAAATAAGTTTTTAATTATTGTTGAATATACAACAACAGGCAATGCCTATGGCCAGAGTTACAATAGATCACAGAAGATGTTATTACAATTTCCCATCTCGGGATCCTAATTGTGCCAGCCATCCTAAGCTTACCAGGTTTTTGAACACCTGAGACGCATAACTAAAAATCAGTGTTTTTCAAACATTCGGTAAACTTCAGATCCGGCTAATAGGAGTGCTCCCACCCCATAAACTTCGGTATCATCGGCGCTAACTTTTTCAGGCTTCTCGCCTATCTGTTGTACATAGCCTAATTTGCCGTTATTTTGAACACAGGCGGCTAAAGCTTTCCATGCTTTTTCTACTATTGTATGATATTGACGATAAGGCAGTAAACCGTTGTTGATACCATAAGCGAGTGCATAACAGTAAAAACCAGTTCCGCTGGCTTCTTTTACCGGATATGCAGCAGGATCGAGCAAAGCTGCATGCCATGTACCATCGGCATTTTGCAGCGAACCAATTTTGGCAGCCATTGCCTGATATAGTTTTATAAAGGCAGGTCGCTCAGGATAATCGTCGGGCATATTTTTAAGCATCCTAACCAATCCGGCGATTACCCAGCCATTACCCCGCGACCAGAATACCTTTTTTCCATTGGCTTCGCGTTGTGTAAAAAACCGACTATCACGATAATACAAATGTTCATCCTTATCGTAAAGGTAAGTTGTAGTCTTCCACCACAACTTACATGCAGCATCAAGGTATTTCCTATCTCCGGTTGCTGTAGACAAATAAGCCAAAGCTGGTGGGCCCATAAATAGTGCATCGCACCAGGCCCATTCACGTTCGGCAATATTATTTTTCCATTCGAGTGATTCTGTATGTGGCAGATCGACGATACTATCTGCCTGCCTTTTCCATTGCACGATCATTTGTGGCTTGTTGTACACTGTATAAAGTTGACCAAACATCTGCGCCACGCAATAATCATCGGCCATGGTATGCCGCGGCCCGGTATTCCAATGGAGGCTATTACCTATAGCCAGCATATCATTAAAGTAAGTTGAATAAGTAGTCACCTCTGCCAAATCCAGATAACCGGTATAGCAGGCACCCATCGTCCAGTCCGATTTTGGATGAGGTGTACCGCTTTGTTCCCAGACTTTTAATTGCCAGTCGGCAACTTTCTGTGCAAGGTGAATAACCGAATCTTTGCGAACTAATTTTTGAGCATGAACCTGACTGATCAGCATAATAATTGATGGTAATACAAGCAGTTTCTTTTTCAATGATATTGGCATATACTTTTAGTTTCAAGCTATAAAAAAAAGAAGAAATAACGAGCAAATATTGCAACGCAAAATCCAGCAATTTGTACCTTATTTGTATCTTGCTTCTTCCCAACCAATTATACGATGAAAAAATTAATGCTGCTACTGTTTTGTCTTAGGCTGGGCTATGCATTTGCAAATAGCCAGGAAAATACAAAGTTTTACGGCCCGTTAGTGCCTAACAAAATTAAAGATGCATATGTTCCTGCTTTTGAACAAAATGCAGGAGGGCTATTGGGATATCGTATGCAGGTAAACCTTGAAAAGCGTTTATTGCAAATTGATTCCGGAATTCTATTATCCGGGTTTAAAAAACGCCCCGGCTCGCAAACCTGGATCGGTGAACACGTTGGTAAATTCCTATTCTCAGCTTCAAAAACCTATGCCTATACGCATGATCCCAGGATCAAACATTTGATGGACGATGTGGTGCGCAAGTATATTGCCTGCCAGATGCCAGATGGTTACCTGGGTACTTATTTATTAAAAGACCGCTGGACAGAATGGGATGTTTGGGCACATAAATATGCTATCATTGGTTTACTAAAATATTATTCGATTACAGGCTATAAACCTGCACTCGAAACTGCTAAACGGGCAGCCGATCTGATCTGCCGTACATTTGGCGAGAAACCCGGCCAACGCGACCTGATGGTTTCCGGAGAGCACGTAGGGCTGGCCCCGGGTAGCATACTTGAACCAATGATAGACCTATACAGGTATACCGGCGATGCCAAATATCTGGCATTTTCCAAATATATACTTCGCGCTTTTGAACAGCCTGACGGTCCTAAACTGATCTCGCAATTACAGAAATATGGCGATGTAACGAAAGTTGGTGATGCCAAAGCCTATGAAATGCTTAGCTGTTTCCTCGGTATCCTTAAATATTATAAACTGACCGGAGAATCTAAATATCTACAATTATTGCAAACTGCCTGGACCGA
>CAISPD010000034.1 GCA_903887275.1 uncultured Mucilaginibacter sp.
AGCATCATACCAACCATTAACGACCCGGATTATTCTGTTGCCATCATCGGCGAAAACGTGCTCAATACCTTTCAATCGGAATTGTCATTTGGTTATAACAGGGTGGAAGGTTTCAAAAGCGTAGGTTTCGATGCAGTTTACGGTGGATGGTATCCATTTGTCCGCGCCGGAATAGATTATGCTTTTGACCGGCGGGGCTACTACAAAGGAAAGAACGTATACTGGAACGAAACCGACCCGCATGCAGGTATTGAGTTGCCTTTAAATTTAAGCCGGGGCCGGCACATCACCGGTCTGAATTTCGGTACCAATGTTTATTTCAGTCAAACTACCTTTCAGGCACCTTTTGATAAAGTGTTCACATCAAGCAACTATACCTATCTGGATAACTACATCAATTTTGGCACCCGGATACAACAGGCCAAACAAAATATCTACGCCCATTTTGGTCAAAATATCAGTATCGATTATAAAGTTGCAGTTGAAGGATTGAAAGCAAATCAGTTGCTGGTTGCAGGTAACCTGTTTTTTCCGGGCCTCTCATCTAACCATAGTTTGGTTATTAATCTGGCTTATCAGCAAAAAGGTAATAATACCGTGATAGATTTTACAAACAATTTCCCATTTGCCCGTGGCTATTTCGCTGAAAATCTGCATAAAATGAATAAGTTCAGTGCCGACTATCATCTTCCGATAGTTTACCCTGACGCCGGCCTTGCCAATACAATTTACTTTTCACGCATCAGGGCCAATGCATTCTTTGACTATACCCGCACTTATGACAGTTTTACGGATGGCAGCGCTTACAAAAATTTCAGGTCAACCGGCGTGGCTGTTTTCTTTGATACTCAATGGTTCAACCAGGTGCCTATCTCCTTTGGTTTCAGGTACGATCGTTTGCTGGATCCTGATCTTTTTGGCGGTAGTGGCCGAAACAGGTTTGAAATCGTGGTGCCGGTAGCGGTTTTTTAATGAGTGAGTGAATTAGTGAATGAGTTGGTGAATCAATGATCGTAAATAGTTTTTGGATCGATGAGCCAAAACGATTCATGAATTGTCATTTATTGCTTCAAAAATTGGCTCCTGGCGATTGTCCCAAAAAAACAAAAGATAAATTGAATTATCAGAGATGCGATAAAATAGCGAGGTTTGTTTGGTTATGAGTCCTACTCTGACATTGGCGTCGATAGTAGAAGCTTTGAAAATAAGTGGATGTTTCGCAATAACTGCAATGGTCTTTTCTGCTTTGGTAGTAAATTTTTTCTGCAGACTTTTTGCCGAATTTATTTTCAATGAAATTATAAACCGACAACAAAGTCTCGCGTGCATGCGGCGTATAATAAACAGGCAGACCCATGCATTAATTCAGCATGTCTTTGATTCCAGTGTAAGGAGTTAATTTTCCTTCTTCGGACTGTTTTAATGAAGCTTTTACACCTTTAACAACATGTTCCGGATAAATTTCGCTTTTCTGCTCGAAAGATATTTTCATTGCTTTCATTACGGCTTTCAAAGCAACCATTTGTTCTTTGTTCTCCGGGTAAACTATTAATGCGTCCATATACAAATATAAAAAACCTGTATCATTTACAAATTAGCTAAACGGATTATATTCTTCACCTTTTCTGCATCACTGACATCAAAGCTAAACTCATCCGTATCGCCGTCACCCATGATGATATGATCATTGCGCCAGGCCATCTGGCTTTTTACTTTGCCGCGGGCTGAGGAATGTACTTCTTTGGCGCCGGTATAATGTACCAGATCGGCAACGTTATGTTGGTTGATGCCTGCACCCGGCATGATGATGATCCGACCGGCTGCTTTGCTGATCAGATGGGCAACGGTTGGCGAGCCTTCAATGGCAGTACTTTTGCCGCCTGAGGTGAGTATCCGTTCGCAGCCTAATTCAATGATCTCCTCAAGCGCCTGATCCATATCGGCACACATGTCAAATGCACGGTGAAATGTTACTCCCAGTCCCTTTGAATGCGCTAAGCTAATGAGCTCAGCACAACGTGTTTTATCTATTTTTCCGTCTGCTTTTAAAATGCCGATTACAACCCCATCACAACCACTATTAACACAATGCTGCACGTCGGCCTTCATGATCTCAAATTCGGTATCGGAATACAAAAAATCACCCGGACGGGGGCGTATCAAAACATAAAGTTTTATATGAAGCAGCTTACGCGCCAGTAATATTTGTCCGTATGAAGGCGTTGTGCCACCCTCGTGAAGATTTTCGCACAACTCCACCCTAACCGCACCTCCTTCCTGTGCTGCCAGCGCCGAACTTACCGAGTTGGCGCATACTTCAAGTGTAATGGGTGTTTTATTTTGCTGGTTCATGGTTCATAGTTCATGGTTGATAGTCCATAGTCCATAGTCGATAGACCATAGTTATTAATGATCGGTAAAAAACAATGCCCAATGACTAATGCCGCGAAGCAAATGGCCTAATAAACACTCTTTCCTTTAACGATCAAATCTTGTTTTTCGGCATTACAGACAGCGAAGGAAAATCCGCTTTGGATGGCATATGCGCCGTATTCGCCTTTTTTGTTAATGGCAAGGAAGCCCACCTGGATCTTTTTGGCGGTTTCTGGTTTCTTTCTGATAATTCGATTTACTGCTTCTTTGCAAGCGTCTTCGGGCGACAGGCCCTGGCGCATCAGTTCAACTACGAGAAAGCTTCCCACGTTACGGATCACTTCTTCACCGACACCTGTTGAGGTGGCGCCGCCTACTTCGTTATCTACATATAAACCGGCACCTATGATCGGACTATCTCCAACCCTGCCACGCAATTTGAAGGCCATACCACTGGTTGTACAGGCACCCGAAATATTGCCATTGGCATCTATTGCCAGCATTCCAATGGTATCGTGGTTATACTTGCTGCCAGGTACGTGTTGCTGATTCTCTATATTTATCACCGGGCTGTATTTGGCGGTTTTCAGCCACTCTTTCCATGCTTTTTCCGATTCCGGGGTAAGCAGAGTCTCTTTTTTGAAGCCTTGTTCAACTGCAAACTGCGTTGCACCTTCACCTACCAGCATCACGTGAGGGGTTTTTTCCATCACAGCGCGTGCAACTGATATTGGGTGTGCAATATATTCTATCGCAGCTACTGATCCGCAATTGCCATGCTCATCCATGATGCAGGCATCCAGTGATACGTGCCCATCACGATCCGGGAACCCAGCGCGACCAACCGTATGGTTGTTCATGTCGGCCTCGGGTATTTTAACTCCGGCTTCTACAGCATCCAAAGCTCGCCCGCCTTTCCCAAGTATCGTCCAGGCTTCCTGATTAGCCGGTACGCCAAAATCCCAGGTTGATATCACTATAGGGTATTTTGTTTCTCCGGCAGGTACGATAGTCTTAGCTACGGCTGAACGCGATAAAGCTGCCAGAGAAGCCCCTGCAGCGGTGATCTTTATAAATTTTCTACGGTTGTACATAATGCTAATATAAAAAGATTTTGGGCATTGGGCATTGGTCATTAGGTCATCGTTAAAAAACGAAAATTAAATTATCACCCTGTTTAATCTTTAATGTTTTTAAAAAACCATGCTTGATCAGTGAAATCATCAAAATCAGCCTAAAGCTGTGATCCTAAAATTGGGTCATTTTTCATTTGGGCGCGCAATTAATAACCAATACCAAATCAATCGATAACCACACTTACTCCTCCGAAAGCTCATCATCCTCCGCCAGAACCGCTTTACACGCTTCCACGTCCTTTGCAAATACTTTTAGCTTGATGCCGCCGCCCCCCTGGTTGTAGGCTGGGTAAATGCTGCCCATGTTTTCGTCGGCAAGGTAACAGGGGAAGCCACTGGCATCCAGCCGCGCGCGCACGATCTCGGCCAGCATGGGGTCGTAAAAAGTTTCGAGGGTGACTATTTCTTCGGATTTTTCGATCATAAAGTTTTATTGTTCTACGCTCCAAAAATGATAATTTGTTTCGGTTAATTTGAGATAAATATGAACCGCATCGACCGTATATCGGCTATACTCATTCACCTGCAATCGCGCCGGATCGTAAAAGCCAGTGAAATTGCCGAAAGGTTTAATATTAGCCTGCGCACGGTTTACCGTGATATCCGGAGTTTAGAAGAAGCCGGCGTGCCCTTGATTGGTGAGGCAGGGGTAGGCTATTCCATCATGGATGGTTACCGATTGCCGCCCGTTATGTTCACACGCGAAGAGGCAACCGCTTTTCTGACAGCCGAAAAGCTAATGGAACGATTAACTGATCCATCTTCCGATGGGCATTATAAATCGGCCATGTACAAAGTGCGTTCGGTATTGCGTGTAGCTGAAAAGGATTTTCTCGAAAATATCGACGGGCATATCGAAGTGCTTAAAAGTCGCCGTGGTG
>CAISPD010000035.1 GCA_903887275.1 uncultured Mucilaginibacter sp.
ATAAGGCCGTAAATATCAAAGTCCGCCCTGATTTCATTTAAGTATTTTGAAATATCCATCCTATAAAGCCGGGTTCGGGCTTTGGTACTCCCGGTAGCATAAACGAACACGCCAGGATATTTGTCTGTAAAAGCAAACACCGTTGCGACAACACTGGCCAACACTTTCTCACTATCTCCATTATTTGAAATTGATAAATCATTTACATTACCTGTGTTCAGATCTTTATCTCCAAACGCAAGATTATAAAGGCCTTTCAAATTAGTTTCGCTGTACTTTACTATTTTAGAAATAGCCCCTTTGGGACCAAGGCTTATAAATTCAAAAACCAATAATGATTCTTCAGCCTTTAACGGATATCGTTCGAGGTTCATTTATGATAGATTTAGGTAATTATTTAGAATACAAAAAGTATTATATCTCCACCTCGCCCTCAAACACCCCAACCGCTGGCCCCTCCAAAAATATATTGGTAAAATGCTGGCCATCATTCGTTTCAAAACGAATATTAAGGTCTCCCCCCAAAACTTTTACCGGCGTTTCAATCTTTCCGCTTTGACCAAAATGTTTGGCCATAGCTAGTGCAACGGCTGTAACCCCGGTACCACAGGCATAGGTCTCATCTTCTACACCGCGTTCAAAGGTTCGGACAAAGTAACCCTGATCAAGTGGTTCAACAAAATTAATATTGATACCATGCTGCTTATAGGTAGCATTGTTTCGAATGGCATAACCATCGTGGTAAACGTCTTTTTCTTTCAGGCCGCTAACCAATTGGACGTAGTGTGGTGATCCGGTATTCAGAACATAGGCTTCCCCATCTCTATTGATATCATTTACGTCAATCATCTGCAGGCTCACCCAATCGCCAGATGCTGAAATTTTGGCATGATGAGACCCATCAACTGCCAAAAAATTCGTTTCGGTGTCAATAATTCCAAGGTATCTGGCAAATGCTACGATGCAACGCCCGCCATTGCCACACATACTGCTTGGTTGCCCATCAGCATTATAATACACCATCTCGAAATCGTAGTCTGGTTTATCCTGCAAAAACATGATGCCATCACCACCAATACCGAACCTGCGATCGCATAAGTGGGCAATAAGCTTCGTATCATGGTGATTTACAGCATTTTTGCGGTTATCAACCATGATAAAATCATTGCCTGCGCCCTGGTATTTATAAAAATTAAGTTTCAACTTTAATGTTTGAATTTACCCGATATAGTACAAAGGAACAATAAGTAGCAGTATTACAGAAACCCCTGCCGCATTTTATTTAACAAAATTTAACAATATTACTTATAACTTACCATTGACGATTACGTCTATATGGTATTAAATTTGAAGTCGATATCTTACCAAAGATTAAACACTTAAAAAGAGATTAATTAATTTGATGAATTCCTTCCCGCTATATGATCGGGAGATAGTTTTTAAAACCATTAAAAAAACAGATCAGAGAAAATGAAAAAGTTTGGTTTAACAGTACTAACCGCCTTCCTTGGTGGTGCTTTGGCGCTAAGTGCCTACAAAGTGATCGAGAATAAGTACGCGAGCGGTATGAGCCTCGACGAAAAACAAAAAGTTTATTTTGCCAATAACCCATTGCCGCCATCTAATGTTTCATCGGCAGGTGAAGTTGACCTTACTCAGGCTGCTGCCGAAGTTACTCCGGCGGTAGTTTATATCCGTACCACTTATGCCAGTCAGGAAAACAGCGGGCAAGACCAGATGCAGCAATTATTTGGCGACATGTTTGGTCAGCGCATGGCCCCTCAGGGTCCGCAAATGGCATCAGGCTCGGGGGTGATCATTTCTCCTGATGGCTATATTGTTACCAACAACCACGTGGTAACCAAGGCCGAAAAGATAGAAGTAGTGACCAACGATCACCATCACTTCAACGCGAAAGTGATTGGTACCGACCCAAATACCGACCTTGCCCTGATCAAGATCAGCGGCAACAATCTGCCAATCGTTAAATTTGGCAACTCTGACGCAGTGAAAGTAGGCGAATGGGTACTTGCTGTTGGTAACCCCTTCCGCTTAACTTCTACCGTAACAGCCGGTATCGTAAGCGCTAAAGGTCGTAACATTAATATTATTGGTCACGAAGATCAGGATCAGGGACAAGATCAGATCACCCCATTTGGCCGTATGCATGTACAACGTCAGGGTGCACCAAAGGTGAATTCTGGCATTGAATCCTTTATCCAAACCGACGCTGCCATCAACCCGGGAAACAGCGGTGGTGCTCTGGTAAACTCAAGAGGAGAACTGATCGGTATCAATGCTGCTATTGCTTCTCAAACCGGTTCATATGAAGGATATGGCTTTGCTATACCTATCAACCTGGCGCGCAAAGTATTGAACGATATTGAAAAATATGGTGCGGTTAAACGCGGTTACCTCGGTGTAAGCTTTAAGGAGCTTGATCAGGATCAGGCTGATGCTTTACATATCAGCCAATCAACCGGTCTGTACGTTGATGTGGTTGCTGCAAACAGCGGTGCCGAACAAGCTGGTTTGAAGCATGGCGATATCATTACCAAAGTTAATGGTAAAACCGTTTATGAATCATCTGACCTGCAGGAACCAGTAGCCCGTTTGGCTCCAGGCGATAAAATAGACCTGAGCGTATTGCATGACGGTAGCGAAAGAAATGTTTCTGTAACACTGAAAGCTGATGCCGGCAACCTGACCCGCAGCACTGCCATGACCAAATCGGCTGAAGAGTTGTATAATAAACTTGGTGCAAGCTTTAAACAACTGACTGCTGCTGAAAAAGCTAAATTCCACGTTACTCATGGTGTGCTGGTAACTCAGGTGCGTCCGGGCTTGTTATTTGATGAGACCCAGATCCCCGTAGGCTCGGTAATTACAGCCATCAACAGGCAACCAATAAACAGCACCGAAGATATTGGTAACGCTATTGGCGCCTCTAAAAACGGTAGCCTGAGCATTTCTGGTGTTCTTCCCGATGGTACAACATTTAACAACATGTTCAGCAACGGCGATCAATAATAAACTTGATCAAATAGAATAAAGCCCGGCTATCCAGCCGGGTTTTTTTGTTTTGGTAAATCAGGAAAAGACGCTGTTGTACATGAGGCTAAATTCCTGTTCAAGCTTTACAATTACATTACTTATCAAATTTTTAAAGATGATTTGATTTAATAACTTCGTTGTGTAAAACCTCCTTTTAAAACCAACCCATAAAAAATGAAAAAAATACTCTTTTACCTGGCGGCATTCCTATTAGCCGGAACCAGCCAGGCACAATCATTAAAACTACCAGCCTTAAGCACAACCCAAACTATTGAACAGGAGCTGGGACTGGGTAAGATCACGCTCACCTATTCGCGGCCCGATATCCGCGGGCGTAAAATTTTTGGAGGCCTTGAGCCCTGGGGAACCGTTTGGCGTACCGGTGCAAATGCCGCAACAACCATCAAATTTACCGACGATGTAACCATTGAAGGCAATAAAGTTCCGGCAGGCGAATACGGGCTCTTTTCTATCCCGGGTCAGGATGAATGGACAGTTATCCTGAATAAAACCGCAAACCAATGGGGAGCTTATGATTATAAAGCCGCCGATGATTTGTTGCGATTTAAAGTAAAAACTATCAATCATGCCGATCCACTTGAGACCCTGACCTTCCAATTTAATAATGTAGATCAAACAAAAGCCGAACTGGAACTCCGCTGGGAAAAGATATCTTTCTCATTTCATATAAGTGTTGATCCGGATGCAAAGGTGATGGCTGATATTGACCGCATCATGAACAAGGACAGCAAGCCTTATTTTAACGCTGCTTTATATTACTACCAAAACAATAAAGACCTGAAAAAGGCCCTGGAATGGATCAGCACTGCCGAAAAAGCAGACCCTAAAGCGCCTTTTTTGAAAGTATGGAAAGCACGTATACAATTAAAATCGGGCGACAAAGCAGGTGCGTTAGCTACAGCTACCGAAGGTGTAAAACTGGCTCACGAACAAAATGACGCCGAATATGAGCGCCTTAACCAGGCCGTTGTTGATCAGGCAAAAAATTAAGCGAATGCGGAATGATCAATGACCCGAAGCCTTACGAAGTTTAAGAAACTTCGTAAGGCTTTTTGTTTGGAAGCACCAAATTCAATAGCCCGGCAATAATGATCACCAGAAAACAACCTATAGCATTTAGCCAGAGATAGGCGATCTGGTTGGTGAGGCCCATCCAGATAATGATCAGTTCAGTGATCACTGCCGCGATAAATACGGAGTTTCCTCGAACTCTTTTCAGATAAAATGCTACTACAAATACACCCAGTATCGTTCCATAAATATAGGATCCCAGTTGGTTGACCGCCTCCAGTAAGTTGCCCATTTTACCGGCATACAGGGCCATGCCTATACAAACCAATCCCCAGAAAACGGTTGCTGCCCGGGATACATTCAGATAGTTTTGATCGGAGCCGGAGGGGTTAATGATGCGTTTGTATATATCGACAACAGTGGTTGATGCCAGTGAATTGAGCGCGCTGGCGGTAGAACCCATAGAGGCCAGGAATACAATGGCAATCAACAGACCAATCAATCCCCTTGGCAAATTATGCGTCACAAAATTGAGGAACACGTAATTGGTATCATTACTTGCGTCGCTTTTGCTATCGGTCTTTTTGATGATCGTTATTGCTTTACTCCGTATCGCTGTTTGAATTGAATCGGCACGTTTTACAGCGACCAGATCAGATTGCGATCTGTTACCTGTTAAATAAGCATCAGTAGCCAGCCTTTTTTGTTGGAATGCATCCGTATATTGTTTTTCGAGCTTGTTGTACTCGGTAGCATATACGCTTTGTTTTACCTGCTGCTCTTCATATTTATTAAAAAACAACGGCGGCTGATTGAACTGGTAAAATACAAACACCAGAACCCCAATCAAAAGGATCAAAAACTGCATCGGTATTTTGATCAACCCGTTCATGATCAGGCCAAGCCGGCTCTGGCCTATTGAACTCCCTGTCAGATAGCGCCCTACCTGGCTTTGATCGGTTCCGAAATAAGATAATTGCAAAAAGAAACCGCCGATGAGTCCGCTCCAAACCGTATAGCGGTTGTTAAGATCAAATTTCCAGTCGATCACATTCATCCTGCCCAACTTTCCCGCAAGATTCAGCGCTTTTCCGAACCCTACCCCTGCCGGCAGCAAATGAACCACCAGTACTCCGGCAACAAACATCCCCAGAAAAATTATACTCATTTGCAGCAACTGAGTATAGGAAACTGCCTTGGTGCCCCCATAAACGGTATAAAAAATCACCAGTCCGCCAATAAAAAGCGTGGTATAAACAACATTGATATTGAGTATGGCCGATAAGATGATGGATGGCGCATAAATGGTGATACCTGTTGACAGGCCCCGTTGAACCAGGAATAAAAATGCTGTCAGCGCGCGGGTTTTTAAGTCGAAACGCTGCTCAAGAAACTCATAGGCAGTATACACCTTTAGCCGGCTGAATATGGGCACAAACGTTATGCAGAGTACGATCATGGCCAGGGGCAGACCAAAGTAAAATTGCACAAAGCGCATCCCATCCGAAAAAGCCTGGCCCGGTGCTGATAAAAAGGTAATGGCGCTGGCCTGCGTAGCCATAACCGATAACCCAACGGTATACCAGGGCATAGAGCGGCTGCCCATCAAAAACTGATCGATATTTTGCTGCTTACCGCTTTTCCAGATGCCGTATGCAACGATACCAAAAAGCGTAAGACCTAATACGATCCAGTCGATCAAACTCATTTTTAAAGCTATATGATAATAGACTAAAGCTGCAAGATATCTTCAGCCTTGTTTAGATAGGTAATTTAGTTGAAATTTTCGAAAACGCTTACTGTAATGCAATGGTGATAGCCCAAAAGGCTAAAACTAAAAAAACCAGCCATACGATAACTATACCGTAAAACTGGTTCCAGCTTTTTATGAATGAGGGCAGGTCGGGATCAGCGATCCTCACGGCCCCTTACAAATACATTTAAAAACAGGGCTGCGGCTAACAGTCCTAACAAACCTCCAACCGGGATCCATACCCAGCTTACATCCAGTACCCAGCCGGTGAACAGGCCAGCTACCAATGCTACCAGGTAATAAAGATTATTGATGCTTTTTTCTTTTCCTTCGTGTGAGTGTGCCATGATAAACAAATTTCGACCCTGCAAAAGTAATTGTTTATATGATGTACTGCAAGAGAATAAATTAAATACAAAAATGCTGTTTGATACCGTCTTAAACATATCAGGAATAACCGGTTTAAAACTTTAGGCACGTTAGGCTGTTGACTAACAGTTAACACGATCGTTTTGTACCGAAAATTACTTTTTACTGCTTTTGCTGTAGCTTTATTATGCTTTTTCAGCCATAGTGCCCCTGCGCAGGACCGCCATTGGGGTCGACTCCTTCCTTTGGCTGATAATGAATATGTGATCAAAAAAAAACGTAGCGATTCTGTCATTGCCGGAACAGATCTTTCGGATGTTGCTGCCAGTATTTTTCATAAAAAGAGAGCACGCAAAATCAAAAGTGATACAATCACTTCAAAACCCGTTTTTTCATACGTACCTGCAATCGGGTATACACTAGAGACCAAACTGGCCTTAACACTTACTGGCAATGTTGCTTTTCGCACCGATTCGCTGGCGCATATTTCAACCATTACAAGTAATATTGGTTATTCGCAAAACAAACAATTTACTTTCCCTATCCAGTCGGAAATATGGACTCACGATAATTCATTTAGCCTGGTAGGTGATTATCGTTTTTACAAATACCCGCAAAGCACTTTCGGTCTTGGGAGTAATTCGGATATCAAAAATGAGGACCCGATGGATTATATTTATATCAGGTTCCATGAGATGGTTCTGAAAAACATTACCGGCGGCTTGTTTGCTGGGGCAGGCTATATTATCGACTATCACAACCATATTACTCAAAAAGGAAATCTTAACGGAAATCTACCCGATTATACCACCTATGGACCAGAGGGTCACTCCACTTCCTCGGGTATTAGTTTGCAGGTATTATTTGATAACCGGGAAAATTCGATCTATCCTGACAATGGTTTCTATGCCTCGATGCAATACCGCGATAATTTAAAAACGCTGGGTAGTACTGCAAATTGGAGCTCTGTGATCATCGACTTGCGGAAATATTTTAAGTTCCCGGCAAGTACGGACAATGTTTTGGCTATCTGGAGCTATGATTGGCTGACGCTCAGCGGCAAGCCTCCTTACCTCGATCTGCCTGCTACTGGTTGGGACCCTTATGCCAGTACGGGCCGGGGTTATATACAAGGCCGGTTTCGCGGGGCTCAGGAAGTTTATGCTGAAGCCGAATACCGTTTCAACATAAGTCACAACGGACTTTTTGGTGGTGTTGTTTTTGGGAATGCACAAAGTTTTTCAGCAGCGGAGGGAACCTCGCTTCAATCAATTCAACCGGGCTATGGCTTAGGTGTCCGTATCAAACTCAATAAACTAAGCAAAACCAATGTGGCGATCGACTACGGCTTCGGGCGCCAGGGTTCGGGCGGCTTGTTTATTAATGTCGGGGAGCTCTTCTAGGACACGATTGCAGGATTTTAGGGATTAAGGTTGGATCATTTTTCTCTTTAAAGTCTTTTCAAAATCCTGTCCTGTCTATCCCTTTAATCTATAAAATCCTGCAATCGTGTCCTAAAATCGTGTCTTAGTTATTAGGTTGACAAACAGCCGGTATGCTCCCGGTACACCAGCGGGGAGCTGGCGGAAGAATGCAAGTGAGGTATAAATAAATCGTCCCTTTCCGTAATTTGTAGTGAGCAATGAGCCATCTTTATCAGCTTCGCCCGGATCTGCTATTTGCAATACGCGATGATATTGCGGGTCGGCGTCTTTGGTAAAATAGAGGCCACGTTCCTGTATCCAGCCATCAAAATCATTTTGTGTTATCTTATTCGGGTAGTTCAATACCGGGTTATTGGGGTCGAGGATATTCACATTAGCGGTTTCGTCCGTTACCCGCTCGTTCACTACGCTGAAAGGATAGGGGCCAATCTGCCGGGTTACAAGCCCGGAATTGTTATTGTACTGTACTACCAGGTTGCCGCCATTTTTTACATAGTCCATAAGCTTAGTTTGCTCCACAACTAAGCGTGGTTTTACATTATAAGCCCTTACACCTAATACGATGGCATCATAAGCTGACAGGTCGCTGCTTTCGATCTCGTTTTCTGTCAACAAGTGAACATCATAGCCCACCTGCCTCAGCGCGTCCGGCACCAGGTCGCCGGCACCCATGATGTAACCGATCTTTTTGCCGGCAATCTTCAGGTCGAGCTGCAGCAATTTGGCTTTGGCCTGCGGGAAGATGGTAATGTTGGGGATGTGGTTATATTGGATTGAAAGTATACTATTATTGAACGTTTCCTGGTAACCGTTTACTATAACTTCGGCTTCAATTGCGCTGGTTTGCGACTGGCTTCCTGTAGGTTTCAGCGTAAAATTTTCGTTCCACTCATCGCCCTTCTTTTTACCTGTAAAAGCTACACTGGCCGGACTAATATTCCAACCCGCCGGTACTTTCAACCTTAGGCTACCACTGGCGCCATCTTTAAAACTCTGCAATTTAACAGCTATGTTTTGCGGCTGCTGGGAGTTAAAAATATAAACTGCATTTTGGATATTGGCGTTTACGGGTGGTGCGATGACCAATGGCTGGTATAGTTCGCCTTTGGCGGGATCGGTGTATTTGTATTGGATAGGGCGGTCAAATAAAATCTCTTTTCCATTTACATTAAACCAAAATGTTATTTTAGGTTTATCTGGGTTTTCGGGATTTCCAGCTTCATAAAAGCCTGGGATAAGATAAGACCCTATACTGTGAGATTTTTCCAGCCAATAAGGCTGCGTAGTTTTTTCAGCTAAAATGAGATTACTAAAATTTTGCAATTGGTTTATTTCAATCGCTGCCCCATCGACAAATTCATGTTTATTGCTAACTATATGGTCATCGGTACCCCAGCGAGCGATGATGCTTTTAAGTTTTATTGGAGCATTAAAATGCATTATTACCTGCGAATTAATTCTAATTGTATCGCCCAATGCAGTTCCTGCTTCCGGTGCATAACTTTCAAACCATAACCCCGCACAAGCGGCAATCAAATCAGCAATACCTTTTAACTTTTGCTGCTTCCAATACTCATCGCTAATCTTTTCCACCTGCCCATATATTTTTACAAGAGCCTCCACCGACTTCTCCGGATGATTCACATCAAAGCTCTGCTGGATCAATGCTACTTCTTTGCCAATTTGCTCCCCACCATCAACCCGGCTCCAGCTGGTGTTAACACCATCCATCAGGTCATCCTTCGGTGCATCACCCAAAATGGTTTTTAAATATTCGAAGGCATCCCCCCTTTGCCTCGCAGAACCAAAGCCCTGTGTTTTGTGATTAGAGCGGCTTTCGGCTGCCAGTTCGCCATAGCCTTTTCCGAGGATTGGGTTATATACGCCTACATTCACCTTAAACTGATCGGGTGCCGTTGTATTGGTGCTGCCAAAATTAAAGGTGTTCCACATCAGCCGTTTGGGCTGCCATACTTGTACATATTTCAATTGTTCAGGGAAACGATTCGGGTCAGCAGCCGCGCTAAAAGCTTCCTGAGCCAGCATAGCCGATGCGGTATGATTACCATGGCCGCCTTCACCTGTAGTAGGGAAGCGGCAAATGATCACATCCGGCCTGAATTTGCGGATCACCCAAACTACATCACCCAATACCTGCTCTTTGTTCCAAAAATCCAGCGTTTCTTTTGGCCCTTTTGAAAAACCAAAGTCGATGGCCCGGGTAAAAAATTGTTCGGCACCGTCAACCTTGCGCGCCGCTAAAAGTTCCTGGGTACGCACCAGGCCCAATAGTTCGCCCTGTTCGTTTCCGATCAGGTTCTGACCGCCATCGCCACGGGTGATCGATAGATAACCGGTACGGTAATGCTTTTCCTGCGCCAGATAGGCCAGCAGGCGGGTATTTTCATCGTCGGGGTGGGCGGCTACATACAGCACGCTGCCTAAAACATCCAGCTTTTTCAGGTTTTGTTCTATGGTACCTATATCCTGCGGTGGATTGGTTTGGGCAAACAGAGCAAAAGGCGCCAAAAACAAGGTCAAAATAACAAGCAGATTTTTCATAGTCGACTGAATTGCTGGGGTTTTAATAGCCACGAACAGCTTTCAAAGGTAAAATAATTGTTCCATGAAAGTTTGCTATGAACAATCGCCTGAGATAGGTTTTTTACCCGGTACCAGTAGCAACTTTACATTTCTATAACAAAACTGGTATTGGAGTAATCAATCGATTGATTAAATTTGCCGCTGTTAAATAACCATGGAAAAAGAAAAAATAGACAAAAAGGATCATATCCTTGATGTAGCGGAGCGTGTGTTTTCGGAACTTGGATTTGACGGAGCCTCCACACGAACTATCTCGGGCGAAGCCGGTGTGAATATGGCGATGCTGAATTATTATTTCGGCTCGAAAGAGGGCTTGTTTCTTGCCATATTCAAACGTAAGATGATCTGGTTTCAGGAACAACTGGGTATACTCGGCAACGACGAGACCATTAGCTCCTGGGAGAAAATTGAAAAATACCTTGAATTATACACCAAGCGTGTCGTTTCCAACAATTGCTTTCAGAAACTATTGCATCAGGAACTATCTATGCAGCGCCGCGGCGAACTTTCTGACCATATCACAGATATCATGTTAAAAAATGTATCCGAGGTAAAAAAACTATTGCAGGAGGGAATCAACAATGGCGAGTTCAGAAAAGATATCGATAGCGAAATGGTGATCGCAACGATATACGGAACTAAAAACTTCCTGGTCAACTCACCTCAGCTTACATCTAAAGTTTTGGGCTATGACATTCATGTGGATAGTGTACTGGAAGAACATCTGAAACCCCGCGTCGAAACCTATTTAAAAACCCTGTTAAAATCTTACTTGTTGAATGAACATGACAAACCATCTAAATAAAACCTCAGAAAAAAGGCCATCAAAAATGGGGAGGGCTCTATTGCTGATCGCTGCTGCGTTATTTGCAATTAGTGCCGTTACACCGGCAAAGGCGCAGGACAGAACGCTTGGCCTTGATGAAGCCATTAAACTGGCTGTTCAAAACAGCAAGGTGCTGAAATTGTCACAGTCGAAAATTGACCAGGCGGTATCGCAATATAATCAGGCAAAAGATTTGCAGCTTCCCGGTGGTAAGGCCAGTTTTGGCTATAACCGCGCCGAAATACCTGCCAACCTGTTAACGCTTGGTCCGAAGTCGAGTTTTACTTTGCCTACCGGTGCCAATGCCTACCTTGGTATCGTATCACTTAATGAAACAATTTTTGCAGGTGGCAAACTAAAACTTGCACAGCAATCAACAGAATTGCTGACACAAGTTGCAAGGCTTGATGCCGATAAAGATAAAGATGCAATTACATTCAATGTGATCACCCTTTATTATAACCTCTACAAAATACAACAGAGCATTAAAGTAGTTAAACAAAACCTGAATGCAATAGATCAGCAGATCAAACAATCGCAGCGCTTTTTTGAACAAGGGCTTGTGACAAAAAATGATGTGCTTCGTTTCCAATTACAACGCGCCAATATTCAGCTGAACGAAATTGACCTGGAAAGCAACAGGAAGATCATCAACTTCGATATGAATATATTATTGGGGCTGCCGGAAACAACCAACGTTAATATAGAGCAGATTACCGAAGCCGCCCACCAGATCGGACCGGTAAGCAGCTATATCGATACTGCATTTGCTAATAGACAGGAAGTAAAACAACTATTACTGCAATCAAAAATAGCTGATAATAATATCAAAAGTGTACATGCTAATCAACTGCCCACGCTGGGTGCTTCACTTGGAGGATACTATGTTGATATTGCTGCAAGTCCATTGCCAAAATCTGGCAGCTATATAACGCCGATAACACTGGGACTTACATTCTCCTGGAATTTTTCGACCCTATGGACCAACAAAAACAAAATAGCTGAAGCCAGGATACAAGCCGACGAAGTAACCCTGAATCAGGGAATTTTAGGCAATAACATCCGTACCGAAGTAAACAGAAGTTACCAGAATTATGAGGAAGCATTGGACAAGATAAAACTGCTGCAAACTTCTATCGATCAGGCAGGAGAAAATGACAAGATATTGGAATCAAAATATAAAAGCAATATCGCATCAGCAACCGACCGCGTAGATGCGGAAACACTGCTCTATCAGGCACAAATCAGTCTGGAACTGGCTAAAGCAGATGCTGGCCTTGCTTACTATACATTATTAAAATCAACCGGAAAACTTAGCAAATAACACTCGACCAACAATGGCACAAGAACAAGAAACCCCAAAGAAACCAAATAGGGTATTACCGATCATTCTCGGTGTGATACTTATTGGCGGTATCATATTCGGAATTAAAGAATATATCTATTACGGCAAACACATAGATACTGATGATGCGCAGATCGATGGCGATATCAGCCCGGTTGTTGCACGTGTAGGCGGTTATGTAGACAGTATCCTTTTTGAAGAAAACGGACATGTTGAAAAAGGACAGGTTTTAGTGAAACTTGACGACCGCGATTATAAAGTAAAACTGGAGCAGGCCATTTCGGCTAAGCAAACTGCCAGTGCAGGTGTTGGCGTCGGTCAGTCTCAGATCAGCAGCACTGCAGCAAACGCAGCCAGTGCGCATGCTCAGGTTGAGTCGGCTCAGGCCAAACTCGATCAGGCTAATAAGGATTATGCCCGTTATGCTAACCTGGTTAAAGATGGTTCGGTGACCGAGCAGCAGTTTGATCAGGTAAAAGCTAACCGCGACGTGGCTCAGGCTACTTACAACGCCGCCAGGGATCAATACAAAGCTGCGCTTGAACAAATTGGCACCAGCAAAAATCAGCTTACCGTAACCAATGTGGGTGTTTCTCAACGCCAGGCGGATATTGATTATGCCAAACTGCAATTATCATACACAACCATAACTGCACCAGCCAGCGGTATAGCCTCAAAAAAGAGTATACAAGTTGGACAATTGGTACAACCAGGACAAACCTTGTTTTCTGTAGTTAATGATAACAGCGTTTTTATAACTGCCAATTTTAAGGAAACCCAATTAACCAATTTACAGAACGGACAGAAGGTTGACATTGAAGTTGATGCCTATCCGGATTGGAAACTGCATGGCGAAGTATACAACTTTGCTGGTGCAACAGGTGCTAAATTCTCGCTCCTGCCACCAGATAATGCTACCGGAAACTATGTAAAGGTAGTACAAAGGGTACCAGTAAAAATTAAGATCACCGCCGGTAAAGATACACTGGCACGGCTTCGCCCGGGCATGAGCGCGAACGTTTCCGTAATCTTAAAGGATAAATAAACATGGCTGAAAAAGGTTTCAGGAAATGGATCATTACGATAACGGTAATAACGGCGGCTCTGCTTGAGCTGATCGATACTACGATCGTTAATGTGGCCTTACCAAAAATACAGGGCAACCTGGGGGCAACCCTGGAGGATGTGGCATGGGTGGTTACCGGGTATGCTGTGGCAAACGTTATTATATTGCCCATGTCGGGATGGCTTGGTAGCTATTTTGGCCGCAAAAATTATTTCTTAGCCTCAATCATCATATTTACAGTCGCTTCTTTTTTGTGTGGTAATTCAACTTCACTTAACGAATTGGTGATATTCCGAATCCTGCAAGGCCTTGCCGGAGGTGGTTTGATCTCGACAGGGCAGGCGATCCTGCTCGAAACCTGGCCCCGTGAACAAATCGGTACGGCAACAGCTTTATTTGGTCTGGGAGCCGTATTCGGACCAACTGTTGGGCCAACCATAGGTGGATATATTACCGACCATACTACCTGGAAGTGGATATTTTATGTGAATATCCCGGTAGGTGCGGTAGCGGCATTCTTCGCTTTAACCTTTGTGCGCGAAACGCCCCGGGACGCCCATGGCAAGCCCATCGATTGGTGGGGCATATTATTACTTGCCATAGCTGTTGGAAGTTTACAAACCATTTTGGAAAAGGGAGAATCAGAAGACTGGTTTGCTAAAACATATATTCTGGTGCTCACCATTGCTGCGGTTTTAGGTACCTTATTATTCATTTGGCGCGAATTAAGCACTGATCACCCGATCGTAAATTTCGGTATCCTGCGGCATCGAAGTTTCGCTGTGGGAATGTTTACTTCGTTCATCCTTGGATTTGGTTTGTACGGATCAGTGTTCGTATTTCCGGTATTTTGCCAAAATCTGCTCGGCTTTACGGCCCAGCAAACCGGCGAACTCTTATTTCCTGG
>CAISPD010000036.1 GCA_903887275.1 uncultured Mucilaginibacter sp.
ACATTACAACATTACAACATTACAACATTACAACATTACAACATTACAACATTACAACATTACAACATTACAACATTACAACATTACAACATTACAACCAGTACACAACCACCACCTATGAAAGAGAAGCGCCTCCTCATCCTCGATAAACACCAGATCGAACAAAAGCTCGACCGTATTGCCTACCAATTACTGGAAGACAATTACGATGAGCAGGAGATCATCATTGCCGGGATACTGCCCAGAGGAGATCACCTAGCCTGGCGCCTGAAGAATATACTGGATAAGATTGCGCCTTTCAAAAGTGTGTTGATGACCATCGAGATAGACAAGCAAAGCTCAAGCCTGAAAGCAACTACGGATGCCGACATCAGCATTTGCCATAATAAGGCAGTGATATTGGTTGACGACGTACTGAACAGCGGCAAAACACTGGCTTATGGTTTTGGTGTATTCCTGGATGTGCCACTTAAAAAACTGCGCACTGTAGTATTGATAGACCGCAACCACAAAAATTTCCCGGTTACTACTGATTACGCGGGCATAGCACTTTCAACCTTATTGAAAGAGCACGTTGAAGTTATTTTGGACGAGGCCGGCAAGGAAGATGCCGTTTATCTGAGATAAATTTATAGCGACTATTGATCGACGGGTTTTATTTTAATCCAGCTGAAGCAACAGTTCTACCTTTTCGGCAGTTAACCCGAGGCCGTCAGCTATGATATTGGCTTGCGCATAGAATGATTCTCTTTCCTGCAGTTTCTCTTCGATAAATGCGATCAGCGAATCGCCGTGTTTATCCTGCAAAAGCGGGCGCTCTTCTTTGCCAGCTTCCAGCCTGTCGGCCAAAGTTTTAGGAGAAAGTTTGATATAAACACTTTTCCCATTGGCCCTTATCCAATCCATATTATCAAAATAGCAGGGCAAGCCGCCGCCGGTGGAAATTACCACATTTTCGGGGTAAGGAGTTTTGCGCAGCACTTCTGCCTCAAGCTTACGAAAAGATGCTTCTCCAAAAAGCGTAAAATATTCGGCTATACTCAGTTCAACCTGCTGTTCAAGCTTATGATCGAGGTCGATAAACTCATAATTCAAACGTGCTGCCAGTTTACGGCCAAGTGTGGTTTTGCCGCTGCCCATAAAGCCAATTAAAAACACTTTCATAATACTTCAGCTCAACTTAACCCGGGGGTCTATCCAAACATATAGCAGGTCGACCAGGATATTGATGACGACAAATATAAATGTTATAAACAGAATGGAACCCATGACCACGGGAAAGTCCGACATCTCCAGCGCGTCGACCGTTGTTTTGCCTAAACCATTGTAGCCAAACACATATTCAACAAAGAAAGAACCGGCAAGTAGCGAGGCAAACCAATTGGCAATAGCCGTTACTACCGGGTTAAGGGCATTTTTTAAAGCATGTTTATAGATGATCGTTCTTTCACTTAGTCCTTTTGCCCGGGCAGTACGGATATAATCCTGCCCCAATACATCCAACATGGCACTGCGTGTAAGTTGTACGATGATTGCCAGTGGACGTAACCCCAGCGTAAGCATGGGCAAAACCAAATTCTTCCACGAGATCACTTCGCCCCGGAAGGGATCGTAAGTGTATAAACTACCCGACATGTTGAGCCCGGTATATTTTGCCAGCACAAAACCAAATATCCAGGCGATGAGGATACCCGCAAAAAATGATGGTGCTGAGATACCGAGCGTCGAAAAAGCGATAGCAGCGCGGTCTATCCAGGTATTTTGATGTACCGCGCTTAGTGTACCCAAAAAAATCCCGATGACAATAGCAAACAACATGGCCGATGTAGCCAGTATCAGTGTATTGGGGATTACGCTCATCAGCATCGGCCCTACTTCTTTATGCGTTTGATAGGAACGGCGCAGATAGGGCCATTTTAAAGCGATCACTTTATCAGCCGAAAGCGGCAGCAGGGTGGCGTAGTGATATTTTTGTTGTGCAATGGTTGTACGGTCGTGATACCCGATGGGCGAAAGATCGTTGATGTAATAGGCAAATTGTACCGGGACTGATTTATCGAGCCCCAACTCTTTACGAACGGTTTGGAGCGACTGCACATCAGCGCGCTGGCCCTGGGTCATTCGGGCGGGGTCGACCGGCAGAATGTTGAACAGAAAAAAAACCACCACCACAATGCCCAGCATTACTGCCAGTCCGTAACCTATTTTGCGGATAAGGTAGCCGATCATTGTATGTTATTTTTGAAAATATTCCTTTACCATGTCTTCATATTTAGGCAGAGAATGGTAATGCCATTTATTGAGGATAATTCCATTTTTTAGTAATAATAAACCCGGATTAGCTCTAACCATCTCTTTCAGTGGCACTGCGTCAACGTAAAATATATCCATTGCCAGGTGATTCTTTTTGGCAAAAACTTCTGCATCCTGCGCCGAATTTGAAGTAAGTAATACGGTACGGGTGTTAAAGTTATCGTGCAGGTTGATAGCCAGGGCGTTTAAATTCCCGATAGCATCCAGGTTGGTTTTATGCAGATCGTAGGCTACGATGATCAGGTTATTAAATGGGTTTGCTAAAAGTTCTTTGGTATAATCGTTCCCTTGCGCGTCTTTTATATTCAGGTCGATGATCTTTGGCGTAAATCCACGTTTGACCAAAACACTTTCGGTAGGGCCATATACCTGCCAGTTATTGTCTTTCCAGATACCGCTCGACATGTATTCTTTATCATTCATCACCTTTTTGGCGCCGGTTTTAGTATTTTTCAGGTGATAGGTGATTTCAAATTCGTCGGGCTTTGCTCCCGGAGGCGTTATCATCTCACCGGGGATATTGGCACCAACTTTATAGGCCAAAAAATCGATCACTGGCAAAAAACTATAGGTATAAAAACCAAACCCGAGCGCCACCACTACTGAACCGATGGCCAGGTTATCACCCGTCTTTTTGTCAAATAAGGGTTGTATGGCTTTTCGGTTAACAAAAATCACCAGTGTAAGGGCCAGCAGCACCATATCTTTACTGAACGACTGCCAGGGTGTAAGTGGAATAGCATCGCCGAAACATCCGCAGGTTTGCACCACCTTGAACCAGGCCGAATAAAAAGTAAGAAAACCAAAGAAGACAATCAGCAAGAGCAATCCCCAGGAAACCTTAACTGCCCGCACGCCGATCAACAAGGCAAAGCCGAGGACGATCTCGAGGGTACAAAGAACGATCGAAAGAATAAGTGCAAGGCCGTTTAGAAATTCAAGGTGGAACACCTCGAAATATTCCTGTAGTTTATAAGAAAATCCAAGTGGATCATTGATCTTGATAAGGCCCGAGAAGATGAACAAAAGGCCCACCAATATCCTGCAAACCCAAATCAATTTAGTTTTCATTTTACACCAAGCTTAATAAGTGCAAACACCGCATAGTTAAGCATATCCTGGTAATTAGCATTGACGCCTTCCGATGCCAGGGTCAAGCCTTTATTATCTTCTATCTGTTTTACGCGAAGTAATTTCATCAGGATCAGGTCTGTCATAGAACTGATACGCATATCGCGCCAGGCTTCGCCATAATCGTGATTTTTGGCAAACATCAGGTCGCGGGTCTCGTTGGCTTTTTCATCAAAAAGCTTACTTACCAATTCAACCGAAAGCTCGGTAGGAGTATCAATACCTGCATCCAATTGCATCATAGCAATGATACAATAATTTACAATGCCAATGTATTCGCTGGTGATATCTTCATCTACTTTAGATACTTTTTTTTCTTCCAGCGTACGGATACGTTGCGCCTTGATGAACAGCTGGTCGGTAATAGACTCGATACGTAAGATACGCCAGGCCGTGCCATAATCGCGGGTCTTTTTCATGAAAAGATCCTTGCAGGTTTTAATAACGGCGTTATATTCTGCTGCTGTATTGCTCAATTTGTTTTGTTGTAATGATGAAAGCTGGTAATGTTGAAATGTTGGACAGGCAAAATCTGAGATTGGCAAAAGTTAAAGTAACTTTACAAGCTTTCAATCCCGGTTTTATCGGGACAAACATTTCAAAAAAACAGTGGCTAAAGATACATTTTTTCGCAAAAAAGGAACCATCAATGCTGGTGGTAAATTGATCGATCTGACGGCACCAAAGGTGATGGGTATCCTCAATATCACTCCTGATTCTTTCTATGCAGGAAGCCGGATAACAAGTGTTGATGATGCTTTGGAACGAGGCGCTAAAATGCTGGCCGAGGGTGCAGATATCCTTGACATAGGTGCTTACTCCTCACGTCCGGGGGCGGTTGATATTTCGGAGCAGGAAGAAAGTGACCGTTTGCTGCCAGTTGTAGAAGCGATTGCAAAGAACCATCCCGGTGCCATTTTATCGGTGGATACTTTTCGGGCTAAAATTGCTGAAGCTGGTATCAAAGCAGGGGCACACATCATTAATGATATCTCGGGTGGTCAACTCGATAACGATATGTTTGCCATGGTAGCCAAATTACAGGTGCCTTATATCCTGATGCATATGAAAGGAACGCCGCAAAATATGACGCAATTGGCGCAGTATGAAGATATAGTACCCGAAGTGATCAGTTATTTTGCGGAACGTATACAGCAATTGACCAGCTTAGGTGTAAAAGATGTGATCCTCGACCCGGGCTTTGGCTTTGCCAAGTTACAGCAGCATAGCTACACTTTACTCAATCGTATGCAGGAACTGGATATTTTCCAACTGCCCATATTGGCAGGCGTATCGCGTAAACGGATGATCTATCACCTATTGGGGACTACTGCCAATGATGCCCTAAACGGCACAACCGTATTAAATACGGTTGCGCTGATGAAAGGAGCCAATATTTTGCGTGTACATGATGTAAAAGAGGCGGTTGAAGCAGTTAAATTAGTACAAGCGCTGAGTGCGGCGGGCGACTAATTTCCTATCTTGAGATATTGGGTGGTAGCTATATCGCCAAGTATCGGTTTTATAGTAAGCAGGTTACCGGAAACACTTACCATATCATAAAACTGTTGAGCGTTATAGGCATTTGTATTAAAATACAGCTGGCCATTGTGAATATGGAAGGATCCACTGCTAATGACAGCGCCATTAGCATATTGCTTAAAACTGCTATCGGCATTAAATTGAAGAATATTTCCGTTGCCCGCTTTATAGGTTGTATCCTGTGGTAAAATATTTCCGCCATACCTGTGGCTAAGTTCCCATTTGCCGATCAGGTTTACCGGCGAAATTTCGCCGCTTTTGGTACAGGCGGCAAACATGCCTGCAACCAAAATCATCAATAAATAGTTTTTCATGCTTTTCATATTAGTCAGTTTGCTATTTTTTCGTAGTCTGTTTCTACGCCATCGTTGGCGTCCATACCTATTTGCAAAGTGGTACCTTTTAAATTAAAGTAATCCTGATAGCCGCCATTTTCGAATGAAATACTCAGCGAATTTGCTGATGGGTAGTTTGTTGTAGCGATGTGATATTTTCCCTGGGTAAGTAACCTTCCTTTATTGTACTGCAGGTAAGTGCTATCGCTTCTGAATTCCAATACCCGCCCATTACCCGCAGCAAATACGGAATCAAACCCGACGATAGAACCCATCTTTTTACGCAATTCCCATTTGCCTATAAGCCCTGGTGTTACTGTTACTTTTTTACAGGAAGCCAGGCTTATGATAGCTATTAAAATGATCAACAGGCTTTTCTTGTTCATATTCATTATACATTACGGCAATAGAAAAATAAATGTAACAGGGGAGAAGGAATTTTTTGGATTGAAGGTTTAAAACGTGTGTTGAGAGCACAAAAAAATAAGAATTCTGTTTTTATTGACGTTCGAAATCTGCAAGTTTAAGCGACAAGAACAAGGTTAAAAAGTATTTTGAAAATTATCCTACCAACTCCATCAACAACAATATCGAGTCAATATACTCCCGGTTATTGGCCAGGCGGGGTACTTTGTGTTGTCCGCCAAGCTTTCCTCGCTCTTTCATCCAGTTAAAGAATGTACCATGAGGTGCTTTATGAACAACCGGCCGTCTGAGTGCCATATCTTTAAAACGCTTGGCATCATAATCGGAGTTGATCCGCCGGAGGGTTTCATCCAGCAGGTCGACAAATCGTTCAAATTCGGCCGGCTTTTTATCAAATTCAATTACCCACTCGTGGGCGCCACCTTTATCATCGCCAAAATAAACCGGCGCGGCAGTATATTCTCTGACGCAAGCTCCGGTTTGCCTGCATGCTTCTGCCAGGGCACGTTCGGCATTGTCAATGATCAACTCTTCGCCGAAGGCATTGATAAAGTGTTTGGTCCGTCCGGTGATCTGTATGCGGTAAGGTGATAGCGATGTAAATCTGACGGTATCGCCAATCATATAACGCCAAAGCCCGGCATTGGTACTGATAATAAGGGCGTAGTTTTTATGCAGTTCAACTTCGCTTAAGCTCAGGGTGTCCGGGTTTTCGTCGATTAACTTTTCTAAGGGTAAAAATTCGTAATAGATGCCATAATCAAGCATCAGCAACATTTCCGTAGAATCCGACTGGTCCTGCAGGCCGAAGAAGCCTTCAGAAGCATTGTAGGTTTCCAGGTAATACATATCGTTACCGGGTATCAGTTTACTGAACTGTTCGCGATAGGGTGTAAAGTTAACAGCGCCATGAAAATAGAGTTCCAGATTGGGCCACACTTCTAGCAGGTTTTTTTTCCCGGTGATCTCGAGGATGCGCCTGAATAACAAAATATTCCAGGTAGGCACCCCACTGATGCAAGTTACGTTAACATCTTTGGTGGCCAGGGCCATCTTTTCAATTTTCTCCTCAAAATTATCCAGGAGGGCAATATCCAGGTGCGGCGTGCGGTAAAACTCGGCCCAAAGGGGCAGGTTTTTCATGATGACCGCCGACAGGTCGCCAAAAAAAGTATCCGCGTTCAACTGACTAACCTGGTGGCTTCCGCCTAAGGTAAGCGCCTTACCGGTAAATATGCGGGCATTGGGGCGGTTGTTAAAATACAGGGTGAGCATATCCTTGCCGCCCTTAAAATGGCATTCTTCCAGCGATTCCTCGCTTACCGGTATAAACTTACTGCGGTCGCTTGTTGTTCCCGATGATTTGGCAAACCATCGAATCTCGCTTGGCCATAATACATTTTGCTCACCCTTCAGCATTCGTTCAATATAAGGCTTCAGACTATCGTATTGTTGTATGGGCACACGCTCTTTAAACTGCCGGGCATTGTTGATGTCTTTGTAGCCATACTTTCTGCCCCATTCGGTATTCTCTGCCTCCGAGATCAACTGCTCAAACCACTCCTCCTGCACCTCATTGGGGTACTTCATAAAAAGCTCTATCTGGTGGATACGCTTTTTAATGAACCAGGTAAATACGGAGTTAATAATGGGCATGTCTTAATTTTATTGTCATTGGGTCATTTCACTGCGTTGGCATTGGGCATTTCGCTGCGCTGACATTGGGCATTTGTAGAAAAATTTAATACCAAACGACCAATGCCGAACGACCAATGCCGAATGCCAAATGCCTAATGACCAATGCCTAAACAAACGTCTTCCGCTTGAGCACAAAGTTTGAACCAAGATACACTTTTCTGACCATTTCATTTTCGGCCAAAACCTCGGGTACGCCCGATTCCAATATTTTTCCTTCAAACAGCAGGTAGGCCCGGTCGGTGATCGAAAGCGTTTCCTGCACGTTGTGGTCGGTGATCAGGATACCAATGTTACGTGTCCTTAATTTAGCTACCATGCCCTGTATCTCTTCCACCGCTATCGGGTCTACACCGGCGAAGGGCTCATCGAGTAAGATAAAGTTTGGCTCAGCAGCCAGAGCACGCGCAATTTCAGTACGCCTGCGTTCACCACCAGAAAGCAGGTCGCCCCTATTTCTCCGTACTTTATGTAAACTAAATTCATCGATCAACTCTTCCAGCTTTTCCTGCTGACGCTCTTTACTCATAGTACCCATTTCGAGTACTGCTTTGATATTGTCTTCTACCGATAACTTCCTGAATACCGAAGCTTCCTGGGCCAGGTAGCCGATTCCTTTTTGAGCCCGGCGATACATAGGGTCGTTGGTAATGTTCTCATCATCGAGGTAAATATTGCCCTCATTAGGCTTGATCAAACCAACGATCATATAAAAGGAAGTAGTTTTTCCTGCTCCATTAGGCCCCAGCAATCCGACGATCTCGCCCTGCGAAACCTCAAACGAAACATGGTTAACCACCGCCCGTTGTTTATATTTTTTTACTAAGTCTTCTGCTCTTAATATCATTTTGAACCTTGATTGAACGGATTTGAGGATTTACATCTTCGTAATGCCTAAACCAATTATTATTTTCTTTCGGACTCTTTCCGGGCTATATTCTTATCCCTTTAATATTCAACTGAATCGACCTTCTCTCCCGCCACACATTTTCCTCTATTGTGTAGCAAATATCGAAAGGATTTCCTTCACTTACTGCGGCAAGGTAGCTACCCAGGCCAAAACCTATGCAATCAAACAAAGCCGAACCTTCCTGCTTTACAGTCATTTTAAGGTGCTGCTCACCTGCAAGACTGGCGTAACCGTTGATACGCACGCCTTTACTCAAAAAAACCGGAGCCATATTCTCGGGCCCAAAGGGTGCAAACTGGTTCAATATCCTGAAAAATTTCGAATCTATCTGCTTTAATTCAAGTTCGGCATCAATACTGATCTCCTGAACCAGTTGCTCTTCTGTTATGGTGGTGCTAACCACTTCTTCAAACCGGTCGGTAAAAGCCTGCAACATTTCCGGCTCCAGCGTTAATCCGGCAGCATATTTGTGCCCGCCAAACTGTATCAGCAGGTCCTTGCACTCATACAAGGCCTCATATAGATCGTAGCCCAAAACCGACCTTGCCGAGCCTGCCAAATGCCCGTTCGACTGGGTTAAAACGATAGTGGGCCGATAATATTTTTCGGTGAGGCGGGAAGCAACGATACCAATAACACCTTTATGCCAGTTTTCGTTATACACAACGGTCGATTTTTTACTAATCATTGCTGCATCATTATCGATCAGGCTCAAAGCCTCATCTGTAATTTGCTGATCGTGGCCCTTGCGTTCGGTATTTTTACCGTTTATCAGCATTCCTTTTTTGTTTGCTGTCTCCTCATCGGTAGCTATCAGCAACTCCACCGCGTGTTTGGCATCATCAATACGCCCGGCCGCATTGATACGCGGACCTAAGCCAAATACCACATCAGTAATGTTATAGTTGCTTGTCCGCCCTGCTACGCCCATCAGCGCTTTCACGCCGATACATGGATCAGCATTTATCTTTTGCAGACCGTAGTAAGCCAGAGTACGATTCTCGCCGGTGATATGAACTATATCAGATGCTATACTGATAGCAACCAGGTCGAGGTATTGCGTTACTTCTTCGAAAGGGATATTATTTTTTTCGGCAAAGGCCTGTATCAGCTTAAAGCCTATTCCACAGCCTGAAAGTTCTTTGTAGGGATACGGACAATCACTGCGCTTTGGATCGAGCACGGCAACGGCTTCAGGTAATTCAGCACCAGGTAAGTGGTGGTCGCAGATGATAAAATCAACACCCTTAGTATTAGCATAGGCGATTTTTTCAACCGATTTGATACCGCAATCGAGTGCTATGATAAGGCCGAAACCATTTTCGGCGGCGTAGTCGATACCCTGGGTTGAAATACCATATCCCTCTTTATAGCGGTCGGGTATATAATAGGCTATAAGATCATGCTGCTTTTTAAAGAAACTGTAAACCAGCGACACAGCGGTTGTACCATCTACATCATAATCGCCGTAAACCAGTATTTTTTCTTTGCCGGCAATGGCTTTTTCGATACGCTCAATAGCTTGCTCCATACCGGCCATCAGGAAAGGATCGTGCAGGTGGCGGAGGTCGGGCCGGAAGAAATACTTTGCTTCTTCAAAAGTATTGATACCGCGCTGTAGCAGTAATGAACTTAATATAGGATCGATATTTAGTTCCGAAGCCAGTTTTATTACTTCCGCATTACCGGGCTTCGGACTTACCGACCAGCGTTTATTCATATCTTTGACCCTTTAAAACAGTAAAGATATAGAGAAAAGTGCAGATGTGCTGAAGGGCAGAATTCAAATTGATCGGCCGCGAAAATTAATAACAACACACATTTGAAAATAAACATAGCCGCAAACCAATAAATGGAGATTTACGCATTAGGCGAAGGATCATATTCGGTAGATTCTTCTAAAAAATTTATACCCTTTGACCCCCAGGTTGATAATTTCCGCGACAGACCGGGTTCGCTGTTCATACATGTTAACCCCTTCCTTGTAAAAACTACCGATGACCTGATCATTTTCGATACCGGCCTGGGGTATAAAGACACCCGCGACGAACTGTTCATACACCAGCATATCCGCAACGCCGGATACGATCCGGACGAAGTGACCTTGGTGCTGATGTCGCATTTGCATTATGATCATTCGGGCGGATTAGTTGTTGAGCGTGCCGGTAAACTGGTGCCAAGCTTTCCGCATGCCACGCATGTTATTCAAAAGGGCGAATGGGAGTTTGCCATTACCGGCAGGTCATCCTCCTATCACCAGGAGATATTTGAAGCCCTGAATGGAACTGTAAATATCCGGTTTGTTGAAGATTCCGGCGAATTAAAGCCCGGTATCCGGTACGAGTTGTCGGGTGGGCATTGCCCAAAACACCAGGTTTTCTGGATTGATGACCAGGGCGAAAAATGCTTTTACGGCGGAGACGAACTACCAGAGCCTGAACAACTGATCCGCAAGTTTATAGCTAAATACGATTTTGATGGACGCAAATCGATGCAATTACGCGAGGAATACGGAAAGATAGCAGCTAAAGAAGGTTATACTTGTTTGTTTTATCACGCCAAATCAAACCCGGTTGGCAACGTGAAATATGATGGGGAAGTGTTTTCAATTTCAGCCCAGGGCTGATTGTTGTAATACTGGAACGTTGTAATGCTGCAATGTTATTTATTGCTGAAAGTTTAAACGTTACACCCTCCCGATAGCTATCGGGACAACATTCAATCCTTTCAACAAAAAAATCAGGCGTGATTCTCTACAGCAAAAAGCTCTTTGATCTTATCTACGTTCAGTGGCTTTGAAACAAAGTCTTTAACGATAGGGTATGAACGGGCCTTATTGATATCGTTGCTGAATACTGATGATGATATGATGTAAACTTTGCATTTACCCAAAGGATCGATATTAAGCCGTGTGTACTCATCCAAAAACTCCCAACCGTTCATTATCGGCATATTGATATCCAACAGGATATAATCCGGTAAATTTGAAGGGTTTTCGCGCTGGATATCTAATAATAGATCAATAGCATACTTGCCATGCAGGCAAGCCATGATATCCGTATTTGCCAGAGCTTTCTTGATCAGTTTGATCGAAATAAAGTTATTTATCTCGTCATCATCTACAAGCAAAATACTTACGGGGCCGTTGTTAGTCATCATATGCTGCTTTATACGGCAGCAAATTTCAAAAGGTTATGCAGCAATTACACTAATTACCGAAAAAATAGCACCATAAAAAACTTGTTACAAAACAACCAGCAAAGCTTGCCAATTTGTAGTTATATATTTCATATTAGTTAAGTGCGCGGCAACAAGGCCGTATCTATTAACTATTATTTAACGGACACGGTATAATTACAAGTCATTAAAAATGTACAGTTTTCGTTTATGCTACCGTGCTTTCTTCAAAAACATAACTTTCTATGGGCGGGCACGAGCACACTAAGGTACGATCGCCATAGGTATCATTTACCCTGCCCACTGAAGGCCAGAATTTATACGCCGTAACATAAGGAAGCGGAAACGCTGCTTTCTGCCGGGTATAGGTATGGTCCCAATCGTTAGCGGTAATAACCGCCGCTGTATGCGGCGCATTTTTCAGCGGGTTAGCAACTTTATCCGAAAGGCCTTTCTCTACATCATCAATTTCATGACGGATAGAGATCATGGCGTCGCAGAAACGATCAAGCTCGTGCTTTGGTTCCGACTCTGTTGGCTCTACCATAACCGTACCTGCAACAGGGAAGGAAACAGTAGGTGCATGGAAACCATAATCCATCAGGCGTTTAGCAATATCTATAACCTCGATACCAAAGTTTTTGAAAGCACGGCAATCCAATATCATCTCGTGTGCACAACGGCCGTTATTACCGGTATACAATATAGGAAAATGGTGATGCAAACGACTCTTGATATAGTTGGCATTCAGTATCGCATATTTGGTAGCGTTAGCAAGGCCCTCGCCACCCATCATCGCAATATAAGCATGGGATATGATCAGAATTGAGGCCGAACCCCATGGAGCGGCTGAAATAGCATGGATAGATTTACCCCTTTCAATATCAACCACAGCATGGCCCGGTAAGAAAGGCACTAAGTGTTTAGCTACACCGATCGGGCCCATACCCGGACCACCACCACCATGTGGTATGCAGAATGTTTTGTGCAGGTTAAGGTGACATACGTCGGCGCCGATAGTTGCCGGGCTGGTCAAACCAACCTGAGCATTCATGTTGGCACCGTCCATATAAACCTGCCCACCGTACTGGTGAATGATATCACATATTTCGATAATAGCCTCTTCAAACACCCCGTGTGTAGATGGGTAAGTTACCATCAGACAAGATAGGTCATGCTTATGTTCTTCGGCTTTTTGTTTCAGGTCGGCCACGTCGATGTTGCCATTTTCATCGCATTTAACTACCACGATCTTCATACCGGCCATTGCCGCCGAAGCTGGATTAGTTCCATGCGCCGATGAAGGGATCAATACGATGTTACGGTGGTGGTCGCCCCTATCCAGGTGATAGGCACGGATAACCATTAATCCCGCGTATTCTCCTTGCGCACCCGCATTAGGCTGCAAGCTCATCGCTGCAAAACCGGTGATCTCAGAAAGCCAGTTATTCAATTCATCAAACAACTGCATATAACCACCCACCTGATCGGTTGGTGCAAAAGGGTGAATCTTGCTGAATTCCGCCCAGGTAACAGGCACCATTTCGGTAGTTGCGTTCAGTTTCATGGTACATGAACCCAAAGCGATCATGGAATGGCAGAGCGACAAGTCGCGCGTTTCTAACGATTTAATGTAACGCAGCATCTCATGCTCGGAATGATGTGAATTAAATACGGTATGGGTCAGGTAGGCCGAGGTTCTCTGCTGAGCAGCCGGCACTACTGAAGTAATATTTGCTTTTAGCCCGTCAAAATTCACATCGCTCAGTGATTTGCCTTTTACTTTGGCAAAAAAGCGAACAATGGTTTTAATATCCTCTGGTGAGGTTGTCTCGTCGATAGATATGGTAACCTTTGAACCAGTGTAGTGGAAATTGATCTCGTTATTTAAAGCTTCGGCATGAATAGGGCCAACCAGCTCACCCAGATCGAACTTCAACGTATCAAAGTAAACTGAATTGAGTTGCTTGTAGCCAAGTTCGCCCAATGCTTCAGACAATAGTATAGCCAGTGCATGAATACGTTCGGCTATAAGCTTCAAACCTTTTGGGCCGTGATATACGCCATACATACCTGCCATAATAGCCAGCAAAGCCTGAGCAGTGCAAATATTAGAGGTAGCCTTATCACGACGAATATGCTGTTCGCGGGTTTGCAGGGCCATGCGCAACGCATAGTTGCCGGCACTGTCTATTGTTACGCCGATAATGCGACCTGGAATAGAACGTTTGTACTCTTCTCTGGTAGCAAAAAAGGCAGCATGCGGACCACCAAAACCCATCGGTACGCCAAAACGCTGGGCAGAACCTACAACGATATCGGCACCCCATTCGCCCGGAGGAGTCAATAGTACCAGGCTAAGTAAATCGGCTACAACAGTTAATTTGATGCCTTTTTCGTGCGCCAGGGAAGCAAAACCCGAATAATCGTATACCTCGCCAGTTCCGGCAGGGTATTGTACGATGGCACCAAAATAATTATCGTTAAGTTCTACGGTACGGTGATCGCCTATGTGGAGCTCAATGCCATAAGGCTCGGAGCGCGTCCTTAAAATATCAATAGTTTGCGGAAATACTTCCTCCGAAACAAAGAATGTTTTTGCCTGCTGATTTTTACGCAAGCTGTATTGCATGAACATGGCTTCGGCAGCAGCGGTACCTTCATCAAGCAGCGAGGCATTGGCAATTTCCATACCTGTCAGGTCGATAACCATAGTTTGGTAGTTGAGCAATGCCTGCAGGCGGCCCTGAGCTATCTCGGCCTGGTAAGGTGTATATTGGGTATACCATCCCGGGTTTTCGAGGATATTACGCTGAATTACTCCGGGCACGATCACATCATAATATCCCTGTCCGATAAACGATTTAAATACCTTGTTCTTGGAAGCTGTTTGCTTCAGCGTGTTCAGGTAATCGAACTCGCTTTTTGCAGGTGGCAGGTTTAGTGGTTGTTTGAGGCGAATGCTCGCCGGAACAGTTTGCGCTATCAATTCATCAAGCGAATTTACACCTACTGTTTTTAACATTTCGGCAGTATCTGCATCGTTTGGCGCAATGTGCCTTTTCTCAAATTTTTCCTGGTAATCTGCGTTCAGCTTCATGTATTTCTTGTCCCTTTATTGATGGCGCAAAGGTACAATTTTGATCGATGAGTAACAATTGCATAACCTCAACGTGACAATGGTTTTACAAGAAAAATAAAACGTAGATTGCTTTTAAAAACTTAAACATGTTTAGGAAGAAGCTTCTGATCATTTTAATGCTTTTCAGTTGCTGCTATCCGGCATGTGCGGCGGTGTTTGTTGTTACCAGCAATGCCGATGCCGGCCCCGGTACATTTCGCGATGCTTTAAGCCAGGCAGCCGCTAACGGCAGTGCCACTACAGACTTTATAAATTTCAATATAGCCGACCTAAGTCTTCAGGGTAGAACAATTACTGTTTTAAGCGACTTGCCCGGGATCTCATCGAATTTAGTTATTGACGCAAGTACACAGCCCGGTTTAGTTTTCGACCGCAGCCAGGCTAAGATTTGCCTGCTTTTTAATAGTACCGGGCAAAATATCTTCACTGGCTTAAGCATTGAAAACCAAACTGATGTTAGCATATATGGCATGTATCTGCGATTAACAAACACTTTCGACCCTAAATTAACCAACCCCGTAGGTATAAAATTGGTGGCAACCAATAACTTTCAGCTGGGCGATGCGCAAAAAGGGAATGTTATCAGTGGCTTCTTTTACCCTTTTGCCATCAACGATGATGGGGTATCGACGAGCTCAGGAGTCATAATCAAAAGCAATATGCTGAGCATACAAGCCGATGGGGTAACGATGAACACTGGGGAGTTTTCGCCTACAATTTCAAACATTTATGGCAATGTAACCATTGGCGGCACCGCAGCAGAGGGCAACTTATTGGCCATGGGCATACGGATCAAGCCCCATACAAGTAAATTTTGCAGCATCAACCTTACGAATAACCTTTCCGGGAGCAATTATAACCAAACCAATACTTTTAGTGCGGCCGGCATTGACATTGCAGAAACAATAGGCGAATCTTCAAATTCTGTCGTAAATATAGCGGATAATACGATGGCAGCTAATGGCAGTTACGATGTTCCATTGTTTGTTGGTAGTTTGGGTGGCGTAGTTAATATTATTCGGAATCACATCAATGTCGATAAATCTTTAAACGCCCTGGGCATTGCTGAATATGGCGTTTATGTTCAGATTTGTAATGAGGTTCATATTGGCGATAATGACCCTGCCGATGCGAATTATATAGGTTAT
>CAISPD010000037.1 GCA_903887275.1 uncultured Mucilaginibacter sp.
ACCACATGATAACCCTCATCTTGCAGCACCTCAATGAATTTATCAAAGAAGGAGGCATTATTTTCATCGACTGTGGTGTGGTTATTGGCGGAAGCATCGCCACCGACATAGATAACATCGGAATAATCGTGACGTTTCAGCCATTGTATGAGCCGGATAGCTGCTTTCTTGCTCGAATTGTCAGGGGACTTACATATGATCTCCGCAAACTGATTTAGACACTTATTCTCATTGTCAACCTGCCATATCTGAACAGAAACATATGGATTTACGTTATTATCAAGCGACACGTATATAGGCGACTTAATGAATGGCAGATGTGTTACGTGTGATTCTGCTTTGAACTGTGTCCAGAACTCACCGCCTGTTATCTTGTAGCCCCACCTGCCTAAAGTATATACGGTATAGTAATAGCCCTTATTATTCTCGTGAAATGCAATACGTTCATCAGATACATAAGGGTTATCATGGTAGGTGGAATGGGTAACACGGTACTTGATAGATACTTCTTTCTCACGTCCTGCCGACATCACTTTAAATTTCCGTTCAGCAATAAATGAGCAGTCATTATCGTGCCCTGCAAACCAATCCTGATACAACCAGAAGTTTTGATAATTTCCCTTGCATTCAGGGTTGAACGTGTAGAATATGCGGACTTTGCTTTCTGTACTTCTTAATGTGGTCAAAACGACCGTAAATGCTGCGCTCTCCGTGATTCCTTCCTCTATCCACGCCCTGTTACATGCTGTGATAGATTTGAGGTTCTGCGGCTCGTCACACCCACGGGAAATGAACTTATTGCCGTTATCGCAAATTATCTCAAGTGGGGCTTTTGTGAAAGTAAATTTATGCGACAATCCCCAGGCTTCGACAATATCCTTAATGAGTTGCCATTGACTATCCTTGATAGAACCGAACACATCACGGATCAGTGCACACCGGAAGTAATCGAGGCTCAAACATTCGATAATGAGTAATTGTGCTGTCGTGTAGGACTTTGCGCTATCCCTGCCACCATAAAGGAATTCTATTGAGTATTCATCAGGCTCGTGAAGTAAGTCCCGATATACTGGAAGTATTACATCATCTTCGATTTCGATAACTTCCTGTTCTGCATCATCATTCTGCATCGGGTTCGGTTTGTATTGGCTTAGTCTTGCTAATGATTATTCTGGTTTTGCCGACCTGCTCCACTTCGAGCTTATCACCGAATATCTTAGGGGCTAACTTACCGGCATACCACTTGCGGGCATCTATGCGCAACCGGCTACGATTAGTCCATTCCTTATCTTCTTTGTCGCCAAATTCACTGCTGATTGTATCTTTCGATGAATCATCGGCTATCTCGATAATCTCCTCTGCTAAATGAAACGCTTGCAGCTTTTTAGCTCGCGCGTAATTTTGGGAAAAACTTTTGTGTGAACCGCCGTGAATCCAACTTATTATAGTTTCATAAGGCTGGCCAACCTCTTCGGCAATAACCCTCATTGACTTTGCGGAAGTAGATATGATTTCACATATTCTATTCCCGATTTCCTCCGTGTATGTAGAAGGTCTTCCCAAAGTATTACCCTATTTGTTGAAATGAAACTATGCCGTTATTACCTCTATTGCACGTAAGTAACTTAGCCGTTACCCCGTCACCGTGACACCCTTCGCAGATCGTGTTATCCTGATTTGTTCCTTTGCCGCCACAACCCGTACATGTGTAAGGCTTATTCGTTGTCAGGCTGTCAGACAGTTGCTTTAAGGTCATTGTCGGGCTATTAGCCGCTATTGCTGCACGTAACTGCGCCCTGTTGATATTATGTAAAGGAATAGGTGCGCTACGTGCCATGATGCAAATATCAACTATGTAATCAGCGATTGTATAAAGATGGGGCTATTATCCGCACATGCTCATTAATGCTTCTACTATGCCGAGCTGGTCGGGGTTATCTTTCACCCATTTCAGATTCCTGCGAATGGATTGGGTTTTTGAATATCCGAGTACCCTGCAAGCCACTATTTGTGGAAACTTCTGGCATATCAAGTAGGATGCTTGCTTTCGTGCCAATGCTATTCGCTGAAAGTGTACATTAGATTTATAGCTATGTTTTGTTATATCCTGTTCGGGTATGTCGTTTCGGACTGCTACGAAGTGTCTAATCTCTAATGCTGTCATATATGGGGGTATATAGTACAGCAAGTTGCGGGTTATTAACGTATTTTCCAAATTATGGACGGTTTCCAAAATGTGGAATGTGGATAAGTGTGTTTGGTAATATCCTAAGTGTGTGACATTTCAGCCGCTATCGCTTGCCGAAAGTCTATCGAAGCGGACGTTTTCTGTTTTATTGGTCTAAAATATTTGGTTTTATTGACAATTCCAAATATTTCTACAATGCTTATCTGTATTGGGTTTGAGTGGGGTAGTTTGTATTATTTGTATTTATTTATGAAGGAATGTAGTATTTGATGGGGTTCTATGGGTGTTTTGTATTTAGAAATACGCAGCCTTATTCGCCTTTTCCTTTCCTGGGGCGGTGCGCGCGCTGGGGCGGGCAGGCCAACGAATGAAGTAAAAGCCAAGATACGCACCGTGAAGCTCACAGATGCCGAATATAAGGCCATTGTTGCTCAATATGGTGGCTTTGCTAAGGGTGTGCGCTCGCTGGTTGATAAATAAGATCACTTTCCCCCTGCGTCTTTTCAGTTCGGCTATGCGGGTGCGCTCACGGACGGACTTTTTACCCTCATCTGATTTGATAAACCACAGGAATAGCAATTCCAAGAGAAAAGAAACAAAGAGACAATGTACCATAATCCATAATCCTATATTTTATATATTACAATTATTTTCGTAGTCATAGTACGTTGTCCGGACTATATAATTTCCGTTCTTGTCGGTATATTCCTCTCCTATTTGCGCTCCCTTAAATGGGAGCTTTTCATTTGCATCCTTGCGCTTTTCTTCTCTTGTCTTTTCTCGCTTCGATGTAAAAAACAAATTAATCAAAAATGGGAATATCATAATCCTATATTTCCCCAAAGGTAAGAAAAGTATTTTAAGCTTCAATAAATAATTCGTAGGTTTGCAAAAAACTATTATAATGGCTAAGTTGGTAAAAACTAAAAGTAAGGCAGGACGTAAATCTGTATCAGACCCAAAGAAAAATATACAATTTTACTGCGAACAGTCTATTATAGATGCTGTTGGAGGTATGGAGGCGGCTCGTAAATTATGCTATGAAGCTATGATTGAGCGCAAAGAACTGATACTATCTAAAAAATAATAGCCACTCTGGGCGTGTGTTTCAGCTAATTAATTACACACTTTGAAAAATACTTTTGTTTATTCAAAATCATTACCTATCTTTGTGTAACAAAACCAAAGAACATGACACAGTATAACACAACACACGAAATGCTAATGAAACTTGCAAAACAGTCTGTTAAGTGCTGCTTTCAAACAGAGATAGAAAATAATATACCTGTTTCTTTTAGCGAACTGAAAAGAGAATACAGGTATTGCTATTCTTCTTGGGGTGGGCTTGTTATAGTAGCTAATCAATATGATGAGGTAATAGATGGCGTTCCGGCAGGGAGCAAAATGATTATTAAAACCGCATACGCACTTAGCTAATAACATCAGGGGTGCGACTGTAACGCACATCACCACCCTCGCAGTTAGCGAGTAAAACAAAGCATTATGAAAAAGAATCTACAACCAATACAAAAGGTGCAATCTGTAAGCGTATCTCTTAACGACCTTGTTGAATTTAAAAACGAAGTATTGATGCTGCGAAATGTAATAAATGCACAATGCGGCATAATTAATGCCGAAAGAACTCACGATGCAAAATTTCTTTTCATCATTGGGGATATACAAAAGGCTTGCGCTAAACTTGATAAATACTTTAATTTTTAACCCTACCCTTTAACGCCTCGGCACAAAATCAGAGATATGAGTAACACTTATTTTACTGATTTTTTTTTAAAAATTTGTTTAGTAAAGAAATAGTTCTTTACTTTGTGTAACAATTCGGTTAAAACAAATACTAAATCCAAATATAATGAAATCTTACAACTTAGAAAATCTAAAGAAAGGGCTGCAAGAAAATGCTCAATTCATCAAGGGCCAGGACATCACAGACATCGCAACGATAGAGCGCATCAACCCGACAACGGTTAGAACCTACCTGAAAGGTGAGGTTACTATCCCATCGCTCGGTAAGGCAATACTGAACCGCTGCCGTGAAATACTCATATCACGAAACAATGCCGCCTAACCTCATTTAAAAACAATGCCCCATGCGGACACATGAGGCAATCAAAAGCAAACGTTATGACAGACGCAAAATTATTAATTATCGAGGACTTGTACAAACTGTTATTCACAGTTGACCTACCATCCGCACCCGACAACTTCGATATTCGGGTAGCACTCGCAAAAGCCGTGATAAATCATCACATGGTTTTCTTTAAGGACAAAGATGACATTTCCGGCTCAATCTACTGGGGCTATCAGATGGATGTCGAGGATTATTTCTATGACACCGTATGTCCAGGTATTGTGCCATCACTAATTCAATTTGAGCGCATTTGCGACACTTATATGGATTGGGATATGTGGCACATCAACCACGGCACCGCTAATGCTCTCACAGCCACATACGAGGCTATACAAGGCATAGCAAAAGAGTACCGTGTTATAGCCATAACAGGTACGGAAGAAACATTGTTAACCGATAAAACAGCAGCATAATGGAAAGCGCAGCAAACGGACTGACGATCATAATCAGATTCTTCATAGCTCACCCGTCATTGTTTTGGGCTATCGTGTTACTAACGCTCCTGTTCACCCTGTATAAGATAATAGCACGAGGGTACGAACCGCAGCATTTTGACGAAAATGATATTTATAATAATTAAAAACATGACAATCTACGCCAGACCATACCCGAGCAAGAAACGCAGAGCGCATCTGATAGCGAAACTCGCGCAGCTCGACCCGATTAGCAGGAACATTATTTTGAAACTTTTAAAACGATAATTATGAAAATCACAGCAGAAAATTACTTAGCAATCGTAACAGGCAATGATAGCAGCAGGGTATTCTATAAAGCCGAAGCGTTTAGCGTAACCGAGTGCATACCCGTAAGTGTTACACAATTCGCAGATGGTGAATCATTGCAGCGAATAGGGAAGTTGGATGACATTATGGACGAGTTCTATTCTTACTACTCAACCCGTCAGGAAGCAACGCAGGAAGCTCGTAAACTAACAGTTAACCACATCCTTAAACAAAACACATCTCTTTTCATCGACTGCCCGATAAACATTTCTTAACGAGTAAAAAATAA
>CAISPD010000038.1 GCA_903887275.1 uncultured Mucilaginibacter sp.
CAATGGACCGAACCAAAAGCGTTGTAAAGGTAGATGCTCGTTTTCTATATCGCGCTGAAATGTTTTCAACAAACACGGGGTTATTAATATTCGGCTTAATTAATACCTTTATGTTCAATGAAATATTTCCTGACTTTTTTAATGCTTATGACCGGTTTGTATGCTTCCGCACAGGAAATTGATACCGTATTTCTGAAAAAACTCATCGAATCACACCCTGACTTATTCGATCACTTATTGAACCATCCCACACATAATGAAGTGCAGATCTTGTATACGCAGATCGACAGGGATGAACATAATGTACCGCATTTCAAATCTTACAGTTATCGTCTAAACAGTAAACACTATTTCTATCCGGCAAGTACTGTAAAACTACCGACAGCCATTTTTGCCCTCGAAAAACTGAATGAATTAAAGATCAAAGGCTTGAATCGAAACTCAACCATGATAACTGACAGTTCATTTGTCAGGCAAACAAAAGTTACAATAGATACTTCTGCCAGGAACGGCTTGCCAAGCATTGAACAATACATCAAAAAAATACTTCTGGTAAGCGATAACGATGCTTATAATCGATTATATGAATTTGTTGGTCGTGAAGAGATCAACCAAAAACTGAAAAAATACGGCCTGAACGGAACCCGAATTATTGGCCGGTTGGCAATTGGCGACGGCGGGGAAAGCGCTAGACATACCAACCCTATCAATTTTTATGAAAATGAAAATCTGGTTTACCAGAAACCTTCTCAATTTGACCCCAATGATTACCCCATGCAGTTAGAAAATATGATCATGGGTAAGGGTTATATGGATAATAACGATAAACTGGTAATGAAACCCTTCGACTTTTCTAAATTCAACGTTTATCCTCTGGCCGATCAGCAAGCAGTATTGAAGCGATTATTGTTCCCGGAGGTGTTTCCGGAGCAAGAACGCTATAAACTTACCAGGGACGATTACAAACTCATTTATCATTACATGAGTATGTTCCCGACGGAGAGCAAATATCCACATTACAGCGAGCCCGAATATTACCCGGCCTATTGCAAATTTTTGTTTTACGGAGCCGATAGCCTGGCAACGATAAACCCTGATATACGCATATTCAACAAGGTAGGCGACTCCTATGGCTTTGATATTGACAATGCCTATATCGTTGACTTTAAAAACAAGGTAGAGTTTATGTTATCTGCTGTTGTTCAATCCAATGACGACGGGATCTATAACGATGATAAATACGAGTATAAAACCGTTTGCTTGCCCTTCCTGCGCGACCTGGGACAAACCATTTACCAGCTGGAGTTGAACCGCGAACGTAAATTTAAACCTGATCTTCGCAAGTTTAAATTTAGTTATTAATATAGCCTTTACTTAGGCCGCATATATTTGAATTTTAACCTGCCATTTTACGATGCAAGCAGCTACCGAAAATAAAAGAGCGCGCCTTGGCGAAGTGGTCCGGGTGTTTTTAAAGCTGGGATTTCTGGGATTTGGCGGTCCTGCCGTACATATTGCAATGATGGAGGAAGAGGTCGTCCGAAAGCGGCAATGGATGACGCAGGGACACTTTTTAGACCTGATCGGTGCAACAAATTTGATCCCAGGCCCCAATTCAACCGAAATGGCACTGCACTGCGGACAGGAACGGGGCGGTTGGCGAGGTCTGCTGCTGGCAGGTGCCTGTTTTATTCTCCCGGCAGTATTTCTCACGGGTTTACTTGCCTGGGCTTACAAGGCATATGGTGCATTACCGCAAGTTGCACCCTTCATTTATGGCATCAAACCAGCTATTATCGGGATCATTCTGGCCATGATGATCAGACTGGGTCGAAAAGCCCTAAAAACCCTTGAGCTTGGCATTATCGGATCGGCATGTATTATTTTCGCCTTATACCAGATCAATGATATTTATATCCTGTTTGGTGCAGGCGTACTTGGTGTATTGATTCACCTGGGCAAACAAAGGTCGCAGACACTCCCGGCTTTACTACCTCTTTTCATGCTTGCTGAAACTGGGATCAGTTCGCTTAACTGGCGAATATTCTGGATTTTCCTGAAGATCGGCTCAATATTATATGGCAGCGGCTATGTACTTTTCAGTTTTCTAAACTCCGAACTGGTACAAACCGGGATACTTTCTAAACATGTATTGGTTGATGCGATAGCTGCAGGTCAGTTTACACCTGGTCCGGTTTTTTCTTCCGCAACATTTATTGGATGGCAACTGGGTGGTATGCGAGGTGCTGCCGCGGCTACACTGGGTATTTTCCTACCATCGTTTGTTTTTGTTGCTTTTCTCAATCCGCTGGTCAAACGTTTACGCAGCTCCAAAACAATGTCCGTTTTTTTAGATACGGTCAATGTGGCTTCTATTGCTTTGATCGTTGCTATTTGTGTTGACCTGGGGCGAGACTCTATTTTCGACTGGAGGACAACGTTACTGGCAATAGCAGGTTTTGGAATATCTTTTCAATTCCCCAGAGTCAACAGCGCTTTTGTGGTTTTGGGCGGGGCGCTGGCGGGGTATTTGATGTATTTGATTTGAATTCCGGCCGTTGTTCGTGACCGTGGTTCGTGTCTCCACGAACAACAATTCCGGGCCATCGTGGTGAACCGTTGTTCGTGTCTCCACGAACAACACTTCCGGGACATCGTGGTGAACCGTTGTTCGTGTCTCCAAGAACAACACTTCCGGGACATCGTGGTTAACCGTTGTTCGTGTCTCCAAGAACAACACTTCCGGGACATCGTGGTGATGTTTGTGGGGACACAAACATCGGTACATCGGAACAAAAAAAGACCCGCCAAAAGCGGGTCTTCATTATATCGTACCTAATGTTCGTGTCCCCACCAACATAATAAATTATTTTACAGCATCGATTACTGCTTTAAAAGCATCTGGATGGTTCATGGCCAAATCAGCTAAAACCTTACGGTTTAAACCAATTTCATTAGCGGCCAATTTACCGATCAACTGCGAGTATGAAATGCCGTGCAAACGTGCACCTGCATTGATACGCTGGATCCATAAAGCCCTGAATTCTCTTTTCTTAGTCTTACGGTCGCGGTAAGCGTACTGTAAGCCTTTTTCAACTGTGTTTTTTGCAACGGTATAAACCTTGCTGCGTGAACCATAGTAACCTTTGGCGAGGTCCATCACCTTTTTCCGGCGTCTTCTCGACGCGACTGCGTTAACTGAACGTGGCATTTTCTTTCTTTTTTGGTAGTGAGTGTTCTCCCGAATTCACCGGGACGAATCTTGTAAACTCTACAACCTGGTTTTAAACTCTGTTAATTATTTACCGATAGCAAGCATCAACTTAACGTTGCCTGAATCAGCGTTGGATACCAATCCAACATGGGTCAAATTACGCTTTCTTTTAGTCGTCTTTTTTGTCAAAATGTGACTTTTGTAAGCGTGATTTCTCGAGATTTTACCGGTTCCAGTAAGCTTAAAGCGCTTTTTTGCACTGGAATTGGTCTTCATTTTTGGCATAACCTGATTTATATATTTATTTAATTAATTCTGTTTTGTGGTATAAGGCAAAAACTGATACCTGATAACCAATACCTACTTTTTCGCTCCCTTAGAAGCAACGGTCAAAAACATCCGCTTTCCTTCCAGTTTGGGTAATTGTTCCACTTTGCCCACTTCTTCCAGAGCCTGTGCAAAACGCAACAATAATATCTCGCCTTGTTCTTTATAAACAATAGCCCGCCCTTTAAAATGCACGTATGCCCTAACCTTTTCACCTGCTTCCAGGAATTTGATTGCATGCTTCAATTTAAAATCAAAGTCGTGATCATCCGTATTGGGCCCAAAGCGAATTTCTTTGATAACCGTTTGCTTGGAATTACTTTTTATTTCCTTCAGCTTTTTCTTCTGCTCATAGATAAACTTATTATAGTCTATCACCTTACAAACAGGAGGAACTGCGTTCGGGGAGATTTCAACCAGATCCAGTTCCTGTTCTTCAGCTATCGCCAGCGCATCTTTCAAAGAATACACACCCTGCTCCAGGTTGTCGCCAACAAGACGAACCTCCTGGGCCCTGATAAACTGATTAATATTGTGTTCGGCTTCCTTCTTCTTGAAAGGTGGCCTTGGACCTCTGTTAAAATTTGGTTTGTTTAATGCCAATTTATATGGTTATTTCTTTTATTATTTGTGTCTTAAATTCTTCTATCGTCATGCTTCCCAAATCACCCTGCCCATGTTTGCGAACGGAAACCAGCCCCTCGGCTTCTTCCTTCTCGCCAACGATCAGCATGTAAGGGATTTTTTTGACTTCAGCATCACGTATTTTACGCCCGATCTTCTCGTCTCTGAAATCAATTAGCCCGCAAATATCGGAATCTTTTAATATATCGGAAATTTTTTTTGCATAATCTTCATATTTTTCCGAGATCGGCAGTATTGTAAATTGCTCAGGCGACAACCATAAAGGGAAATTACCCGCACAATGCTCTATCAGTACCGCAACAAAACGCTCCAATGAACCAAATGGTGCCCTATGGATCATTACCGGGCGATGCTTTTGATTGTCGCTGCCGGTGTACTCCAGTTCGAAGCGTTCCGGAAGATTGTAATCTACCTGTATGGTACCCAATTGCCATTTACGACCCAGAGCATCTTTCACCATAAAGTCGAGTTTAGGGCCATAAAATGCAGCTTCACCCAGCTCGACAACGGTTTTTAAACCTTTTTCATCAGCGGCTTCAATGATCGACTGTTCTGCTAAAGCCCAGTTCTCATCGGTTCCTATATATTTTGCTTTATTATCCGGATCGCGTAAAGATATCTGTGCAGTATAGTCTTCAAAACCTAAGGCCGAGAAAACATACAATACCAGATCGATCACCTTTTTAAATTCTTCTTTTACCTGATCCGGGCGGCAGAATAAGTGGGCATCATCCTGTGTAAAACCACGAACACGGGTTAAACCATGTAATTCGCCACTTTGTTCATAACGGTAAACTGTGCCGAACTCAGCATATCTAACCGGCAGGTCTTTATACGACCTCGGTTTTGTCTTATACATTTCGCAATGATGCGGACAGTTCATTGGTTTCAGGAAAAACTCCTCGCCTTCCTGGGGAGTTTTTATGGGTTGGAAACTGTCCTTACCATATTTCTCATAGTGACCCGAGGTAACATACAGGTTTTTATGACCGATATGCGGAGAAATCACCTGCTCATAACCAGCCTTAACCTGGGCAGTTTGCATAAAACGAACCAGGCGTTCACGCAAGGCTGTGCCTTTGGGTAACCAAAGCGGTAAACCCATGCCTACTTTTTCCGAGAAGGCAAACAGCTCCAATTCTTTGCCCAACTTACGGTGATCGCGCTTTTTAGCTTCTTCGATCATGTGCAAATATTCGGTCAGCTCGCTTTGTTTTGGGTAGGTGACGGCATAAATACGGGTCAACTGCTTGCGTGTCTCGTCTCCACGCCAGTATGCTCCGGCAACATTCATCAATTTTACGGCTTTAATAAAACCGGTATTGGGTATGTGCGGACCCCGACACAGGTCGGTAAAATTACCCTGGGTATAAAAGGTGATCGAACCATCCGGCAGATCCCTGATCAGGTCGAGTTTGTACTCGTCGCCTTTCTCAGTAAAATATTCGATTGCATCTGCCTTGCTCACCGGTTTACGGATATATTCCTCGCGGTTTTTTGCCAGCTCGATGATCTTGTCCTCTATCTGTTTAAAATCATCAGAAGAAAATTCGCGGTCGCCAAAATCTACATCGTAATAAAAACCGGTCTCAATCGCAGGGCCTATACCAAATTTGGTGCCCGGATAAAGCGCTTCAAGTGCCTCGGCCATTAAGTGGGCAGAGGAATGCCAGAACGTTGCTTTACCATTGGTATCATTCCAGGTTAGCAATTTTACGGAAGCATCCTGTTCAATGGGGCGGCCGGCATCCCAAACCTGACCATTGACTTCTGCTGCTAAAACATTTCTGGCTAAACCTTCGGAGATAGATAAAGCTATCTGGTAAGAAGTGGTTCCCTGTTCGAATTGCCGAACAGAACCATCGGGAAGTGTAATATTAATCATCTACAACTATGATTTGATTTTCAAAAAATAACCTGAGTGAGTCACCTACCAAGTGACTTTAACTATGTTGCTGCAAACCTAATGATTTTTTCTGATTAGCCGGGATTGATTTTGCAGGGCAAAACAACTCTCTAACAATCTGGCGACATGACATGCGCCGGTGCTGCCGTTTAGCTGTGCTCGTATATCAGCTGATTAAACTATTGTATTTAAAAATCGTTTTTGTCGGCCAAAGCTTTTTGAATTGAAAGCATGGTGTTGTTGATGGTAATATTTAAACTCTCGAGCAAACGCCGGGCCTGGTTTTTGTTTAAACCGTTGATCTGGCTTTTTCCATTGAGCATATCCACCAGTTCTTCGGGGGTTGTAACAAAATTTCCCGAGGCACTGGTATCTCTGGGTGTGAGATTTATCGAAGACATTCTGCTGCGAAACTTGCCGTCTTTACAATCGATTTGAATTGTCATTCTGCTTATAAAGGGCAAGGATACATTAAGGGGGCCAACGTAATTTACTATTTCTTTACCTTTGCCAATAACCCGAACATTAACAGAATCGGTAACTTCTATATTACGGAAACTCTTGTATCGGGCAATGAACCATTGCTGGGCATCGTTAAAAAGCTGGTACCTGGTTTTGCCGGGGGTTTCAAAAACCTGTTCGTAAACAACATTACCAGTAATTACAGGCATCTTTAAACCGGCTGTATCTTTTTGAGCAGAGGCTGAAACAGAAATTAAAGCGAATAATGCGATGATGAGGTTTTTCATGGAAAAGGCTTTTTTCTATAAAAGATAAGACGGTTTTGAGAACCCGGGGTTTAAAAGAATACAAATTAAAAATAATGCAGGTTGGAATACTTAAACATTACCCCAGCCATGGGCCAAAACATCAGCCAGATGCAGGGTTTGGATAGGCAGGTTATTTTTATCGATATAGCCCTGCAAATGCAATAAACACGAATAGTCTGTTGAAATGATATACTCCGCTCCTGCTTCCAGTGCGTTTTCAACCTTTTGCTGCGCCATGGCTGATGATATTCCTTCAAATTTAACGGCAAAAGTACCGCCGAATCCACAGCAGGTTTCTCCATCTTTTAAGTCGAGTAACTCCAGGCCCAAAACTTTACTCAACAATTGGCGGGGCTCGGTCTTAATATGGCATTCACGCAGCGCAGCACAACTGTCGTGGTAAACAGCCCTGCCATCAAGTTCGGCACCGAAATAATCAAATTGAAGTATGTTTACCAAGAAATCACTGAGTTCGTAAATATTGCCCTGTATAGCACGGCAGCGGTTATGAAGCGTAGTATTGGTGAACAGATCATTATAATAATTCTTCACCATACCAGTGCAGGAAGCTGAGGGGGTAACAATAACACTATCCTCAGAAAAGCCTTTCAGAAACTTATTGCCTACTTCTTTGGCATCATCCCAAAAACCGGCGTTAAATGCAGGCTGACCGCAACAGGTTTGCTCGGTATTGTAACTAACTGAACAGCCCGCTTTTTCCAACACTTTAACCACATTCCAGGCTGTCGCTGGCGATAGCTGGTCCATAAAGCAGGGCACAAATAGTTCAATTTTCATCGGATGCAAATTTGGAAAAATTTGCGGGTTTTTTATAGTTGGTAAATTCAATTATAGAAAGCTTTGTTAATTATTGATTATTTGATATCGGTATAGTCTTGTTTGATTGCAGTTCCAGCCTTTTTAAAGCCCATTGTTTAACTTTATATTTGAACGTGGACGAGATCAAAACAAATATCCAGGGCGCGAGAATCGGCAATGGTAATGCCGGAAAATATCAGCTCAGCCTGGTATTGCATAATTTACGAGAAGTGGAAATTCTGCGACCCGTACTTGGCGAACATCCCGAATTAACTTATTACTATGACGGTACCGATATTACATTTTACTTGTTAATTATCTTGCCCCATCTTAATAAACAAATCAGAATACCAGTCAATGCTTCATCGGGCACTTTAAAATGGCTGGATATCATCAATAATGGTTTGGTGGATACTCTTTCGCTGGCTTATTTTGACGGCAAGGGAGGATTGATCCGGCAAGGAAAAGCAATCAGATTAGGTTATAGGGGCCATAGCACATCAGAGCCTGTTTAGTGACAGTTTAAAACCAATACCGCCAGAACTTCGGGCGATAAGATGATATCCCCTATCAAAAAATGCCGACGTGAAATAGCGCTTATATAATTCTGATTATAAATTATTTATATTTATAGATATTAAACCTTATGGAAGGTAAAATATCTAAAACAGAAATGAACAATTCAAAAATGAGCAGGTATATTATCGCTAACCTCGCTTTAATTTTATGCGCTTTTAGCCTGGATGGTTATGCTCAATCTGAAGTTAAGGACGATACTCTAAGTCTGCCCATTTCTTACACCAGTCGGAAATTTGTAACAACTGACGCTGGCTTATTTGATGTTGGTTCTGCATCAGTAATACCGGGAAATATTGTTTACAGTATTTCCGGAACCTCCGACTACCAGTTAAAAACCATCAAAGCTATTTTAAAAAGTGGCAGGCATCAACTGCACCAGGTCACGCTAAACGGGATCAATATCAAAAGCACCGTGAAAGCAGAAAGTGCGATGAATGGTTCGGCAGCTATCAACGGCTTAAAGGCAGAACACGGTCAGGTTATTGATTTGCAGATTCACGACGATTCTACATTTTCAGTACCGCCGGGCGGCATCGATACCTTAACCGTCAAAAAAACACTTCAATCACTGGCAGCAGCTGATCGGCAGCATTACTATTACATTGATGCGGTAACCATAAGCACCATGCGATACCGAATATACACCCCCGTGCCATCCGATACGTTATTGAAGACCAAAGGTGTATTTATTTCAAAAGCCAGCAAAAGTAAGCCGAAAAAGATATACAGTTCTACGAGCGAAAAAACCGAGAAAGATCAGGTGATCAGTATGGAATTGGTACCTGTAGATGATATCATTATCCCCAAAAAATCAAACAAATAAATGCAATGAAAAAATTAAGTCTAATCACAATGATTGCAGCTGTTGTATGCTGCTCTTTTATAGCAGGAAAAAGTTTATTAGTAAATGGCCCGAAATTGCGGCTAATCAGTAACAGCAAATCGAGCCAGCATTTTATCGACGATAATACTAACCAGCTGCCTAAATCGTACGCTAACCGGAAATTTTTAACAGATGCCTCCAATATTAGTCTGGATGTTTTTAGTATACCCGGTAACCTGGTGAGCTTTGATGCCAAAGATTCAACATATAATATCAGAACACTTCATAGTTTGATCAAGGGCGATAAATTGCCGGTAATAACGCCTGTAAGCGATGGTCTGATTTACAGCGGATTTGTAAATTCTCAAACCAGCTTCAATGGTTCACACCTGATAGGAGGCATTAGTGCTAAACAGGGCGAGGTAGTAGAAATATCGATCCAGGACGAGAGTTATGCTGCAGTACCAGACACGCTGATAGATGTTGTGAAGTTAAAAGCAGCCGCAGCATCCGTTCCGTCGGATGACAGGGAAAATCTTTTTTATGTAAAATCAGTAACACTAACTGCGCTTAATAACCGACTTTTCAAGCAAGCTAAATTAGATCCGGCTAAAAACGGACTATACCTGGTACTCAATGGTAAGACTTACTTATCTGCCGAAAAATCGAAGAAAGACCGGCTGGTATCTTTATTCCTGGTTCCTGTAAAGAATTTTTGAAATCTGGTAATTAATTACAGTTCCAGTGCTTCAGCTGCCAGCTTATCGCTTCTTTTTTCGGCATAATGCAATACTACCAGTAACAACAGGCCGATCACAAAGAAACCATCAAGTACAAGCGCCGAATCGCGCATTTCGTGTGTCCAGCTCTCAACCGCTGCAAAAGTTAGCAGTCCGACTACTATGGAAAGTTTTTCTGTAGCATCATAAAAACTGAAATAAGAAGCAGTATCCGGGATATTTGGCGGCAATAATTTGGCGTAACTTGAACGCGAGAGCGATTGCACCCCACCCATTACCAGACCCACTGCAAATGCAGCTACATAAAACTGGGTATTGTTGGCAATGTAATAAACACTTCCGCAGGTAATAGTCCAGAATGCTACCAGGACAATGAGCGCACGGGTATTACCATATTTATTAGAAGCCAGGGAAGTTAACCAGGCACCTAATATGGCCACTACCTGTATGATCAGAATTATGGTGATCAGGTCGTCATCGGGCATATGCAGTTCTTTGGCCGCAAATTCAGCCGCAACCAGCATGATGGTTTGCACCCCTACCGAATAGAAAAAGAAAGCAGGCAGAAACCGCTTTAAAATAGGCATGTTACGCACATTATGGAATACTTTCACCAACTCTTTAAATCCCCCGGTCAAAACATTGAACTGATGTGAGCCGGTATTAGGTTCGCCTTTGGGTAATATTCTGAAGGATATAAATGCAAAACCAATCCACCAGAAAAATACGATGACAAACGAAATGCGGGCACCCATATCTTCAGTTATGCCAAAGAAATCGTGGAAAAGTACAGCAACCAAACAAACCAGCTGCACCACAATACTACCGGCAAAACCATAGATAAAACCTTTAGCGCTTACATCGTTTTGCTTATCGATGGTAGCTATTTGAGGCAGGTATGAATTATAAAACACAAAGCCACCGCAATAGCCTATGGTAGCCAGGCCGAAACAGATCATACCGAATTCAATAGGTTTACCTTGCTCCATAAAAAACAAACCGGCACAAGCCAGAGCACCAAGCCAGGTAAATAATTGCAGGTAGGTTTTTTTTGCTCCGCGGTAATCAGCCAGAGAAGTTAAAATTGGAAGGGTGATAACGATAAGCAGGTACGAAAAACCCAATATATAATTTTGAAGCACTGTATTGACAAATTTATGCCCGAAAAAACTAACCTGATTACCATTTTTGGCATTGGTGGTTATTCCCACATAATATGCCGGGAAAATAGTACTGGTGATTACCATGTTATACGCCTGGTTGGCCCAATCGAACATGCACCATCCCCAGATGGTTCTCTTGTTGTTTTTTTCTGTCATAAGGTCTAAAAGTATATAATTTGCAGAATAATCAGGAATTGTTGTTTGTGCTTTCCGAAACATTTTCGGGATTTCTTCTTTGATA
>CAISPD010000039.1 GCA_903887275.1 uncultured Mucilaginibacter sp.
ATTCAAAGCCGTATTTCGCGCCAGGGACAGCAGTGGATACCGGCCCGAGCCTAAGGCCTGCAGGCGTATGATCAGCCTAAGGCAGACAAGGCTCCCGGCCCGGCCCCGGCTTCTACCAGCCGGGGAGGCGCCCTGTTTGTTAGTTTTGAGTCCATAGTCGATGGTCCATAGTCCATAATAAATGTCCTTTTTCCTTTGTCCTTTATCCTTTTTCCTTTTTCCTTTGTCCTTTCTCCTTTATCCTTTCTCCTTTATCCTTTCTCCTTTCACCATTCTCCTTTCACCATTCTCCTTTCACCTTTCTCCTCTGCCCATCGTCCATCGTTCAAAACTTCAGCCGCTGCATGCTGATTTTTTTTATTGCCGAATTAGCTATATTTACGATGTGAATGAACTGAATGAAATAAAAACGGAATTAAGAAAGATGAAGCCTGAATTGGCCGAACGCTTTTATGTGAATTCTATTGGTCTGTTTGGTTCGGTGCTGAGGGATGATTTTAATGAAAAAAGCGATATTGATATCATCGTTGATTTTACACAGCCTATCGGAATTGCTTTTGTCGATCTGGCGGAGCTACTGGAAACGAGTTTGAAAAGGCCTGTCGACCTTGTTTCCCGTAAGGGGGTAAAGGCAAAATATTTTGATGTGATAAAGCCGGAGATAGTATATGTCTAACAGGGAACCGGAATTGTTGATTGGCGATATTTTGGAAAGCGCCAACAAAATAATGGCTTACATAGGTGATATGTCCTTTGAGGCTTTTTGTTCCGATAGCAAGACTTTTGACGCCGTGATCCGTAATTTTGAAATAATTGGCGAAGCGGCTGGGAGGCTGCCCGATGTTTTTAAACAGGCGCACCCGCAAATAGACTGGTACCGGATCAGAGGTTTCAGAAACAGAATAGTTCATGACTATATGGGTATCGACTATGAAATTGTCTGGGAAATAAAAAATCATTTTTTACCCGATTTAATTTTCAAGATCAACCAAATAGGTTTTTGAAAAGTTTGAACTTTTTATTGGTTGTGTTAGTTGATGGTCCATAGTTGATGGCCCATAATTAATTGTCTTTTATCATTTGTCCTTTCACCTTTCACCTTTCTCCTTTCTCCTTTCTCCTTTACCTTTTGTCCAAAACACCAGCCATCGCGACTGCACTGCCTAAAAAACCTACACCCCGCCTACGATCCGTTCGATCTCCTGCAACTGCGTGGGGCTAAGCTGCTGCAGTTTCTGCTGATTTAATTTGGTGCCGTTGATTTGGATAAAGTTGTTTTGCTCGTTGATGACAGTGGCGGCCTGCTGCAGTTTTTTGGCACCTACCATATCGAAATAAAGCCGGGCGGCCTTGATATTTCCCTGCAGGGCATGCCTGAATACCTGGGCCAGTATCCTTGGGGCAATAAATTTAAACTGGTCGATCTCGGCAGCAAATTCGGGTTGATTTTTGTATTCGGCCAGGTGTTTGGTGACGGTTTGGCGGCTAAGGCCTGTTTCGCGCGCAATGACCGTTTTGGGAGGCATTGCTCCATGGCGCATCAGGTAGTCCGAAACGACGTCGTTGATGAGCCGGTGGTTATGTTCCCAGATATCGCTTTTGGTACATGCGGTAATGATCTGGTCGATTTTTTCCAGGTAGCGGTCGCGTTCGGTGCCACCGAGCTGATGCAGTGTTTTGTTAACCGTTTCGCCAAGGCTGGCCTGATCGGCCGGGTTGAGTCGCTCAAGGTCTTTAGCTGTGATCTTTTCCAGCGCCAGCACCTCGGCGAGCCTGGATTTTGTGAGGTTTGTTTGTTTCATAAAATGTTAAGGTAAGGGGTGCATATGCCGGGCAACAGAAAAGACAATGATATAGCCGCCACCCGTAAAGGGCCCCCAAATTGTTGAAGAAAAAAAATGATTTCCGTCCGGACAACCAAAGCATGGGATGCTTCACCGGGCATCTAAATATACGAAAATTTATCTGGAAAAGCTAATTTATTCCGTCAAAAACCGCCAAATCATGGTTTACACATTTTTTGATTAAATAATTGATAATCAATATTTTATCCTAAAATATGCCTGATTTCTGTTAATGGTGTAAACCATAAAAAAGCCCCCTCTACATTTGGAGAGGGGGTTGGGGGTGAGGCTGTGGAGCCGGAGGGATTCGAACCCTCGTCCAAACATGGTATAAGGTAAGCTTTCTACATGCTTAGCCCTGTTAGATTGTTGGGAAGGGGAAGGTCAGTGGCTCACCTGTACCGTCTTCCTTAGGTGCTTGTTCTTACCCGCTTGTCGCACCACCAGCGGGCCAGTTTCATCTTTCGATGCCCCGGGTGCCGGCCCGATGAAACGGAAAACCGGCGGGACAAAGGCTATGCTAATTCTAAATTAGGCAGCCAAGGCGTAGTTATTTTCGCCATTTGTGATTTTGAGCGTTCAGATTATAGCGCTAATTCACCCAACGCGCTGCATGCTTACCTACTTATCTCCATCCTGTCAATTCCGGTCGACCCCTTTTTTAGTCTTGAGTCTTGAGTCTGATTTCGGGACAAATATACTAAAACCAATTGACTCAAGACTCAAGGCTAAGTACTAACGACTAAACTCTCCCCGGATATTCCTTCAATGCCCGTTCGAGGCAGATCATGGCTTTTTCCAGGTCGTGGTTGTTGAGTACATAGGCCAGGCGAACCTCGTTATGGCCCGCATCCGGGGTACTGTAAAAGCCGGTGGCCGGTGCCATCATAATGGTCTGGTTTTCGTAACTAAAGCTCTCCAATACCCATTGGCAAAACTTATCCGCATTATCTATCGGGAAACGGGCAACCACATAAAACGCGCCGCCGGGGTTGGGGCAATACACACCTTCCATCTTATTAAGGGCACTAACCAGCGTATTTCTGCGACCTGTGTATTCTTTGTTTACAGCTTCAAAATAGCTATCCGGGGTATCTACAGCAGCAGCCCCCGCTATCTGCTCCACCATACCCGGACTGAGCCTGGCCTGGGCGAATTTAAGCCCCGTGGCCCATATGTCCTTGTTTTTGGTGATCAGGCAACCCAGTCGTGCACCGCAGGCGCTGTAGCGCTTGCTTACCGTGTCTAATACTACCACGTTCTGTTCTAAACCATCAAGGTGCATCGGCGAGGTAAAACTGAGGCCATCATAACAGAATTCGCGATAGGCTTCGTCCGAGAACAGGTAGAGGTCGTATTTCAAGGCCAGCTTCTTCAGATCGTCCAGTTCTTCTTTCGAATAAAGGTATCCGGTTGGGTTATTAGGATTGCAGATAATGATGGCCTTGGTTCTATCCGTGATCAGTTTTTCAAATTCGCTGATAGGGGGAAGTGCGAACCCATTTTCAATAACTGAAAGGATAGGTTTAACCACCACATCCGCCTGGCAGGCAAAACCATTATAGTTGGCATAAAATGGCTCGGGTACAATGACCTCATCGCCCGGGTCGAGGCAGCTCATCATAGCTATGGTGATGGCCTCCGAACCGCCTGTAGTAACCAGGATATTATCGGGTGTAATATTGTAACCCAGCTTGTTGTAATATTCTGTAAGTTTTTTACGATAGGGCAGGGTGCCTTCTGATGCCGTATAGGCCCATACCTTAAAGTCGATGTTTTTGATTGCGTTAAGCATACCCTCCGGCGTCTCGATGTCCGGTTGGCCGATATTGAGGTGATAAACCTTTTTACCAGCTAATTTGGCCTGGTCGGCGTAAGGCGTTAATTTACGGATGGGCGAAGCCGGCATCCGGAGTCCTTTTTGTGAAATTTTTGGCATGTGCAAAATTAGGAAAAAGATATCGGGAAGTTAACTCGACCAACCTGGCAATTATTCCCAGTCTTGCTGGTTTTTTGTTGATCATTCTGAAAAATTGAAACATAAAAAAGCACGCTGCCGGGAGCGTGCTTCTGAATTTTTTTCACCCGCTAAGGGTGGATTCGCCCGGTAGTTTAATTAGTGCCTGACCCTGTCGCGGCTTTTCCGGCTACTACCTCACCAACGATGTTCAAATATTTTTCGGGTGTTTTAGCGTTTGATTTTACAACGATAGTTTTATTAAAAGGCATTACTGCTACCGCATTATAGGTGATTTTGATCTGACCTTTTTCGCCGGCTTTAACCGGGGTTTTGGTGTAATCAGCTATAGTACAGCCACATGTTGGCCTAACTTCTGTTAAAATTAATGGCTCTTTGCCAATATTGGTAAATTCAAAAACAGTAGTTACCGGTATGCCTTGTGGTATCTTACCGAAATCGTGCTTCTCTTCATTGAATTTGAATTCCGCCTTTTCGTTATCTTGCGCTGTTGCAGTAAATGCGAAGCCTATCATGACTGCGCATATTAAGATTAGTTTTTTCATATGCAATATTGGATTTACACAAATATAAAAGGTTTAACGCAAATAAAAAACTATTGGTAATATCACCGGTTTTGTGTGTTTAAAATGATAAATACAAAATAGAATTTTATAATTTTGCTTGCGTAACAAAATAAAATATGCCTGAAACAGCCGCGAACGTTACCAGCAGATTTAATGCTGCCGAACTCAGTTTTGATGACTTTCAGAAGATAGTTATAAACGACTATCGCATTGCCTATGAAAGCCGCCAGGCAAGTATTCTGGGCAGGCGAGAGGTGCTTACCGGAAAGGCGAAATTCGGCATATTCGGCGACGGTAAAGAAGTTGCGCAGTTAGCCATGGCCAAAGCCTTCAGGCAGGGCGATTGGCGCGCAGGTTATTACCGCGATCAAACATTTATGTTTGCTACCGGCATGAGTAATCTAAATGAGTTTTTTGCGCAACTCTATGCTCATCCCGATATTGCCAAAGATCCCGCCTCGGGAGGCAGGCAAATGAACTGTCATTATGCTACCCGTTATATTAATGCTGATGGTAGTTGGGCCAATCAGGTTGAAACGCTCAATTGCTCGGCCGATATATCTACTACGGGTGGCCATATGCCCCGTTTACTTGGTTTGGCTTATGCTTCTAAACTATATCGCCAAAACAAAGAATTGGAATATCTGAAGCAGTTTTCTGTGAACGGAAATGAAGTGGCGTTTGGTACCATTGGAAATGGAGCTACTTCGGAAGGTTTGTTTTTCGAAACATTCAATGCTGCCGGGGTATTACAGGTGCCTATGGCTATTTCTATTTGGGATGATGCTTATGCAATCTCGGTACCCGCTAAACTTCAAACTACTAAAGAAGATATTTCTGAAATATTGAAAGGTTTTCAGCGCGAGCCCGGTACCAACGGATATGAAATATTTAAGGTACGTGGCTGGGATTATGTTGCGCTTTGCGAAACGTATGAACGCGCGATCGAACTTTGCCGAACCGAACACGTCCCGGTATTGATACATGTTACTGAAATGACCCAGCCACAGGGACATTCTACTTCCGGCTCGCATGAGCGTTACAAATCTAAAGACCGCCTGGCATGGGAAAATGAGCATGATTGCCTTTTGCAAATGCGCAAATGGATGATAGAGTCTGCAATTTCTACCGGCGAAGAATTAGATGAACTGGAGGCAACCGCAAAGAAATTTGTGCGCGATTGCCAAAAAGAGGCCTGGAATAATTTACAGAACGAGGTTGATGTCGACCTGCAGGAGGTGGCAGTCTTAATTGAAGAGCTTGCCAAAGAAAGTGAAGTTTCTTCTTCCCTGAATGCGATCATCACTGAATTGAAGTCGCTTGTTGATCCGGGAAGGAAAGATGCTGTTTCGGCGGGCCGCAAGGCTTTGCGTTTGACAGCCAAAGAAAAACTATATAGCCGTCAGGCACTTATCAACTGGCTCAAATCTGAGGAAGAGAAGAATAACGAACGATTCAACTCCAAACTATTTTCAGGTTCAATTAATTCGCCATTAAATGTGCCGGTAGTCCCGGCCGAATATGATGCTGATGCAAAGTTGTTGGATGGCCGTGAAGTTTTGAATGCTTGTTTTGACGCTAATTTTGATCGTGATAAAACCATCGTGGCTTTCGGAGAAGATGTTGGGGCAATTGGCGATGTTAATCAGGGATTTGCCGGTTTGCAAAGCAAATATACCGACCTGCGCATAACTGACACCGGCATACGTGAGGCTACCATCATAGGACAGGGCCTGGGTCTTGCAATACGCGGACTTCGTCCTATTGCCGAGATCCAATACCTTGATTACCTGCTTTACGGTGTTACCGTTTTAAGTGACGACCTGGCCACGTTAAGCTATCGTACCCGGGGTGGGCAAAAAGCACCGGTGATCGTGCGTACTCGTGGTCACCGGCTCGAGGGCATATGGCATTCTGGTTCGCCGATGGGTATGCTTTTAGGATCAATGAGGGGGATACATATTTGTGTACCGCGCAATATGACACAGGCAGCCGGTATGTATAATACCTTGCTCAGAGGCGATGAACCTGCATTGGTAATTGAGTCTTTAAATGGATATCGCTTAAAAGAAAAATTGCCTTCTAATGTAGGTGAATTTACTGTGCCTTTAGGTGAGGCAGAGGTACTGCTGGAAGGTTCGGATATCACG
>CAISPD010000040.1 GCA_903887275.1 uncultured Mucilaginibacter sp.
AGCCCGGGTCCTGCGCCTGACTTATACTTAGTTTGGCATTATCGCCTGCACAGTACAACTGTTTATCGGTTTTGATCGCAGGGATGGGTATAGAGATCAGATCAACCTGTACTTCTTTGGATGTCAGCCAGGAGTTGGTGCAGGAGCTCACCTCCACTTTATATTTTCCGCTTTGGCTGATGATTTGTGTATTGGATGTATTGCCATTTAAAGCTCCATCCGTATACCAGCGGTACTGGTAAGTAATGCTTCCAGCGGCTGTTAGGGTAACAGGCGTGCCGCTGCAATAGGCCAGTTTATCCGGATAGTTAAAGGCAAAAACCGGTGCCGGGGTAAAGGCGATTGGCTGATTACCCGAGGCTTTTGTGCAGGCCGCTATAGTGCTATTGAGTGTTACCGAGTAGCTGCCATCTGTAGTAACACTGATACTGCTTTGGTTCTGACTGCCCGCAATTACGTTACCGTTTTTATACCAGTTGATGGTATAGCTGGCATCTACCGGTACACCGGCAGTAAGCAAAGCCGTCTCGCCCTGGCAATATTGCGATTTATCAGCGCTGATCGCTGGTAGGGGTAAATTAATAAGATCCACTTGAATTTCTTTGGAGGGCACCCAGCTATTGGAACAGGCGCTTACCTCAACTTTATATTTACCGCTTTGGGTAACCGTATATTTGAAGGTGGTATCACCATTCAATATGCCATTAGTATACCAGCGGTAATGGTACTGCAGGTTCTGATCGGTTTTTAGGGTAGTTTGGGTGCTATCGCAATACTGCAATTTATCGGGATAGTTGAAGCTGAAAATTGGGGCGGAAATGACCTGAACCTGTAGGTGGTTGGATTCGATATGTAATCCAGCACATGGATCAAATAGAATTGCATAATACTGACCACTCAAATTGGCAGGTAGCGATGTGCTATTTTGGTTAATGATTTCTTTCCCGTCTTTAAACCATTGAATTGTATTAGCCTTGGTATCATCGTTTACGAGTAAATTTATAGTATCACCAGCGCATATTTGCATTGATGCTTTGCTTGTATCCTGTCCGCTAAAATGAATTGCTTTTACAGTTTTGCCATTATTGAAATGTGCAGCATAGTCGGGCTTTATGAGATAAATACCATCATTAGTTGCAACCCAAATACCGTTTTCGCAATAGGGCGGGCTAGAATTTCCGGCATTGTTAACTTCTATGAAATTAATAGGGATATTTCCAAGTTTGTCAAAATGGTATAGAAATATTTTATCTAGCGACGTATCTGCACCAGGGTGTACTACGGAGTTGCTATAATAAAGTCCGCTTTCCGTTCCAACCAGTAGATTTTCTTTTGCTTCAGTATTTCCGAAAGAAGCAAGTCCAAATATGTCTGTTATCTTATTGACCTTTATACCATTCAGGTACTGTTTATATGAACTTAAATAGGGGGATGAATTTCGGAGTTTAGCCTGAAATAATCCTTTATAATTGCCCCAAAAGACATCTGGCGTTATACCAGCCAGATTAAAGGAACTATAGACCTGATTCATAGTAAAATAAGCGGTGTTTATTGAGTCTCCAAAAACACCCCCCGTCCGCAAAAGACCGGGATAGCCTCTTCCATTTCCTGGTCCAATTGTAGTCGCAAAAACCTGTGATAAACCTGCTCCGGCCGTATCTGTTACATGATTGATATTAAAGAGCTGCGATCGGTATGTCGCTGAATAGATACGGGAACGGCCCTCGGAATTGTATGACAACGTTCCCGGAGAATAGTTACGTCGCCAAAGCCCTGTATCAGAGGTTATCAAAAAAGACGGATTATCAGAGACACCGAAAGCTTTCTCGGTGGAATAGGAGGAAGCTGCAATATCCAGGAAGTGACCCATAAAACCGTATAAAGATTTTGGCAGTGGGTAATCAAAAATTCCATTATGGTAATTTAACATTACCGTACTATCAGTTTCGTTTATAAGTAAATTGGCCCAATCAGGGCCAAATCCAGCGATATCGAAAATCTTAAATTTGCTATACGACTGAAACGTTGCGGTATAATCGTCGATTTGATTTGTTAGCGTATTTACGCGAAAAATCTCATTGTTCTTCGCCAACACCCACATATAGGGGTCTTCAAAATCCCTGCTAAGTTTAATGATAGACTTTCCCGGGAGAAAATGACCAGTTAAATAAAGATCAACATCTTGCGCCCGGGCCCTGGTCAAGATGAAGCAACAAATAATAATCGTTAAAAAACGGAGAAACCGCATACATATAAGGCTTGCAGTAAACTTAATAAATAATTTAAAGCGGAGCTATTTTTAACGGAAAAAATTACTTTTTTTCCAGAAGCGAACAGCAAAAAGTTGCAACATTTTTTCATCTTGAATTTGGCCAACATCTTGTAATTGCCAATTAAAGTAAGCCTGGTTTATATTAACTACAATAAAAACAAGTTTTTACTAATTTTATATTCACTCAATTGGAAAAATTAAAATAAATAACTAACTTTTTCAAAAACCGCAAGTCAAGTAAATATGCGAGCCGTCCCGAGCCGGCGGAGAGCAACGTAGCCGGCTGCGAGCTGAGCAAACGGTCTGACAAGGGGGAGTCCCGAAGGAGCGCTTGGCAGTATGTCTCACACGAACAAATGCATCAGGATCTCATTTAGAGGGTTTGCCTTGAAAAGGGAAATGAGATGCGATGCAATTTGTGAAGCCGTTTGCGAGAGAGCAGGCGAGCCAAACAAAGAAAGCGGCTGCGTTTTAATGGTTTTGCAGCGGAGCAAGAAATCAGGAAAACGCAGAGGTAGCTTTCATGACGAACGACCTTAAGCCTGCGAAAAGCATGACAGGTTCAGCATTCGCGGCAGGCGAATAAAAGCTGGTTGGAACCGAATCTGCTCAGAGAGCTCATGAGGAACCAACGGAAACCTGGCGTTGATTTTTGCGGCTTTTGGGAGAGAGGAATACCGAATTTCCTGTTCAGTATTTATTTTAATTTGGATAATTGATTTTATTTTTCATAAGTTTAAAAAATTATAACAACCTATAAACCTTAAACTTAAGCCATCATGGTAGTGCTTTTTACCGGAATGTCAGGTATCGATATTGAACTCGGTCTTTCCAATTTTATAAAAAGTCAGCATTTTCTCTCGCGTTATTCAAATTATGAGCCGGAAATTATTAAGCTTGAAACAGAAATCGAAAAAGTGTTTTATGAGTTAAATAAAGATGTAAAGCAGGATAGGGTTATTTGGCTTGATTTAATTCTGCAACAAACATATGTAAAGCTTGAAGAATATTGGACAATAGCATTTAATAGAATCAAAACAAAAATAAATGAAAAGAAAGACGAGAATAAACCGATCTTCCTTTGCCTTCACGCATGCTATTTTCACAATAAAACTCAAGAGTATATTTCCCTTATTAAATTAAAACTTTTAGAGGAAATCTCTCCGGACTTTATGATCACATTCATTGATGATATATACGATATTCATGAGCGACTTTCAAGGCTGGGAGGTATATACAATGAAAACAAAAATCCAAATTCAACAGAAATGATTCTTAGGTATCTAAGATTATTAGACTGGCGTTCAAAAGAAACGATGATGACGAGATTTTTGGCAAAGCAGTTAGAAATAAAAAATTATCTTTTTGCAGTTAAACACCCTTATGAAACCTTAAGTAATTTGATATTTCAAAGATTGAAACCGGTTTATTTTTCTCATCCCATTTCTGAAGTACGTAGATTAGAACAACGAGAAGAATTTGAAAAAGTAAAATCTATTAAAAACGAGATATGGGAATTGTCCGGGTATCTAAATACAGGTTTTTCAGCATTCTTACCTACTACAATAGATGAATTTAGAGTTTTAAATAGGAA
>CAISPD010000041.1 GCA_903887275.1 uncultured Mucilaginibacter sp.
GGCGGCTACCCTTTACCACAATTTATCGACGAACTTCAGCAATGGAAATTGGTTGGCAGTGTTTACCTGAAGCCTCTTTTAAACTATCAGTTCAAGATAGCCGCATGGAATCAATATCCTCCGGGAACTGTTTAGCGCTTCAATGGCATAATCACCAAATAATCTGAATGAACTAAAAGCATTACACCCTTCACAGTATCCAATATTTTCCTATCCTATAACCTACAATCATTTGATTTCTACAGTCGATATGATCTCAATCCGATCATGCCTGTTTTTTAACTGATTTTTCACTGTGGCCAGTTCATGCTGCAATGCCTTGATCCTTTCTTCACGCCTCTTTATATCTTCCTCGCTACTCGATTGCCCGATCTTGTCTTCATTGAACCTGATCTTTACCTGGATCAATTGGTGCATCAGTTCGATGGTTTCCTTCGGGGTATAGCTCCCCTGAATGAGTTTTACGTTCATTTTGTGTTAGATTTTACTGTCCCTGTCCTAATGAATATGCCGGTTTTCCGTCAAATTTGTAAAGTTGTTCAGTTTTAATAACATCAATTCCCCTGTCAAGCGCCTGCTGCTGCAGTGATATTAACTCCTGTTTAGTAGCCTGACGACCTTCGGATGAATAAAAGCGGCAACGCCAATGGTCGGTGCAAAAAGTTTCTTTGAAACCTTCGGGCCATACTTTAATTCCTCTGTTGGTGATCATACTGAGTTTTAGGTTTGTTGTCCCTAACTGCATTACGCTTTCGCCTAACTCATTGGCATCTGTGCCCGGCCAATGTACGAAGAGATCGACTCCCTGCAGCTCTTTTACACCCGGAGCCTTTTTTTGGTACGGTACCAATTTTATCGGCTTGCTTTGACTGTATTCGGCCGCTTTCAAAACAACTGGCTTCTGTCCAAGGCGGCCGATAATTGCATCGGCAAATTCGCTGGTGCCCACTTTTTGTTTACTGATGCCTTCTTTGTAGATGTCATAGGTATGTATACCATCTTCAAGGGTTCTTAACCAGGCATTGTGCACTTTTTCCGCAACATCATTTTGCCCGATGTGATTGAGCATCATAACGGCTCCCTGCAACAAGCCCGATGGATTAGCAACGTTTTGCCCGGCCCTTCTCGGCGCAGAACCGTGTATCGCTTCAAACATGGCAAACTCTTCGCCGATATTTGCCGAACCTGCCAGTCCCACTGAACCGGCGATCTGCGCTGCAACATCCGAAAGCACATCACCATAAAGATTCAGGGTTACAATTACATCAAAAAGTTCGGGGGTATCAGCAAGTTTTGCAGCGCCTATGTCGACGATCCAGTGTTCTTTTTCAAGTTCGGGATATTCGGCGCCTATCTCGTCGAAAATGGCATGGAATAAACCATCCGTCTGCTTCATGATATTATCCTTGGTAAAGCAGGTCACTTTTTTACGCCCCTGACTTTTTGCATATTCAAAGGCATACCTGATAATTTTTTCACAGCCCGGGCGGCTTATCAATTTCAGGCACTGCACTACTTCGTCAGTTTGCTGGTGTTCAATGCCAGCATAAAGATCTTCCTCATTTTCCCGAATAATTACAAGGTCGAGCTTTGGATGCTTGGTCTCCACATATGGATGTAAACTGGTACAAGGCCGCACATTAGCATAGAGCCCCAGCATCTTCCGCGTAGTAACATTCAAACTTTTGTAGCCACCACCCTGCGGCGTAGTGATAGGAGCTTTAAGAAATACCTTGTTGTTACGGATAGTTTCCCATGATTCTTTTGCAATACCTGATGTATTGCCCGACAAATAAACTTGCTCGCCAACTTCGATCTCGTCAATTTCGATCCTTGCACCAGCGGCTAAGATCACCTTGATAGTGGCATCCATAATTTCGGGTCCGATGCCGTCACCCTTTGCTACTGTTATTCTTTTCATGTGGTTGTGATTTATGCCACAAACATAAGAGCAGCCTTTTATAAATTTTTATTTATGTTTTTTATGATATTCATAACATTTACTTATGATAAAGCCCGAATTATTTAAACAGCAACTTTCATCAATAACTCAAGATTTAATTCAGTGATCGGCAGGGAAATCAAAGGCTTTTGCGAATTCCCGGGGCCCACCAAGATATCGCCACGTATTCAGGCCGCTTGCTGTAAATGAGAAAGGAACAAAGTTTTCAGATAAAACTTTTTGAAGGGCTTTGGCTTCATCAGGCATCACTTTATTCTGAATGCTAATATGCGGCCAATTTTTTGACGATTCCGGGGTGTCAGCCAATCAGCGACTTCACCCTGGAGTTTGACGTGAAGCGCTTTCAAAACCGGAGCTTCTATTTTAATGGCAATTCCATTGCCAATTGAACCAATGCTTAGGGCATTCAGCGTAAAAACAGGCTGAATTTTGCAGAGGTTTTACTTACCAATCCAGCGGTTTACCATCTCTGAAAAAACCACCTGTAGGCCCATCTTTAGTTAGGGTTGCTGCCCAAACTATGCCCGAAGCACCATCAGTTACTGGCCGTGCACCCCATGCTTCGGTTCCTGGATAGGTTGCAGTAAATCCGGGACATACAGCATTAACCAATATACACTGGGGTTTGAGTTCTTTTGCGAGTTTTATTGTTAATCCGTTTAACGCAAGCTTACTGATGCCGTAGGCAGTTACATCCGTTAATGCGTTAAGGCCAAAATCAGGGTCCTTAAATGAACCAGCACCGCTCGATACATTGACAATAACACCGGCTTCACTCTTTCCAATTAAAGGAACCAGCGCTTTGATAACCCGCCAGGTACCAAATAAATTAGTTTCGATTGCCTCCTGGGTATATTCAAAAGTTTGGGTAAGCGCTGTCCCGCCTGTATCGTAAAAGCCCCCGGCATTATTAACTAATACATCCAGTCTACCAAAACGGTTTTCGATCTCCCACGCAGCATTTTGCACACTTAGGTCACTTAAAGTATCCAGTTCCAGCGGTATTACGTCAAGGTCGGCACTTTGAAGTTTTGTAGCCAATGCCACAACCTTTGCCAAATTACGTGCTGAAATGATCACTTTAAAACCAGCTCCGGCCAATTGCTTTGCAGTTTCGAAGCCTAATCCTTCTTCGCGACTAACTCCGGTTATTAAAACTACTTTTTGTGTTGCCATATGATTAAAGCTTTTTACGTTGAAATAATTGCTTCCGCTGCAAGTCTGCCTGACTTGATAGCAGTATTGATAGAACCATTTAATAAGTAATCGCCAGAGCGATAAAGATGATCGTTCAAACGAATATCATGAGCATCTATGTTTTCACTAAAGACCTCTTTTTTCGGAAGTGCGTAGGGTATGTAGTATGATCTGAAATAATGCCAGGTTGGGGCATCCAAAAACCATTGTTTAAGCTCATCGATAACTCTGCCTGCTAAAAGATGGGGTGGTTGCAACTGTACATCTCCTAACACCGAAACCGAAATAAGGCTTTTACCCTGCGGTGCATAAAAAGGCGATATGTTATCCAGTACCACTACATTATTTACCAGTTTGGTTTTCGAAGCGTTTAACAATACCATTGGCGATTTAAGCGGTGCACGCTCAGCAATAAAATATAAATTCACCACCGGAGTGCCTTTTATCCCTGCCCTGTTATATGGATTTGGCAACGATGGCTCGTCAGTCGCTATTAAAATCTTGTTTGCTGTGTAGTACCTGCCATGTTCGGTGACTACTGAATTACCGTCAATAGCAAGCACTTTTTCATTTAATATGATATTGCTTTTATCAAGCGATGCGGCAAGTTGTTTGGGGATCATTCCCATTCCGCGGCCCGGTAGTACGGTACCGCCTTCGCTAAACATTTTAAACAGGTAAGCAAACATCGTCGACGGTGTATTGAGCTGATCTTCCAGGAATACACCACCAAAGAATGGTCTGAAAAAATTAAAAATTATCCTTTCAGAAAAGCCAAATTGCTTTAAATAATCAATTGTTTTTATAGGTTCTTCAGCAAATATTTGAGCAATCGATCTGCCCTTCAACTTTTGCTTTAATGCCAGCATCCTTAATTTATCGGCAAGCGAACCCGCTGGAGATGCAAGGGTTTTAAACAGTTTAGATGGATTTCGCAGGGGATCGCTTACTTCAGTAAATCCACTTTCACTAAATAAAATTGCACCCGGATCAAAGTAGCGAAGGTCGAGTGCTTTATAGTCAAGTATTGCTTTTGCTTCGGGGTAGGCAGTCAGCAAAACCTGGAAACCTCGGTCGAGTTGGAAGCCATCAATATAATCTGTTCTTACGCGTCCACCAATATCATCGGCTGCCTCAATTATTTTCACAGAACGA
>CAISPD010000042.1 GCA_903887275.1 uncultured Mucilaginibacter sp.
AATCCGCGTTCAACCGTTGGTACTTCAACCGAAATCTACGATTACCTTAAATTATTGTTTTCCAGGATAGGTAAAACTTTGTCGCCGGTTTCAGGCAATATCGTTAAAAAAGATAACGTAACCGATGTGGTTAATTTTGTATCCTCACTGCCTGATGAAACACAAGTAACTATCCTTTGTCCGTTATACCCGCATAACAACCGCAGTTTGAAAGAAGAACTGGCGGTATTACTGCAAAAAGGCTTTGTGCGGATAGAATATAAAGGCAGTATTTCGCGCATTGAATCAATACTGGAAGATGAGTCGGTTGGAAATGAGTCCATGCATGCCAACGGTGCCGAAACCGAAAAGGTGAAAGGTAAAAGGGGAAAGGTTAAAGGTGAAATTGGGGAGTTGAAAGGCGAAGGGGAAAAAGAGAAAGGCGATATTTTAAGCCCCGCTCCTCTGGAAGGTGCTGGGGTGAGGCCGAACACCGAAGTGAAGATCGTCATCGACCGCATCACCAAAAACGATACCGAAGAAACCATCAGCCGCCTGGGCGATTCGGTACAAACCGCATTTTTTGAGGGCAAAGGCGATTGTTATGTTCGTTGCCAAAACCCTGTTGATGGTAATGAATCAGAGCGTTTTTTCTGTGATCGCTTCGAACTGGATGGGATCGCTTTCGAAGAGCCATCGCCTAATTTCTTCAGTTTTAATAACCCTTACGGTGCTTGTAAACGTTGCGAGGGCTATGGTAAGATCATCGGTATCGACGAAGACCTGGTAATACCCGATAAAAGTAAAACCATTTATGAAGGGGCAATAGCCCCATGGCGCGGTGAGAAAATGCGCGAATGGAATGACGAACTGGTAAAGAATGCTTTGAAATTTGATTTCCCTATTCATCGTCAATATAATTACCTGACCGAAGAACAGCAGCAACTGGTTTGGACCGGCAATAAATATTTCCGTGGTTTGAATTCGTTTTTCAAAGAACTGGAAGAACAAACCTATAAAATACAATACCGGGTGATGCTCTCGCGCTACCGGGGCAAAACAACTTGTCCGGAGTGCAAGGGTAGTCGTTTGAGGCAGGATGCGTCCTATGTGAAAATCAATGGTAAATCAATCACAGATATTGTATTGATGCCTTTAGACAGGGCCTATGATTTTTTTAAAAATCTGGATTTGAACGAACAGGATCGTAAAATAGGTAAACGCCTGCTTGAAGAGATCACAAGCCGACTGATGTTTTTAAATAACGTTGGATTGAGCTACCTGACGCTTAATCGTTTATCGAATACGCTGTCAGGCGGTGAATCACAGCGTATCAACCTGGCTACTTCCCTGGGTAGTAGTCTGGTTGGTTCGATCTATGTGCTGGACGAACCTAGTATCGGCCTGCACCCGCGTGATACGCAGCGACTGATTACCGTATTGCGATCATTGCGCGACGTAGGTAATACAGTTTTAGTGGTAGAGCACGAGGAGGAAATTATGCAGGCGGCCGATCATATCATTGATATTGGTCCGGCAGCTGGTACCCATGGAGGCGAGCTTGTATTTTCGGGTACTTATGAAGAGATCATTGAAGACGATAACAGCCTGACCGGCCGCTACCTGGCACGCAAAGATGAAATTGTTATTCCTGCGCGTCGCCGTAAATGGAACGATTACATCGAGATCAAAGGGGCCCGCGAAAATAACCTGAAGCATGTAAATGCTAAGTTTCCGCTTGGTGTGCTTACTGTTGTAACGGGTGTATCCGGTTCAGGTAAAACAAGTTTGGTAAAACGCATTCTGGCACCTGCCTTGCTAAAGGTACTCGGCAATTATACCGGTGAACAGACCGGCTTGTATGACGAACTGACCGGCGATTATAACAAAATTGAACAGGTTGAATTGGTTGACCAGAACCCAATCGGCCGTTCATCCCGCTCAAATCCGGTAACCTATGTAAAAGCCTGGGACGAGATCCGGAATTTATTTGCTGCGCAGCCGGTAGCTAAAGCTGGCGGGCTAAAACCTTCGGCTTTCTCATTCAATGTAGAGGGTGGGCGCTGCGACGTATGCCAGGGTGAAGGCGAAGTGAAGATAGAAATGCAGTTTATGGCGGATATCTTCCTCACTTGCGAAACCTGTGGTGGCAAACGCTTTAAACAACATATTCTGGATGTTCAGTATCAGGAGAAAAGTGTTTCCGATGTACTGCACATGACCATCGAAGAAGCATTGGAGTTCTTCAAAAAAGAACCTAAAATTTTAAACCGTATCAAGCCGCTGGCGGATGTTGGCCTGGGTTATGTGCAGTTGGGTCAATCATCCAATACCTTGTCGGGTGGTGAGGCACAGCGTATCAAACTGGCGTCTTTCCTTGTGAAAGGCAACAATGCCAATAAGACCCTGTTCATTTTTGATGAACCTACTACAGGTTTGCATTTCGACGATATCAAAAAGCTGCTAAAATCATTTGATGCACTGCTCGACCAGGGCAATACCATCATCGTCATCGAACATAACATGGATGTGATCAAATGTGCCGACTGGGTGATAGACATCGGTCCGGAAGGCGGAGAAAATGGTGGTAAAGTCATCTTCGAAGGTGTCCCGGAGGATCTTCTAAAAGAAGAAAATTCCTATACGGGGCAATTTTTGAAAGAAAGGTTTG
>CAISPD010000043.1 GCA_903887275.1 uncultured Mucilaginibacter sp.
CTTTTCCTTTTACTTCTATATAATGATCATTCCCAGCTTCATCTATATAACCAATGTCGTAACCACAATCATCTGTACCATCCCACCAGGTCTTTTTGATCGTTATAAGCGGCCCCATCAATACGTTTTCCCGACCCGTTTCCATTGCCGCCGTTGCCGGTGCCACCGGCACCGAAAAAAGCTGCTTTTCCGGCATGGCTGGTTGCAGTTTTCTCAATCTTTGTACCCTCCGGGTTGACGTAAGCGGCCAAAGGATCGATAGGGTCGTTACCATCCGGTTCCGGAGATGTGACATGACTTGCAATGTAATTCTTGAACTTACTGACAACTAAATCATCCTGTCCGAAATAGACAAGGCTGCGGTTTTTATTATAAGACAAGAAAGACTCGAACTGTGCAAGTTCAATTTTCTGATCAGTCAACAATTCCTTGATTTTCTCTATGTTCTGATGAAATAATTCCGGTAAATCCAACCCGTCATCTGCCTTTAAATCAATATTTTTTATATTGAGATAAGGAAACAATCGTTTAAAGGCGGCCAGGAACATTTGACGGGTATCAATAAAGATATCACCCTTCAGTCCATTATAAATTAAATGGTTCGAATAGAAATCCATCAAATCCTGAAATTCCGACTGTTTTTCTGCTTTTTTTGTCAGCAGATAGTTGAAGAGTTTTTTTTGCAATATCGGTTTGTATTTGCTTTGTAGCCCTTTCAACGTTCGGGTGAAATGCTCCGTGAAATCTAATCCTGAAACCGCATGTTTATTAAAGTCCAAAGGATCAATATTTACCAGGCGAAATAAATCCTGTAAATAGACAAGGTTTTTGCTGTCGTGCAGCCGGTCGAAATCAATCTGGCCGGCCAGCAGGCTTAATTGGCCATTATCGGTTTTAAAAAGGGCTTCCAGATCATCAAAATATATCTCATCTTCTTCAAAGTAGCCCTCCGGATTTGAAATTCCAGCTGTTTGTAGCAATGCATTCCAAAACAATTGTTCATTGGTATAAATGCGATCCGCCAGTTTCTCCCTGATCTCTCGGACCCTGTCCGGGTTAACATCATAAATCGTCAAAAATCTGTCTTTATCAGGCCTGAGCAGGAAATCGGTAACTACATTCTGAAGCCTTGCCAGATCACGGTTTAAAAACTCTACCAGCAGATCATGCAGGCAATTAGCAAAATATTCCGGCCCGTTCTGTGATCCTTTAGGAATAATATGCAATTCTGCTATTTTGCCGTCCACCACTTTATGCGGGAGTGCTAACTTTTCCAAGAATACATTATTTCGGTAAAGCGTTACAATCACTTTTCGTTTTTCCTTCACTACGACTTGACGTATCTTTTCAAGTTCTCGGTCGAGATTAATATTAAGGTAAAACTCGGCGAGGGCGAGGCATTCCGATAGATTTGGAAAGAATTCGTAAAGGGACAATTCCCGCAAAACGGGTTCATCTTCCAGTTCCTGTTTAATCGCTTTTTTAAAACTGATACCGACTACCCTGGCGATCTGACCAAACCTGTTCCTGTCGCGATTGGTGAAATGCGGCTGAACGATCTCCTTTACATGCGGCGGCAACAATTCATAGGCGGGCTTATCGTCAAGGTAGAATATTTTAGAGGCAGGTTTCCAATCTAATACCCCGGTTTGTTCATCCTGGCAAAGAAAATTAAGCTGGGACAATTGCCGGATAACTGTTTTATCATTTGCCGGCAGGGACCATTCATAAAAATCGTAAAGCTTTATAAGCAGCTTATTATAAAAATCGATGAACTCCTTGCTTTCTTGAGAGACGTCTGGATGTGATGCCCTGACAAACTGCAGGATATTTTTCCAGTTCTCGATGTGTTCGCGGTCATAATGCATAAGATCCAGCGCCGTTATAAAATCTGCATTGGATGTATAATGAAGTTTTAGGGTTCTGAGATAGCGCCTCAGTACACCGTTTGTGCCCTGATTGAATTCTCCAGGATCCATGCCGATCACTTCGGCACAGCTAAAATTCTCACCAAAATTTTCGAGAGATATCCATTTTTTTGTTTTAAGGGTGTGCCCGAAACTAGTCACCTGGATGATCAGGTGACCGGGTATCCCGTGTTTATCTGATTGCTGCGACTTGTATTCCGGTGTTTTGGCGTAGTCACCACGGATCAGCAGGTCGTATTTTTTCCAGTTGGCGATGATATTGGCAGTAAACCATTGGTCGGGCCTTTCGGGCATATCGATCAGCCAGTCGCCGAAGACCTCAAAATAATTTGTGGTATAATATTGGATGCTATGAAGAATTTTAAACCTTCTGTCAGTGGATGAAATATGCTGTTTACGTTCGCTGTAATAAGCTGCAGGTATCGTCCATGCGCCAAAACCGATCATTTTTTCCCGTGTACGTCGTCAAACTAAAGTGAACCAAGGCTTGTGTA
>CAISPD010000044.1 GCA_903887275.1 uncultured Mucilaginibacter sp.
CTCAAGTAAACACCAAGGAACGCATCGAAGCACAACTCAGACTAGGGAGGAGAGAGAGCATCAACCCAGCAGTAAAGAAATATCAGCTCAACAGACTGGAAGAGGAGTCCAAACAAATGTTAGAAGATGAAGAATGTCCTCTAATTAACATTGGAGTGGTGTATGAGTTAGATGCTGATATACCATCAGAAATCAATGATAAGCTAACGTTCCTGCAATGCGTAGTAGCAGCAAGAGAGGGCCAGGTGCAAGCGCGTATGCCAATCCAAATTGATGGTGGCGCGTCACCCAACATCATGGACTATGACCTAGCAGTTCGTCTTGGAGCCGACATCAGTAATACAGGACGAAGATATAGGGTACAGGGCATCAGCGGTCCTATTACCAAAACAGAGGGTAGGTGCTGGATTCACATAAGATTAACAGGAAGAGATCTACTGAAACGCAACACGCTCGAATACAACTCCCTAACACTATCGCTAGAATTCATGTTACTGAAAAACAGCTCGGTACCATTACTGATGGGAAAAAACTCCATGGACAAAGCATTCATCACTCCTCAATCAGGACTGTCCAACACCACGGTAGGACGTCCCGAATGGCCAGTTAACTTACTCATAAACGATGAAAAATGGACAGATATCAAGCCAACCCTAACAGCCAAGCCGATCATCACAGCGCGAGATACGTATGACCACTCAACAGTGATTAGAGTATCAGCAGGAATTGCATCGTTCATAAATGAGGAGGTGGACTATTCCAGCGGAGATGAACCAAGTCACAAGAAGCAAAACAAACAGACACCTCCTAGATATCAATCACCAGCTCAGTACAACACTCCCCCACCAGAATCATCATCAGATCTCGATCCACAAAAACCAACAAAACCAAAACAAGGAGCAACAAGACAGAAACTATGTCCGCACGCTATTTCAGCTGACTGGCAGCAGTAAAGCCGAGGCAATAAAGGATGCCGCTATTGTTTACAGCATTGAAAAGCAACTGGCCTCATCACATAAAACGAATATCGAACTTAGGGATGTTGAAGCCAATTACCATAAACTATCAGTTAGCGCGCTTGCTAAATCTCAACCCGATTTAGGCTGGTCAACATTGCTATCCAATTTGGGGGCTTCGATAGATTCGGTTGATGTGGCGCAACCCGCTTATTACAATAAGTTGAATGCCTTGTTGAAAACGATCAGTCTGGATCAATGGAAAATTTACCTGAAGGCAAACACCCTGGAAAGCTATGCAGAAACACTCAGCAAGCCTTTTGTGGATGCCTAATTTGAGTTCAATAAAGATCTAAACGGCCAGGCTACCCAAAAGCCTCGCCGACAAATCATGACCGAACAGGTTGATGGCTATTTGGGTGAGGCTTTGGGGCAGTTGTATGTAAAGAGATATTTCAATGAGGATGCGAAAAAAAGAGTACTCTCTTTGGTCAACAACCTCCAGCGGGCATTTGAGAACAGGATCAATCACCTCGATTGGATGTCGGATAGCACCAAGCTAAAGGCTAAAGAAAAATTGTATGCCATCATCAAGAATATCGGTTACCCGGATAAGTGGCGCGATTATTCCGGGGTAAAGATCAATAGGTCGCAATATTTTGAGAATATCCTTGCGCTGAATCAAAATGACTACAAGTCGCAATTAGCCAAATTAAACAAGGCTGTTGACAAGACTGAGTGGGGTTTAGACCCCGCCACTGTTACGGCCTACTATAATCCTTCGGTAAACAAAATTGTTTTCCCGGCAGGTATTTTGCAATACCCTTATTTTGACTTTACGGCAGACGACGCGATCATCTATGGCGGTATCGGCATGGTTATCGGCCATGAGATGACACATGCCTTTGACGACCAGGGAGCCCAATTCGATAAAGACGGCAACGTAAAGAACTGGTGGACAAAAGAAGATTTTCAAAAATTCAGGGCAAAAACCGGGCAATTGGCGGCTTTATACAGCACATTTACTGTGCTGGATACAGTACATGTCAAAGGCGCCTTAACCCTGGGCGAAAACACTGCGGATAACGGCGGTATTGCGATTGCTTATGATGCCTTTAAGCTAACCCCGCAAGGTCAGAGCACTGAAAAAATCGATGGATTTACGCCCGACCAACGTTTCTTTTTGTCGATAGCCAGGATATGGCGGGTGAAGACAAGAGACGCTTTCCTGCGCACCTACGTAAATACCAACCCGCATTCGCCGGCAATGTGGCGTGTCAACGGTCCGCTCATGAATTTCGAACCCTTTTACCGGGCTTTTGATATTAAACCGGGTGATAAAAACTACAAATCCGAAGAGCAAAGGGTAAGGATATGGTAAGCGGCACAGACCCATTCGTTTAAGCTTGTTGCCTGGCTAAATTGTTCTTAGTCAATTAATTAATTAATGGCAAGGGAATATTAAAATCTGTAGTTCAAACAAAATAGCCCTATACGTTAAGTATAGGGCTATATGGTATTATAAAACGGTAAGGGAAGGATTCGAACCCTCGGTACAGTTTCCCGTACGTCAGTTTAGCAAACTGATCCTTCCGGTCTCTCAGGCACAATAGTTAGAACTGTTTTCAGACTGACAAGATTTTGAATGCTACGATCCAAATTACCCTGGAAACTTTTTTAGGATCTTACAAATTGATTACTCGCGTGTGCACGATGTATCAGGATAGCAATGGGTTATCGTTAGTACCTGTAAGTTTTTTAAGGGGTAAAATTTACCCTTTACTTTTAAACGAAAGTAAAAAAGATGTATATTTACTCTCGAAAATGAAATAAGTGTAATTATTACTTTCAACTGATTATGGCATACGACCCATCAAAACCATTCAATAAATTGCCTCCTCTGCCACCCAAAGCAGAAATAGAAACAAAAACTGTTCTAAAAAAAGCTATTATAGCGAGCAGAGCCCTTGCTGAACTAAAGGGATCGATAACAAACTTGCCAAACCCAACCCTGCTGGTTGATACCATTAATCTTCAAGAAGCCAGAGCTAGTTCTGCGATTGAAAATATCATAACTACAGAAGACGAGTTATTCAAAGCATCTATCGTTAAGAAAGTCGAAAATGGTATTACGAAAGAAGTGATCCATTATAAAGATGCTTTGTGGTATGGTTTTGACAGATTGACTAAATTTCCGATTTTAAATACAAATCTCTTTATATCAATTATGCAGATCATCAAAGAGAATCAATCTGGAATTAGAAAAACGCCGGGAACAAAGCTCACTAACCCGGTAACCAACCAGGTGATATATACTCCACCCGAGGGAGAGGGAATTATAAGAAATAAACTAGCTGAATTAGAAAATTTTATTCATGCCAACAACGACATTGATCCACTTATTAAATTAGCACTAATTCATTATCAATTTGAAGCCATTCACCCATTTTCGGATGGAAATGGCAGGACTGGCCGAATAATTATTTTGCTTTACTTAAAATTTGCAGGATTGATGGATTTGCCATCGCTTTATATGAGTGAATATATATTAAACCATAAGCAAGATTATTATGTAGGGTTGAGGCTTGTTACAGAGAAAGGAGAATGGGAACGATGGATTATGTATATCCTGACAATGGTTGAAGTTACGGCTAATAAAGCCCGGCGACAGATCGCCCAAATAGAAAAGCTAATGTCCGAAATGGCGGATGGTATTCAAAAAAAGCTGCCGGCTAAAATCTATTCCAAAGACTTAATGGAAGTATTATTTAAATTGCCCTATACTAAACGTTCATTTTTGATTGATGCGGGAATAGGCAATCTTAAGACCGTAGGGGTTTACCTAAATGAATTGGAAAAAGCAGGGTTTCTTAAAAGTGAGTTTATAGGAAAAGAAAAATTGTACCTGAACACAGCTTTAATGAAATTATTGAAGACACCCACTATTGAGTAAACTAAAAAACATCCTAAATACAGTACACTTTGTTTTGGTATTTTAAGGCAAAAGCGATCACGAGCTGATTAGGTTTATTAAAGCTGATTCTTTCCAGGTATATGTTTTAGGTCATAATTGTGGGTTATCTGACAGAGCGACGTTAAATATGATTTTCGAACATGAGAATTGCAAGTCAATTAAAATTTTCTATCATAAATACACCGATGAAAGTGGAAAATCTGACGATAATTTTACCATCCTAACGCAAGACATTTCGCGGCATTTTAAAAACAAAACATGTATGCGGAAAAAGATAGCTTTTCAAGGCGAAAGGGATTTCATTCCCCAAATAAAGGAAAAAGGGTAAAAAAAGTCCGATAATCGTCCCCTAAATCGTCCCCCAAATTTATTAAACCAATAAAAAAGGCCCTAGAATAACTCTAAAGCCTATTTTTACGAAATCGTTGCGGTGAGGGAGGGATTCGAACCCTCGGTACAGTTTCCCGTACGTCAGTTTAGCAAACTGATCCTTTCGGCCTCTCAGGCACCTCACCCTTAATCACAATAAAACCCCGTTTTTTGGGACTGCAAATATAGTAATTCGACTTAGCCGACAAAAAAAATATTGAGATATCTGTCCAACCAATTTTTATATCTCGTAAAGCCTGCCTTACAAGCCGATTGCAGCCTGTTATCCTACAGCTTTATTTAAAGCAATAATGGCAGTTTTAAAATGTTCGCGTGCAACCAAGAATTGAATATTGACTTTCCGAAGGGCAAAACCTGCGCATTTAATATTGATATCATTGGCTGCAAGGGCAGTGGCGGCTTTGGCCAATAAACCCGGTTGGTCCATATTGGAACCAAGCAGACAAACCATGGCAACTTTTTCTACGGTCACCTTTTCAAATTCGGCTTCCAGGTCGCTGATAAGATTGTTTACAAAATCCTGCTCCCAGATAACGATTGAGATGGCGTTGGCACTGGTTGATTTAAAGGTGTAGCTGATACCATGGTCGAAAAATATCTGCATTATTTTTAAGTCGCTTCCCACATTGCCTACCATTAATGGGTCGTAAACATCAATTACGATCAATTTATCGGTACCGGTGATCACTTCCACACGTTTATGGTCAGATACAAAATCGCGTGTGATCAGTGTACCCGGGTGCGAAGGCTGGAAGGTGTTTTTGATACGCAGGTTTATGCCGCTTATCTCCAATGGTTTTGAAGCTTTAGGGTGAATGGCTTCCATGCCTACGTCGGCAAGTTGATCGGCAATATCGTAATTGGTATCGCCCACGGGTATGCAATTATCTTCGCCAACGATGGCTGGGTCGGCTGTTGATAAGTGGTATTCTTTGTGAATGATAGCTTCCTGCGGGTTTAAGAAAGCAGCTATTTTACTGAAGGTAACCTCTGAATAACCGCGGTCAAATTCGCGCATGATGCCTTCCGTGCCTTTTGCATAACCGGTAACAATACAGATGGTTTTTTCAAAAGCGATGTCTTTAAATTCGTGACTGATACGCTGGTCTATGGTGAAAGCACGATGGTCACCGAATCCGCTCAGATCCACTAAAGTAGTGTTGATTCCCTTGTTTTTTAAAATGTTGGCAAATACAAAAGCCGAATGACTTTCGCCAATAGAAGCGAGGATCTCCCGGGCAGCTTGTAAAATGCCTTCTTTACTAACATAGCCCGACGCAAGTATATTGGCAAGATCTTCCAGGTATGTCTGTGCCTGGCTGATATGTTTTTCTATAAAACTATCGGCAGTTGCCAGATCGAGGCCAAGTGGTTGATATTGCAGGTTGATTGCTTTTAATTTATCGGTCAATTTACCAAGTGATTCATGAAAATCCTGGTATTTAGCTATGCGATGGTATACGCCCGGCTCGCCGGTCTTTTTGTTTTCAAGCAATAAATTGGTAACACCCGAAAAAGCAGAAACTACAAATACCCGATTGTAAAGTTGATCGCCGCTGCGCTCGTATAAGATAATATTATCAATAACGTCATTTAAGGCACTCATGGAAGTGCCGCCTATTTTCTCTACTGTAAGCTTATTTAACTTTTGCATCATTAAGAATTAATTCGGGGCCTAAACTATTAATTTTATGTTAGGTGTGGTAGTGGAATTTTAAAGGAAAGTTGCAGCGTGCCGGGTTTGTTGAATTGCTACAGGGACAATTTTGAAAGAAATATCGGCAGTATAAAGCTTCATACATCGATTCAATAGAATAACTGATATGTTTGGGGGATATTATTTGCGGTACATTTTTTTCTGCGTTTCGATTGTTATAGAGGTAAAAAGCAATTCAATTAAAAACTATTTAAACTATAGAAAATATAGTATTAATAAAAAATGTTTTATATTTGTTATGATTTAAACAGTCAAAACGGCCTGCAATTTGCCTGCCTGGCAGCTGTTTTTAATTGGGTATGAATTGAAAAACCTGATCGGCATGATTTCATTTATCCGGTCGAAAATTGACATCGATATAAACTAAAATTCAGACAGGAATTGATCAGAGAGACGGTTTGATCCCCCAAAATATAGACCTTAATTATTAAAAAAACCGGCAAGAAAACCTGCCGGTTTTACGAATGAACGAACAGCCGTAACGCCAATCACTACTGTTCCTCGTCCGCGGTGTTGCTAAATAAATATTAGGTCAAACCAATCTAAAGGTATGGAAATATCTTTCGACAACAAAAAACGGCTTAGGAATTAGTTTTAAACTGGTTTTTGAGGTTTGCGGCGTTTATTGATTTGAGTATTCTACTGATTTTCGCTGTTTAATAACGACGCGTCATCGGCTTGAATTGGAAATTGCATGCCTGGGTTTTCCCGCGGAACCGTTCGATTGATTTGAATATTCATCATTATTTATTTCAATAATGTAGGCAGTATTTCATTTTATATAAAGTGCCTGAAGAAATAATTTCTATACATATTAAATCTATAGAGTTTATATACTATATTGCGACTTGTTTTTAGTTTGCAATGAGTAACCGCAATATTAAAGAGTTCATCGACGTATTATACCGTACGCATAAAGCGGAGTGGGAGGCTACGCCATCAAACTATCAATGCATTGGCTGGCTGAACGAACTGATTGAATTTTTATTTCCGGATAACCATTTAAATAAGTTGTCGTCCTACGAGGGGAGGTTGAAGAAAAATCAGATCGACCTCGAAAATATCTTGTTAAGTTATCTCGATCCCGGAGCCATTGATATTGAAAAGTCAGTTACCGATTTTTATCAATCGCTTGAAACGATCTATAATAATCTTCGCGAAGACGCCGCCAGGATATTTGAAAATGACCCGGCCGCTACCAGTGTGCATGAGGTTATTGTTTCCTACCCGGGCTTTTATGCCATAGCAGTTTACCGTATAGCCAATAAGTTGAATAGGTTGAAAATACCAATTTTGCCAAGGATATTAGGCGAGCATGCCCATGGTAAAACGGGAGTTGATATTCATCCAGGTGCTACCATTGGCGTGCCATTTATGATAGATCATGGTACCGGTATTGTCATTGGTGCAACCAGCGTGATCGGCAACAACGTTTGTATATATCAGGGGGTAACTCTAGGTGCTTCGCAGGTGAATAAAGAGCTATCGGCAGTAAAAAGACATCCTACCGTTGAAGATAACGTGATCATTTATGCCCGTAGCACCATATTGGGCGGTCATACGATTATCGGACATAACAGTATTATTGGTGGCAGTGTGTTTTTAACTAAAAGTGTGGCACCTTTTTCAAACGTTTTCAATACCCATCAGCTTAGAATTGATTTAAGACAACCAGAGCCGGGTTTAGCAATTTCCGATACAAAATAGAATACTATGCTTACAAAGAAAACCAAATATGCCATCAAGGCTCTGATTATGCTTGGAAAGAACGCTGATCAGGCGCCTTTGCATATTTCGGAGATAGCCGCACAGGAAAAGATACCTGAAAAATACCTTGGCGCAATTTTGGGAGAGTTGCGTAATGCGGGCCTTATTTACAGCCGGAAGGGGGCGGGTGGAGGCTACCTTTTAAGCAAAAAGCCCGAAGATATATCATTGGTGCAAATTCTTCGCCTTACCGACGGACCGATAGCAATGGTGTCTTGTGCAAGTTTAAATTATTACCATAAATGTGAAGAATGCCTCGATGAAGCCACCTGTGGCATCAAATCCACTTTTGTATATATCCGGGAAGCCTGTTTACAGATACTGCTGCAAAAAAGTATTGCTGATCTGATTGCCAGAGAAGAAGAATTGAGGCAGGCAGTATTGGCCGGTTCAGATTGATTTAACGGTATAAATTTCAACCGGGCCGGATTTTTTACTGTTTACAGGATCTCAAAATCGCAGGCTCTACTCCAGGGTATAAGTTAACCCTTTTACTGTTTTGAACTCGATTATGCCTCCAGGTAAAGTCTTAAAGTCAATTGATTTACCTTCTGCTGTGATCTTTGCACCCGGTTGGTATTCGATCTGACATGTTTTTCCGACTTTGGATAGAATCCTTAAAGTTGTTAATTTTTTATTTTGCCAGGTGTAATCCAATTCAAATGCTCCCCGTGTACGAACTCCCCTGAACGAGCCATCAGCCCAGGCGTCGGGGAGTGCTGGTAATAGTCTGATATATTTATCTTGTGATTGTACCAGCATTTCGGTAATAGCGGCGGTCATACCCATCGAGCCATCCACCTGCAATGCTTTCCCGCACAGCGCAAATAACGACGAACAACATTGCTCTTTAAGATAGCCCTGATAGATCTTATAGGATCGGTTGCCATCATTCAACCTTGCCCATAATGCCATTTTCCATGCTCGTGACCAGCCCATAGCGCCATCACCACGTTCGTTCAATACTTTTTTATAAGCTTCTATTAATTCCGGAGTGCGCTTTTCATACAATACTTTGCCCGGATACAATCCATACATGTGCGAAAAATGCCGATGGTTTTTTTCCAGCGATTTCCAGTCGTCCGTCCATTCCTGCAAAGAACCATCCGAACCAATTTGTGGAGGTACCAATTGCAGGCGTGCTTCCTTAACCTGCGCCACCAGATGGTCATTAATTCCCAGTATTTGCGAGGCTTCGGTAAAATAACCAAACAGGTCGTACAGGATCTGCATATCAATGGATGAACCCGCACATATAGTTGTGCCTTCCCGGTAACCCGCGGTAACTTCATCGAAATAGGGCTTGTTACCGCCGCCATCCGGGAAATTTTCCGGCGAAGTAGACGGATTGGTGACCAGCCACTTGCCGTTAGGATGTTTTACCAGGAAATCCATAAAAAATTGCACAGAGCCTTTCATCACCGGGTAAACTTTTTGCAAAAAGGCTTTATCTGCGGTATACTGATAATGCTCCCATAAATGGGTGCAAAGCCAGGCACCCCCTACGGTAAATGTGCCCCAGGTTGGTCCGTCCATGGGGGCGGCAACCCGCCAGATATCTGTATTCTGATGAAACACCCATCCGCGCGCACCATAATGTTCTTTAGCGACCTGGCTACCCTGATCCTGTAATTCATTGATCATTTTAAATAAGGGTGCGGTACATTCTGATAGGTTGCCGGACTCTGCCGGCCAGTAGTTCATTTCTGTATTGATATTGGTAGTGTATTTTGAGTCCCATGCGGGGTTCATATCTTCATTCCATATTCCCTGCAAATTAGATGGCTGTACACCGGGTCTTGAGCTTCCGATAACCAGATACCTGCCAAAATTATAGCTGAGGGCAGCCATCGCAGGGTCGTCTCCCTCTTGTATTTTTTGTTTCCGGATGTCTGTAGGCAAAAAGGAGTTGGCCGTAGTATTAAGGTTTAATGAAACGCGATTGAAATATTTTTGATGATCGGCAATCGCATTTCTGCGAACAACAGCGTAAGCTTTGTTGCCTATCTTTTTAAGGTAGGAAATAACCCGGGCATGTTCATTACCCGAAACGTTTTTATAATTTATAAAATTGGTAGCAGCAGCAAAGTACAAGGTAACGGCATCAGCGCGATCTATGATGAGATCAACGCCATTAGTTTTGATCGAACCTCCTTCATTCACTGCCTTTACCCGGGCATCATATCGTAAACGACCTTTTACGCCCATATAATCGGCCGATTTGCCGCAAAGTTTCAGGCCATTTTTTCCGTCGGGGTCCATTTTGAAATAATCGGTCGCGTAGTTTGAATGTGTTTGATTTCTTTCGCCCCTCAGGTTTACCGTCAACGTAACGGCGCCGGGTTTGTCGGCCGTTATTCTCACCACGATCACCTGGTCTGGCGCAGAAGCAAATACTTCCCGGGTATAGGTTATGCCGTTTGCCTGATAGGTGACACTTGTAATGCCCGTTTTCAGATCGAGCCAACGTTTATAATTGCTTACTGAATCTTCCTTTTGCATCAAAAGAACCAGGTTGCCCAGGCTTTGATATTTTTGCTGTTCAACAGGGTAACCCATCAGTTTTCGGCCAAACAGGTTATTTGCTTCCAGAAATTTACCCTTAAAAACCATTTGCTGTATTTTGGGTAAAGCTTTATAACCTCCCTTTACTACAGTTGAATAGGGGCCGCCGGTCCAGTAAGTGTCCTCGTTCAGCTGGATCCTTTCCTCACCATTTTTACCGAATACCATAGCGCCAAGTCTTCCGTTTCCTACCGGCAAAGCATCTTCCCATTTTTTAGCAGGCTGCTGGTACCAAAGGATCGTTGCAGGGTCAAAAGTCTTAGCATCGATCGCTTTAGCAATACCTTTTTCCTGGCCAAAAGTTATCGTGCTCAAAAGAAGCAGTGCCGGGAGTAAACGGATAATTTTTATTGACATTTTTTTCGAAGTTTCTGATAATAAATGTAACAAAAACTGCAATGCTTTAAATTATTATTAGTGAGGTTAAATTGAAATTGAGGACGAGCCATTTTCGACTTGTGGCTTCAGTTAATTAAATAGCTTGATCAAACGGTTTACTTGATTTTGTTGTTTTGCTAATGAATAGTGAAAATGCACTTGAATACTAATGGAATTGGCAAGTTTATCTACTGACGATTTTTCTTGCCATTTGACAAGTAGTATGAAAGCCGGCTTTTCTTCCTTTGCATGGTAAAATGATATCCCATGAGAGAAGTTCCGATATCAATTGCTTTTATTCCCGGATTAATTACTCATACCTTAATTCATGTATTGCTGAAAAGGTTTTTCTTTTGCAAATAATTTACGAAGTAAGTATGGTGTCAGTCTTCTGCAGGCTGATGACTTACAATTGCAATATGCGAAAAAAAGCACCGGTACTCAGTGTCGCTTGCGAGTATCATTTTCCCCATTTATTGGCACGAATTCCTCGTCAAATGGTTGATATAATACTATTTATTAAAATCCTGCTTGCTTAAAATAGCTACCAAAATAAGTAGTATTATGGTGATAGGGGCTTGAGCGAAATAAGCAAGTTGTAATTTTTTTTCGGAAAAAATTTGTTATTGAATTTTATAAAGTATTGATAAAGAAGCCTTTAAATATTAAAGGCCAGTGTTTTTTTATAGGCGCTTTAAAAACGGCAATTAACAGTTTTACTGAAACAAGCAGCAACTCAGCTAATGAAAAAAACTAGAACAATAATTGATTCTCTTTCTGTCGAAATGTAATACAAAAAATACTCTAATTGATTGACATCGAAATTTTATGAAGCAAATCATCCAACATTTTAATCGATTGCCTTTGCCTTACAGAATGCAAGCAATAAGTAATACCAGCAATGATACTTTGTTTTTTCCGACCACTACGCTTAAAGAAGCACTGGTAATAGCCTTTATTTGGAGCAATACCAATGAAGGTCAGAATTACTGGAAAAACGTATATGAACTAGCTAAAGTTTTAGATTCTTCTAACCAGGATCTGGAACAAGCTTGTTAACATAATTAGAAATAGCCACTTTATACTAAAGGCGCTTACCTCGATATTTTATCAACTGGAATAGTTATACATTTTTTTGACTTAAATAAATTATATGAATTGGCATTTCAGAAACACCTTTAGATTTTATTTAAATGTTATTTCCCGAATGTGTGATGGATTGTTTTTTTAAAATTAATTGTAGTTGTACAAGATCATTTTTTTTTGATTTTATTCAATTACGCTTTGATTAATTTTAAGTTGTGCGATTTTGACAATGATACCTGCCGTCCATTAATATTGCCTGGTAAATTTCATTAATATAAATAATTAGGCCCCGTTGCACTTGCTGCTCTGGGGCCTGAACTTAAACCTTATCACACTCTTTAGAAGAAGGTTATCTATCTAAATAGTACTCAAATGAACAAGTTTTACAGCTTATTAAAAACTACTTAATTGAGTAGTTAATCTGAGCTTTTATTTAAAAAATGGGTAATGTCTATGCTTAATTTATCGGTGGCTAGCTTTATTGTAAGCAGCTATTGAAGCAAAAAAATCTCCGAACACTAATGTTCGGAGAAAAAAAATCACAAGAGAAATATTTAAAAGTATTTACTATTGGCAAAATTAGAAAAAAGTAAAATTCAACGATATTACTAATTATAGTAAAAAATTAGGATTAGTTAAATTTGAGATTCAATTTTTTATTCGGATATCTTTAGATGTTAATTGAAAAGAGTCTGCGATACTTGTGTTGTTAGATTGTTGCTCATAGCTATTGATCTATTATTTCTCAGCTTTTTTAATGCTGGTTTTCTAGTCAATAATCCAGGCTGAAATTATTTTCTAAAAGGAGATTTTATTAAAGGCTGGGTAAGCAGCAAACCGCCAAATATAATTGTCAATACACC
>CAISPD010000045.1 GCA_903887275.1 uncultured Mucilaginibacter sp.
AAATATTTTGATATACCCGGTTTTGATCGGAGTAAGTTAAAGACGAATAGTACCGGTGCGGATTATACGGATGATTCGGTAAGGAAGTATTACCAATTGACACACTTTGATGAGCGCCTACGCAATATTGTACAAAGATTGGTTGACAGTGGCCGCAAAAATGTTTTGGTGTTTACCCAGCTGGTTGATGAGGCTAGGGTTTTGTCTAAGCTTATTGAAGGCGCAGCGCTGATCCATGGTAAAACATTGCCATCTGAACGGGCTAATTTACTGAGGGACTTTAAATCCGGAAAGATCAAGGTAATGTGTAATGTGGGTGTGTTAACTACCGGTTTTGACTTTCCGGAACTTGAAACGGTAGTTATCGCGCGGCCGACTATGAGTTTGGCGCTTTACTACCAGATGATAGGCAGGGCGATCCGTATTCACCCGGGTAAGAAGGAGGCTTATATTGTTGACTTGTGCGATAACATAGCGACTTTTGGCGCGGTGGAAGATATCTACATTGAGAAGGAAAGAGATACCGGCTTGTGGGTAGTTACAAACCGGGGTAAACCGCTTACCAATGTATTGTTCGGCGAAGGAAAACCAAGTTATTTAGATTAATTATTCAAGATATGCAAGATCAACAGGATGCTATAGTGCTAACACTGGGTAAGGATTTTATGGATAAAATGTACCCAGGGGGCCGAGATGCGGTTATTAAATCTTTGGAACGTTGTGAGGAAGGTGAGTATCAATGGATGCGGTTTTGCGGAAGTGTCGTACCTGCACGAAAAGTCGAGTTTTGTTATTTAATTTGGGATGGTAAGATTCAATATCGCATGACTGTGATGGAATATGTTAAAAACCATACGGGCAAGTTTAGAGACGGCGGAGTTATCCGAAGTTACCGAAATAGAAATATGGTGATCATGACCGGACCGGCTGTTAAAGCTCCGCATAATATCCCAATGAAGGGTTTTCAGGGATTTAGATATACAACATTTTTATTTTAAGATAAACAGTTAGGAAAAGATATGACCTTGCGACCTGGACAGCGGCCCCTGCCGATTAGCTATAAGGCTTGCGGCAGAACGCGGCCTCTGTTGCTACGCTTATCCTAACCACCTCATCAATTATTATTGACTAATGCCAAATAAATCATACGATGCGATTATTATTTATACGGGGCATGATTGCACTATTCATTTTCCGAATGAAACTTATGTGCTTTCGGATATAAAAAAGTTGTTTAAAGATCAGGAACGAGTGACCATTGAGGTAAAAAGCCGAAAGAGGTTGCGTAATCTTGATCAGAACGCATATCTACATCTTTGCCTGCAGATTATAGCAGACGAAACAGGAAACTCACTGGATGCAGTAAAAACAACCTTAAAAGGGTTGTATGCAAAACAGCCATTACTGGATAAAGAAGGAGAGCCGATTGTAGATAAGAAAACGGGGGAAATTGCCCATTACATTCAAGATACCCGCGATATGTCAACGGTAGAATGTTTTGAGTTTACTGAAAAGGTACGGGTATTTGCCCTCGAATTTTGCGGTATAGATTTACCATTGCCAGACGAGAATATTAAAATAAACTTTAAAAATTAAAATTATGTATACGCCAGATTACGAAGAATTAGAAAAAGTAGCCGATTTAGTATTGGTGAATGTTAAACACGTTTTTTCAGAAGATGAAAAAGCACAAGAGGCGCAATTGCTAGCCCAGGCCGTTAATGACAAAGCGACTACCGAGAACAATAAAAAAGTTATCGTTGCTGACTTTGGAAACAAAATAAAACAGTTTGATGCGGCTATCAGGGTGCATTCGGGCCACGTAGCAAATGGCTTTACTATGATGGATAAGCCAGCATCACTATATCGCGATTATGCCACATCAAAACGCGTTTATATTGATAAGCAAACCAACGAAATCGTAAAGGTTGAGGACTTTCATGCTTCTGACTTTCAAAAGAAGATTGATTTTGAAGAAGAAGAAAGCCGGTTACGTGAGCAGGATATCGCCCGCCAGCAGCAGATTGAAGAAAACAACCAGGTTGGGGGTTATGCAGAGGGCGCAGACATCAACAGCGGATTGTTTGATCCGGTTGACAATGTAATTGTCGATAAGAAGTTGTCAATTGTTTCTGATGACGAAACAACGTTGCCTGATGAAGATGATTTGCAGCAACGAAAAGAATAATTATATTTGTGCCTTCTACACCGAATTAATTCTTTAAAAAGGTTGTTTGTTGTATTTGGCGCATTATCCAACCGGCGTGGTACCCGGTTGGCTTTTTTTAACACCACTAATCAAATTTTTATGAATGGAATATTAAAAAAGATGGTTCACGAATCACCATTAAAGAAAAAATACCTGGCTAAACAAATTGGTGTTGATGTAACAACATTCAGACAGGTATTAGGAGGATCAAAGTTTTTGGACCTTGATAAAGAAAAAAAATTACGGGAGATCTTGAAAAAGTTAT
>CAISPD010000046.1 GCA_903887275.1 uncultured Mucilaginibacter sp.
AAATCCAACTACTGTAAGAAAGACTTCATTGTTTACCTAAAGCCTTTTTATATACGGGAAATACCGGGGTTAAAACTTCCGTATTTTCTGCAATTATGGAAAGCGCAATAAAGGCTTTAATGCGACTAAATGAAAGATATTCAACCACATCTTTTTGTAGTTTCTACAGCTTAAAAAAACACCAAATTCGTGTAATTTAATTGTTTTCATAGTGTAGAATGGCCCGCATCAAGGTAATTATATTGCCTGCGGGCTTTTTTGTTTTCTTCTACTCCTGATCAGGTAACGTGTTTTACAGCAGGCAAAACAATAATACACCTTTAATGGTAGCCATGGTAAAAAAGTTTTAAGTAAAGCCGGCCTGCGAATCCGATAGATCAAAGGATTGTTGCATCCGATACATAATGGTTTTCTGGCGCGTTTTGGCAATATTTCCATAAGGTTTACGAATTATAGGTTAAAAGTTTAATGTTATTGGATGATATTGTTTTCACTTTATCATCTCGATCGATGTTGACATTTAGGTTTATTTTGAAACTTTATTTTCTGTTGAAACCTATTTCAAATTAATTCCCATTACCCTATCGTCACAACTACAAAATGTTGTTGGTCTGCGAATCAGCCAGGAAATTAAAAACCTATTTTCTGTTATAAAAAAAGCGATGTTTACCCCGATCGATTTACAATCAATGCCCAGGAGATACATTTTGGAGCAGCACAAATAGTTTAAGACATTAAAGCAGAATAGATTTCTATTTACATTACTGTTTCCCATATCACATCATTTAGTTTTGACGTTGGAAAATTAAGCACCTTAAAACGTTCAAAATACTACCAAAAAAGGTAGTAAAATCGGCCTTCCCTACTAAATGATAAAGCACTTTACCGCAATAGGTCTAAAGCCCCGGTTGGCAAGAGTATTTCAGTAATATTATTGATGGGCCTATTCATACAACCTGTATCAATTTCGTACCATGCATCGGATAAAATAATAATCGCAGTTTTAGCTTTTCTTGCCGTTCTTCTAATGAACAGATCAACAGAATTTGTGATCAAACAGGAAAAGTTGATCATCCGATACTGTTATTTATTTGTATTCAAGGTCTCGATTGAACAAATAAAATCTTTAAATATCATTTCCAGTCCAATTGATTGTGGTATTGGTAAGTTGAACGATGTAGTGATCATTCTTCAAAATGAAAGGAAGTTGACGATTGCGCCAAAAAAACAAAAAGAGTTTATTAAAGCCATCTGCATTGTAAATAATGCAGTTGAAATTAAGCTATAGCGTAATTAGGTATTGTTCAGGTGAGCTGGGCATAGCAAAGTTAAAATAAGGTTGGTAATTGCCTTCTTTGGCAATATTCGTTACAGTTAAATTATTTGCATCTGCTACACGCTTATGTAGTGTTTCTATGATGATCAGCCTCTTAAATTTGAATCGGTATAAAAATCACACTGTCACGCAGGCGATTAGCATTCCAAGTGATTTGCCTTTTTTAAGGAGAGTTTAAGTGAGAAAGCCTCAAGGTGCGAGACCGCGAGGCTTTCATTTTTTAATAAAAAATGCTTGAAATTATTTCCTGTTTTTCTCTCTTTAATTCAAACTTATTTGTTCAAATATCTCTTTCATGATCGGTTTTGAAATAAACCTTGTTACAAAAGGATATGATTTAGACCGCTCAATATCTCTGGGATCAATTGAGGAAGACACGATATAAATAGTAATTTCTTTATTCAGCGAAGGGTATATGTTTCTAAAACGATCGAGAAAACTCCAGCCGTCAAATCGAGGCATATAAAGGTCTACAAATATATAATCAGGTAATACTTCTGAAACCGTACCACGTTCTTCCAGATAGTCTAAAATAAGCTCAGCATCCATACAATAGGTTGCCTGGTGCGAAGATTCAGTTCGCTGCAACGTCATTTGAACTATCTTATGAAAAATTTGTTCATCGTCAATTAAAACAAGTCTGCTCATCGCCAATACTTAAAATGTAATTAAGGGAAAAATCTAAAAGCAGCAATTTAAATATTTAATATACAGCCTATTATAAATACTTATCCACAATTAAACTGCTATTTTTCAAATTCCTTTGAAAGGCAATACTTTATAAAGATCAATTAAAGTGCTGAATGTGAAATGTATGACCAGACAACGCTCCAATTTACATCAGCTTCATGTTCACAGGATCCCAATGGATCACTTTGTTTTGAAAATAGCTCTCATTGCAAGCTAATGCAGGAGCTGCTGCCCTAAATCCAAAAATTGCATCTTCAATAACCGGTTTACCACTGCGAATTGACTCGAAAAAGTTCGCAAAATGGTCGTGATGTGAACTTGAACCTTCAGGCTGCTGGTAATTGGTAACTGTACCCTGGGGTGTTTGCTGATCAGCTGCAGAATATTTTTTATTATAATCGGCAACAATGGCATCCTGCATAGCTTTAGGATAAGTTTCAAAAGAATCCCAGCCACCATAACCAGGAGCTTTAGACATTTTGCTGGTATGTATCGTAAATCCGGTGTCATCGGCTATTTCAATCACACCTTCTGATCCTACAAACCGGGTGTAGCCAACTTCGCCCTGTCCGCTGATAAAATTAACCTGCAATGAAACCTGGAAAGCCGGATGTTCAGGTGTATCCGGGTAATGAATGATCGCATTCATTACATCCGGGACATTTCGCCCATCTTTCCAATAAACAAGGTCGCCAACCGAATAGATCTTATCCGGACCTTTAGAGTCGGTTATAAAATGAATGCCTGATAACAAATGTACAAACAGGTCGCCCGCTACGCCGGTACCATATTCTCGGTAATTGCGCCAGCGAAAGAAACGATTAGCCTCGTATGGTAATTTATTTTTTTCAGGAGCCTGGAAGGTTTCCCAATCAACCGTTTGAATTGAGGCATCAAGGGGAATAGTATACTGCCAGGCGCCAAGGGCACTCTGTCGGTTAAAAGAGGCCTGAATGGAATTCAGCTGTCCGATAGCCCCTGATTTATACAATTCCTTCGCTTTGGCAAATGCCGCACTGCTCACCCTTTGGCTGCCTACCTGGAATACCATTTTTGTTTCCTGCTGAACTTTTATTTCATTCAGGCCTTCTTCCAGCAAGTGCACCATTGGTTTTTCACTGTATACCGCTTTGCCTTTACGCATTGCTGCTTCAGAAATGCGACTGTGCCAGTTGTCACTCGTTGCTACAATAACTGCATCAATATCTTTACGATCAAGTATTTCATTAAAATTTCGGGTCGTACTGATATTGTCGCCAAATAATTCTTTGGCCCGGGCGAGTCTACCGGTATACAAATCGCAGCATGCCGCCAACTCTACACCAGGTATTTGCAGCGCTGTTCGGGTATCATTAAACCCCATGATCCCCATTCCAATGGTTGCAACCCGAATCTTATCATTGGCTGAAAATTGTTTTTGTGCCTGCAATATTTTGCGCTCATGCTCTTCTTTGGCAGCCAGTGAATTAAGGGCTGCCGAGCTTAATATGATAGAACTACCTAACTGTTTTAAAAATTTACGCCTGTCGGATGTCATAATTTGATCGATTAATTTAGTACTTAAAATATGGTGTTTGAAGTTAAAATTTAAACACCCTATCAGGATTGCAATATAAAATTTTGTAAAGCACTATTCCAATAAAAACCTATTAAGACATTCATATTCAATACAAGCTAATTGCTAACTTCAACCTGCCAATTTTAAGATAAAAATGAACAGACGTCATTTTGTAAAACTTTCAGGAACTGCTGCGGCAGGCCTAATATTCAGCCGACTGACAACGTATGCCAATGAGGCTCATCTGATTAATGCGCCAGATAAAGTATGGGCAAATGCTAATGGTCAATGGTTTCCGCTGATTTATAGTAATGGCATTTTTTCTTACCAGAATATAAACGTAAAGTTTAAGGAAGAAGAAAAAGCAATTTCAGTTATGGTAAGCTCGCCAGGCCTGGCTTTAAGTGCAGTTAAACTTAGCTGGAAATACGAAAATAACCACAAGCTAAATTTGTTGGGAGACAAATGGGAGCGATCATATGGGGACCTTAAATGGACCAAAAATACCGTTGCTAATAATAACCCCTGGTATTTATTAATAAACGACGAACACAGCACTTTCTGCTTTGGTGTAAAAACTGGTGCCTCGGCTTTCTGTGCCTGGTCGCTGAAACAAAATGATTTGGAATTGCACATCGATACGCAGTCGGGGGGAAATGGTGTTAATTTGGGTTCGAGGGAACTTAAAGCAGCGGAGATCGTCACCATGAAAAATAAACCTGGCGAAAGCAGGTTTACAACGGCACAACGTTTTTGCAGCCTGATGTGCCCAGTTACAAGGTTACCCAAAAAGCCGGTCTACGGTATAAACGACTGGTATTTTGCCTATGGTAATAATTCGGCAGATCTTATTAAAAAAATCACAAGTCTGTTAACCGAATTGGCGCCTGATACTGATAATAGGCCATTTTCGGTAATTGATGCGGGCTGGGCTACCTATTCGCCTTTCCTTCCGGGTGATGGAGGTTTTATGGATGATTTCTCGCGGCCCAATGATAAATTTAAGGATATGGCTATTATGGCCGATGATATTAAAAAGTTGGGTATGCAACCCGGATTATGGACGAGGGTACTTTGTGCTAAACACGACGATCCGAAAACACTGTTACTGCCAACGATACCAGGACGGGACGACCCCAAACAACCAATACTTGATCCAACGATCCCTGAAAATACAGAGAGGATCAAACGAACGATAGCTTTGTACAGGCAATGGGGCTATAATCTGGTAAAACATGATTATACAACTTATGATCTGATGGGCAAATGGGGCTTCCAAATGAATGATGGCCTTACTGCACCCGGATGGAACTTCCAGAATAACACTAAAACAACAGCCGAGGTAATGAACGAGCTTTATTCCGCAATTCGTTCGGCAGCGGGCGACATGTATATCATAGGATGTAATACTGTTAGCCATTTATCAGCCGGCGTTTTTGAACTTAACCGGATAGGAGATGATACCAGTGGAAAGGAATGGGAACGTACGCGAAAAATGGGGGTAAATACGTTAGGGTTCAGGATAGTTCAGCACAATTCGTTTTATGCAACTGATGCAGATTGTGTTGGATTAACAAATGATATACCATGGGACAAGAATAAACAATGGCTGCAATTGCTTGCAGAAAGTGGCACTCCGTTGTTTATTTCGCCTCAACCTGATGCACTTGGCAAACTACAAAAACAAGCTATTAAACTCGCTTATTCTCAAGCTGCAAAAGTACAACCTATTGGAGAGCCCCTTGACTGGGAAACCAATTCGCAACCTGCAAAATGGAAATTGAATGGCAGGGAGGTTAATTTTAATTGGTAGTTGATAAAAACGATGCTGGTATTTTCAAGCCAAACTATTCAGATCATACAAAAAATTCACTTTTTAGAAAATGCTATTTGATTTTAACAAATCATTTTTCTACTTTCCCCCGGTAAATAAGTTTTTAGACAACAATATTCTTGAAAAAAATAGTCGCTATAGTTTTGCTTGGAGCTCATCTCATGATGTTGGGTGGCTATGCATTGCTTGTTGATTATTTCATAAAAAGATCGGATACAGAAATCGTTAAGCAGATGTATGCTGCGAAACCTGGTTCCCAGAGACTCATGGAGCTGAAGATTCCGGTTCACATGCCTACGATACAAGACTGGACCGAATATGTTCATGTAGTCGGACAGATTCAGTTGAATGATGGTTATTATAACTATGTAGGTATCAAAATGTCCAGGGATACAATGTCGCTGCTTTGTTTACCCAACCATGTGAAAGATAAACTGGTAAAGGCACATTTGATCATCGCTAAAGATATTAACGGTAATGTACCGATCAGCAAAAAAGGAGCAGAACCACTTACCAAGAAAATTTCTTCCGGCTACGATAACGTTTATCAATTGGTTAATTGCGATTACAAACCCATCGGTAGCCATATTAATGTAGTAACTAACGGAATACTTCCAACAGTACTAGATCCATATATTGCTTCACCCGGCAAACCTCCCAACGTTTCCTGTTAATTTTTCGAGTCAGTTTTAAGCCGAATTGCTATGCCATTTTTATGGTTGAGTAATTTTTTTGACGCTTTTACATTGATTCGATCCTAACCCTGTTTGTTATTTTTAGTAGTACCGCAGGTGGCAATGCATGATTTTGATCTCATGCAACAAATCAATTCCTAACCATTGAATATTACCATAAACAAAGAGTAAATGATATCTTTTTACAAGCCTATTAAAAAATGCATGCTGATCTGTGTATGTGTGATCGCATCGTGCCAGTTCGCCAAAGCACAGATGGAAAATGATGGCATCATGATCCCTAAAAATTATTTATGTCCCGGATTAATGTACAGCAATTCAAGTTGGACTAATTACTGGGAGGGGACATTCAAGAGAAATAATGGAAACCTGGGAACAGTTAGTACAAAAGAATACAATTTAATGGTGACCTACGGCCTTGCAAAAAACCTGATTGTTACCGCAGGATTGCCATATATCACTACCAACGCATCAGCTGGAACATTGGAAGGCCAGAAAGGTCTTCAGGATATATCCCTAAATATAAAATGGAAGGCGTTACAATTTGTGGCCGGTAAAAACAAGCTTTCATTTTTAGCGAGTGTTACCGGATCTGCCCCGATCTCAAATTATGAAGCTGATTTTGACCCGCTTTCTATCGGAAGTCACAGCAGGAACTTTACAGCCCGTGCCGTTATTGATTATGTATACGGCAAATATTTTTTCACCGGCTCTGGTGCTTACACAACCAGAAGTGATATTACTATAGATCGGAACTCTTATTTCACAACAGTGCTCATCTACAGTAATCAAGTGGTCTTGCCTAATATGAGCAACTATAATTTCAGAACAGGATACCGCAGCAAATACTTTATAGCGGAAGCCATTGCAGATATCAGCACATCTTTAGGCGGGTTTGATATTACAAAAAATAATATGCCTTTTCCAAGTAACAGGATGAATATGACAAGTGTTGGTGCAAACCTTCGTTATCGTTTCAAATCATTCTACAACCTCGAACTAACTGCAAGTGACCAATATGTTGTAAGTGGCCGGAACATGGGTCAAAGCAATATGATCATGGGTGGCGTTTCATATATATTCAGTCTGAAATCCGACAAAAAAATTCCGCAGGTAAACTATTACAAAAATTAAGAAGATGAAAAATTACACCAGATATATAAAATTACTTACCCTGTCAATTCTTATACTTTGCTTAGCGGCATGTAAAAAGGATATAATTGATCGTACATCTCAGTACCCGGCATTGACACCGGCAAACGAGGATTTAAATGCTGATACCTGGAAGACTGTATTGGTTGCAGACCCTTCTGTATTTACGGTTAACGCTCCGGATGCTACAAATTCTCCTGCCTATGTTGCTGATTTGAACGAGATAAAAGGCTATCAACGTAATTTGTCGAGCGCCCAATTGGCAATTATTAAATATTGGAGCGCAGGTGCTGTTTTACGCTGGAATGAGATTTTGCGTGATCTGGTTGCCAAGCATAATATACCACCTTACCAAAATTTGGATGGCTCCTATCCGGCACCAAGCTCGGCTAATCCATTTGCATACCCACAGTTCCCTTTTTCAAACCCACCATATGCTGCCCGGGCTTATGCCTATGTAAGCGCAGCACAATATGATGCTTTGGTAACTGCCTACCATTTTAAGAAAGTATATAACCGGTCGGCTCCTTATGTTAATGATGCCAATATTCAGGCTTTGATACCAAAATCAAGCCTTCCTTCTTACCCTAGTGAAGATGCCGTAGTGGCAGGAGCGTCTGTAGAAATGATGAAATTGTTGTTCCCTACTGAAATTGCATTTATTGAGCAGAAAGCTGCAGAAGAAAAACTGTACCGTATTATGGCAGGAGCCAATGTTCGGGGTGAACTTGATGCAGGAGAAACTTTAGGCAAACAGGTAGCCGACTTGTTTACAGCACGTGCTCGCACTGATAAAGCAGGCGCTGCTATTGGAAACCAGGCCTACTGGACAAAATTGCAAACACAAACAGCAGCAAAAGGCGAGCAATATTGGATCAGCCTGGAATCGCCAAAAAGACCACCGATGCTCCCTTTATTTGGAAAAGTAAAACCTTTCTTATTTGATACTTTAACTGTAGCTGCAATCAGACCCGGTCCGCCGTATTCTACCAACTCACCGGAGTTTAAACAAGCTAATGATGAAGTGCTTCATTATAGCCAGCATGCAACGCGGGAAAATATTGCACAGACAGCATTTTGGGCCGACGGCGTTGGAACTTATACGCCACCGGGCCATTGGAATTCTATTGCCGCCGACGAGTTTGTGAAACAAAATTATAGTGAAGTACGATGGGCCAGAAATTTTGCCCTGTTAAATATGGCAGAAATGGATGCTGCGATCGTATGTTGGGATACTAAATACTTTTATTTTAACCCCCGCCCATCACAGGTCAACGATCAGATAAAAACACTTACAGGAATTCCGAATTTTCCTTCCTATAGTTCCGGCCATTCAAATTTCAGCGCTGCTGCTGCGGCTGTATTAACCTATTTACTTCCCGATCGTGGAACTAAATTTAATGATCTGGCACAACAAGCTGCTTTATCGCGCCTTTATGGTGCTATACATACCCGACAGGATATTGAAGTGGGATTGACCACTGGTGCTAAAGTTGGACAATACGCTGTTACTCGGGCACAAAATGATGGAGCGGGTAGCGGCAACTGATAAAATGTTTTAGTAATATGTTAAACAATAGAAATAATATATACTATACCCTTCGGTTGGCATCGGCCATGTGTTTTATTGGTCATGGTGCTTTTGGCATCATTGGTAAAAAAATATGGCTCAATTATTTTGCTGTATTTGGTATAGGATCCATTGCCGGCACACATTTGATGCCAATTGTTGGTACAATAGATATACTTGCAGGGATTTCATTATTGCTTTATCCAACCAGGGCGGTAGCTGGTTGGCTGGTTATATGGGGTACAGCAACGGCCCTTTGCAGACCACTTTCAGGTGAACCTTTCGCAGAGTTTATTGAAAGAGCTGGAAACTATGGCGCACCACTGGCATTGCTGATCTTATGTAATGCCAGTTTAGTAAATCCCGCAACCTGGTTCAAAAAGCTCGAACCATCGACAATAACAGATGAGTCATCCAGGCAAAGTTTAGTGTTTTGTCTCCGTGTCGTCGTGTTCCTTTTACTTGCCGGACACGGTTGGTTAAACCTTGTAGAGAAACAAGGGATAATGAACCAATACAGCTCGCTTGGATTTACAAGGCCGGATCAGGCAGGGCTTTTAGTTGGTATTGCAGAGATCAGCTTTTCGATATTGGTGTTAATTAAGCCAATCAGGTCATTGCTATTTATCCTTTTTTTATGGAAAATGGGCAGCGAATTATTCTATCCCCACTGGGAACTATTCGAATGGATTGAACGGGGAGGTAGCTATGGCGCAATTCTGGCCCTTTGGTTGGCATTACCCAATTTCAGTTTGAATAAATCAATGAAAACCGAGTCATTAGACTATACACTTTAAGATAAAAACCATATACATACACGATTGATTGAGATTACTTAGTTTAAACCGGGGGATGAGATCCCCGGTTTTTTTATTTTAAAAGCAATACATATTCTATACCGAAATCTTTTTAGTTTTAAACTATGAATACACCCGACGAAAATCTGGCTGCACTGGGGCTTGTTTTACCCCCGGCACCTAAGCCTCTTGGCGTTTATAAACCCTATTTAATTGATGGCAAATACCTCTATGTTTCAGGTCATGGAACTGTTCGTGAAGATGGTACCCTGATCGTAGGTCGGGTAGGTGACACACTCAATGATGAAGAAGGTAAACTCGCCGCCCGCCAGGTAGGCTTGTCTATACTTTCAACCATTAAAACTAATCTGGGTACTTTAAATAAAGTTAAACGGGTGATCAAAGTACTGGGCATGGTAAATTGCACCTCAGACTTTGAAAAGCATCCTTTCATTATTAATGGCTGCAGCGAATTGTTCAGGGAAGTTTGGGGCGAGGATAATGGTGTTGGTGTTCGCAGCGCCGTAGGAATGGGCTCCCTTCCCGGCAATATTCCGGTAGAAATTGAGGCATTGTTTGAATTGGTTTAGTAAGTTACATCTACAACTAAGGTCTGAGATGTATTAAAAAGCATAATTGAACGGGATGACTGCCTGGTATACTATTAATGATGTTGATCAACTGGATACTCCGGCTCTGGTCGTATTTCCTGATCGTGTCAAACAAAACATTGATGAACTGAAAAATATGATTGATGATGTTTCGCGTCTTCGCCCTCATATTAAAACTAATAAAAGCGCCGAAGCAACATCATTATTGCTTGAAGCTGGTATTCGTAAATTCAAATGTGCTACCATTGCCGAGGCAGAATTGTTGGGACTCATAAAAGCACCAGACGCTTTACTGGCATACCAACCGGTTGGACCTAAACTACAAAGGTTTATCAAAGTCATTAAAACCTATTCGGGTACTTATTATTCATGCCTCATTGATCAATTATCTGCTGCATCAGAAATATCACAATCTGCATTAAAAAACCAAATACAGATCCCGGTCTATATTGATTTAAATGTTGGCCAAAACCGTACAGGGATACCGGTAAAAGATGCAATGCAGCTTTTTGAAGATTGCCAGCAATTGAAAGGTATTAAAGTGGTTGGACTGCATGCTTATGACGGGCATATTCACGACCGGAATTTTGCAGAAAGGAAATCAAAAAGCGATGCAGGATTTATCGGAGTAAGTGAGTTGCAAAGTTCAATCGTGCAAAAAGGTTATCCAGAACTTAATATTATAGCAGGTGGGTCACCAACTTTTCCAATTCATGCACAACGTAAGAAGATAGAATGTAGCCCCGGTACCTTTATTTATTGGGATCAGGGTTACAGCTTGAATTGCCCTGAACAGCCATTTGTAACTGCCGCACTGGTGGTAACAAGGGTGATTTCCTTGCCAGATAGTTCAAAATTATGCGTCGACCTTGGCCATAAATCAATTTCGGCCGAAAATGAACTGAACAAAAGAGCTTATTTTATTAATGCGCCTGAATTGATTCCAATAGGGCATAGCGAGGAGCACATGGTATTAGATGCAGGAGAAGGCCATAACTATAAAATTGGCGATATTTTGTATGGTATTCCGTATCATGTTTGCCCAACGGTAGCATTATACGAACGTGCCGTAACAATACTGAACAATCAGATCAGCGCCGAATGGCTCAATATTGCCAGAGACAAAAAGATCAACATCTAGTGGTTTATCTTTTTCATAAAAAAGCATACTACTTCAACCAATACAACTAATACAACTAATACAACCACTTCAATCAACTACAACCACAAAAAATGTTCACCATTGATGCCCACCTTGATCTAAGCATGAACGCCCTTGAATGGAACAGGGATTTGAGAAAATCAGCAGCAGAGATCAATAAACGGGAAGAGGGAATGAATGACAAACCCGACCGGGGAAATGCTACAGTTTCGTTACCTGATCTCAAAAAAGGAAATATTGGATTGGTTGTTGCTACACAGATCGGACGATATGTTGCTCCGGATAATAGACTACCGGGATGGCATTCACCTGAACAAGCCTGGGCACAGACGCAGGGGCAACTTGCCTGGTATAATGCTATGGAAGATGCAGGAGAAATGGTACAGATCAACAACCTGGTATCGCTTGAAAGCCATTTGAAGCAGTGGAATGATAATTCAATCGACAATAAACCTCTGGGTTATATATTAAGTTTAGAAGGTGCCGACTCAATCGTGACATTAAATCACCTGGAACGTGCTTATCAAAATGGTTTGAGGGCAATAGGCCCTGCACATTACGGACCGGGAAGGTATGCAAACGGAACAGACGCTACAGGTAAAATGGGTCGCGAGGGCATAGCATTGTTAAAGGAAATTGAACGTTTGGGAATGATTTTGGATGTAACCCACCTGTGCGACGATGCATTTTGGCAGGCACTCGACAATTTCAATGGCGTAGTATGGGCAAGTCATAACAATTGTCGTGCGCTGGTTGATCATAACCGTCAGTTTAGTGATGATATGATCAAAGCCCTGATAGAAAGGGATGCCGTCATTGGTGGTGCACTCGATGCCTGGATGATGGTTCCGGGATGGGAAAGATTTAAATCGAAACCCAGAGAAATGAATTGTACCTTAGATGTGATGATCGATCATCTTGACCATATCTGTCAATTGGCTGGAAACGCTGATCATGTGGGTATTGGGTCAGACCTTGATGGTGCATTCGGTCGCGAACAATGCCCGTATGACCTGGAAACGATAGCCGATTTGCAAAATATTCCCGCATTATTCTCAAAAAGAGGATATAACCAGCCTGATATTGAAAACCTGATGCATGCTAACTGGTTAAGGTTAATAAAAAAAGCCTGGAAAAGCTGATGGAAGAAGAAATAGAACGCCTCAAAGATAATCAATGGAAAAAGTGGGGGCCTTATGTGAGCGACCGCCAGTGGGGCACTGTGCGTGAAGATTATAGTGCAAACGGCGACGCCTGGAATTTTATCACGCATGATATGGCCCGAAGTAAGGCTTATCGGTGGAGTGAAGAGGGTATAGCGGGTATATCCGATGAAAACCAATACTTATGTTTTGCGCTGGCATTATGGAACAAAAAGGATCCTATTATCAAAGAGCGTTATTTTGGTTTATCGAATCCCGAAGGCAACCATGGTGAAGATGTGAAAGAGTTGTATTATTATCTCGATAGTTCGCCTACGCATTCCTATATGAAAATGCTGTATAAATATCCACAGCAAGCCTACCCATATGAATGGTTAGTCAACGAGAATAAACAAAGAACGCGTGCCGACAGGGAATTCGAATTGATAGACACTGGTCTGTTCGATCAGAATAAATACTTTGATGTTTTTGTTGAATATGCCAAAGGATCCCCTGATGATATATTGATAAAAATAACTGTTTTTAACCGGGGCAATGAGGACGCACAGCTCAATATTCTGCCAACCGTTTGGTTCAGGAATACATGGGCCTGGGGTTATGACGATTATAAAGCTCAGATGGCCGAAGAATCACCGGGCGTAATTGATATATTTCACCGCAAATTGGGGCAATTGTGGTTAGTTGGTGAAAATGAGCCGGTAAGTTTATTTTGCGAAAACGAAAGCAATACCAAACGGCTCTACCAATTTGATGATGGCAAAATTTATTATAAAGATGGTATCAATGATCATCTTATTGCCGGAGCTGATACCGTCAATCCTAAAAAAACAGGTTCGAAAGCTGCCTTTAATTATGATGTCGCAGTTGGGGCAAATCAAAGTGTAACTTTGCGGCTTCGCCTAACGCCAGAACCTAAAAAAGCATTTGATGACTTTGATTCGGTTTTTAATAGCCGCCAGGACGATACTAATGCTTTTTACAATAATTTACAGCAGCATATAGCCCAAACAGATCAGCGACTGGTACAAAGGCAAGCCTATGCCGGTTTACTCTGGAGTAAGCAATTTTACCATTATGATGTACACAAATGGCTAAATGGTGATCCGGGTTTACCAAAACCACCTGCAGAACGCTTAAATGGACGGAATAGCAAATGGCCGCATCTGAATACCCACGATATTATTTCCATGCCGGATAAATGGGAATATCCCTGGTTTGCTGCCTGGGACCTTTCGTTCCATTGCCTTGCTTTGGCCGGCGTAGATATCGATTTTGCTAAAAATCAGCTACTGTTACTTACCCGCGATTGGTATATGCACCCTAATGGTTCGGTTCCTGCGTATGAATGGGATTTTGGCGATGCCAATCCTCCTGTACTTGCCATGGCCACCTGGTCTATCTATAAACGAGAAAAAGAGGCCAACGGGGGCAAAGGGGATCAAATGTTCCTCGAAAGGTTGTTTCATAAGTTGATGCTCTATTTTACCTGGTGGGTAAACCGCAAGGATGAGCAGGGGAACAATATTTTTGAAGGCGGATTTCTGGGACTTGATAATATTGGCGTATTTGACCGCAATGCTCAGTTGCCCAATGGCCAACATCTCGAGCAGGCTGATGGTACCAGTTGGATGGCAATGTATTCTCTCAATCTTGTACGGATAGCTGCCGAGCTCACTGTAAAAGATCCTGCTTATGCAGATATCGCCTCAAAGTTTTTTGAACACTTTATTTATATCGTCGGTGCCATGGATAGTATGGGTACCAATAATGAAGGTTTGTGGGATGATGAAGATGGATTCTTCTACGATCAACTTCGTTCGCCAGATGGCAGTGTTCAAAAAATGAAGGTAAGAAGTATAGTTGGATTGATTCCGCTTTTCGCAACAGAAGTACTTGATGACGATGATATCGTTAACAGCCCGATATTTAAAGACCGTATGCAATGGTTTGAAAATAACCGTCCCGACCTTTCAAAGCTGGTTTCAAGGTGGGAAGAAAAGAATGCAGAGGGCAAGCACTTACTAAGCTTGTTGCGTGGATACCGGATGAAAACACTCTTGAAGCGTTTACTGGACGAAACAGAATTCCTTAGCCCGCACGGTATAAGGGCATTGTCAAAATATCACCTGGACAACCCATACCAAATAGCTGTAGACGGGCATGTTTTTAGCATAAAATATACCCCTGCAGAAAGTGATAGCGGTTTGTTTGGAGGAAATAGTAACTGGCGCGGCCCGGTATGGATGCCCATGAACTACCTGATCATAGACAGCCTGCATAAATACTATCAGTATTACGGGGATAGTTACAAAATAGAATGCCCAACAAATTCAGGCAATTTTATGAATCTGAAAGAAATTGCCGATGAATTAGATAAACGATTACTGAAATTATTCACGAAAGATGAAAATGGCAGGAGAGCTGTTTTTGGTGACAATGAAAAGCTTCAAAATGATCCGAATTTTAAAGATTACCTGCAATTTTACGAATACTTCGATGGGGATAACGGACGTGGTGTTGGCGCATCTCATCAAACCGGATGGACAGGTTTAATCGCTAATTGTTTACTTTAATTTCACTTTGTCTTAAATCAAAACAAACTGTTGTTATCTTTGATCTACCTTAAATTATACTCAACAAATGGATTCTAAAATAACCGCGATAGCCGTTTATGCTCCGTCGAAAAAAGTAACCAACGCCTATTTTGAGCAAATTATTGAAACAAACGACGAATGGATCGTCAGCAGGACGGGCATTAGAGAACGTCGGTTTTCTGAAAATGATGAGTTTACGAGTGATTTGTGTATAAGTGCGGTTAAAAACCTGCTAGCTGAAAATAAAGATATTACTTTAGAGGGTGTAGATTTTATTATTGTTAGTACCACTACGGCCGACCAGGTTATGCCAAGCATGGCATCGCAGGTACAAAACGCGTTTAATATACCTAATGCAGGTTGTATTGATATCATGGCGGCCTGCGCAGGGTTTGTTTATGGACTGACTATTGCGAAAGGCCTGATTGCTGCAGGAACACATAAAAAAGTATTGGTTTTTGGAGCAGAAACACTGTCAAAATTTACAGATTATACTGATCGCACCTCTTGCATTCTTTTCGGTGATGGGGCAGGAGTGGCTTTAGTTGAACCTTCTGATCATCCTCAGCTTTTGAAAGCCGTTACAGGCTCTGACGGCAGCCACGGTAAAGATCTGTACCTGTCTCAGCACCGAACCGAAGTAAACGGAGAACATATCGAAGCAAATGGAAAAATCCATCAAAATGGTAAGGTTGTCTTCAAATGGGCCATTCAAACGGTGAGCAGTAAAATAAAAGAACTACTAACTGCCAATGAAATGACGCTGGAAGATCTGGACTGGATCATATTGCATAGCGCCAATATGCGGATCATTGAGGGCGTAGCGGGTGAGATCAATTACCCTTTGGATAAAATGCTCTGCAGTATTGAGTATTTCGGCAATACCTCTTCTGCATCTATACCACTGGCTTATGATATCGCCCGTAAGGCAGGTAAGATCAAAAAAGGCAACAAAATACTGATGCTTGGATTTGGAGGTGGTTTAACTTTCTCTGGTATAATCGTAGAGATTTAATCAGTTTGCCGCTCGAACGTAGTAACAAAAGCATCGTTTGATATTGCCTCTATGATCAATTGTACTGCAGCATATTCAATCGTCTTTTTATCCGGTAGCTGAGCCGCTAATGTGTCCATTTGGTTTCTATAATTGATGGCATCATTTTCATCCTCAAACGCTAATACTGCGTTTTGATTAATCTCTTCACTTATCCCATTGATCGGTTTCGGAATATCCAATTGTTGTAATTGGTTAAAATTTAATCCCGGGGTTCCCGTTGAAACCAATTCTATTTTAAGCATGGTATTTTTTGTAACTGTTTTGATTGAACATGCAATACTGCTATTTGTTTAACAAATTCGCGGTTTACAATTTAATAACATGGCTAATTTTGATTTAATAGCACTTTTAAGTATTTTCAGAGGCAACAGGCACGAAATACATTTATGAGCGAAAAAAGCCCCGATCAACTTAAAAAAGTATTAAAACCTATCCATCTATGGGCCATAGCCGTTGGGCTGGTGATCTCGGGAGAATATTTTGGCTGGAACAATGGTTGGTCGGTAGCAGGTACTATCGGAATGCTTATGGCAACACTGGTAGTCACACTCATGTACATTACTTTTGTTTTCAGCTATACGGAATTAACAGCAGCAATACCACATGCCGGCGGAGCTTTCGCCTATGCCTACCGCGCTATGGGACCAATAGCCAGTTTGATAGCCGGATACGCCACTCTGATCGATTTTTTATTTGCAGCACCCGCCATAGGGTTTTCCCTTGGCAGCTACTTCAATTTCCTTTACCCTGACATACCCGTAGTAGGGGCTGCAATAGTGTTTAACGTCTTATTTGTAATTGTAAATATTCTGGGCATCAAAGAATCTGCTGCCTTTTCTGTATTTATTACTTTACTGGCCGTGGCAGAATTATTGCTTTTTATGGGCGTTATAGGCCCAGGTTTTAAAATGAGCAATTATATCAGCCATCCGATGCCCTTTGGTTGGGCCGGTGTTTTCGCAGCTTTGCCTTATGCGGTTTGGTTTTACCTGGCAATAGAAGGTGTTGCCATGGTAGCCGAGGAGGTTAAAGACCCCAAACGCAATATACCCCGAGGCTATATTTTGGGCATTGCCACTTTGGTATTACTAGCCCTGGGCGTAATGATACTAACCGGTGGAGTAACTGACTGGCGTAAATTAAGTACACTTGATTATCCACTTCCTGCGGCCATCAGCATTGTTTTAGGCAAGACCAATAGTCTTACCAAAGTATTTACCGGTATAGGTTTGTTCGGATTGATAGCTTCGTTTCACGGAATAATTTTAGCTTCATCGCGTCAGGTGTTTGCCATGGCACGAAGCGGCTATGCACCACGTTTTTTGGCCACCGTAAGCCACCGTTTTAAAACTCCGCATCGTGCGCTAATATTTAGCGGTATTGTAAGTATTGCGACGCTATTGCTGGGGATTCCTTTTAAACATATTACCGATAAAGTGATCGTTATCTCCGTTATGGGTGCAGTTTTAATGTATATCATCAGCATGCTGAGTTTGTTTATACTCAGAAAAAAGGAACCCACTCTTGAAAGGCCATTTGTTTCGCCTTTTTATCCCTATTTCCCGGCTATTGCGCTTTGTTTATGCTGCGTTTGCCTGTTTGCCATTATATATTTCAATTTTATTTTAAGTCTTTACTTTTTTGGAGGACTTATAGCAGCATTGGTGCTTTTTCTTTTGCTGGGTAAGCATAAAGAGAAAATAACTGATGATATCTTATTAGTACAAGCTGAAGTAATAATTGAAAAAAGGTAATTATGGCCTACCAGCATACGATCGGCAGAAAGGTATATAAGTTCAGTGATCTGAAAGTACTGCTGGCAAAAGCATCTCCTCATCGTTCGGGTGATGTACTTGCAGGTCTGTCAGCTAGTAATTATGAAGAACGTGTGGCAGCACAAATTGCACTGGCTGATGTTCCCCTCAAGCGTTTTTTAGAAGAAGAGATCATCCCTTACGAAACAGATGAAATTTCACGTTTAATTATTGATAATCATAATAATACATCTTTTACATTAATTAATACTTTAACAGTAGGGGAATTCAGAGATTGGCTTTTGAGTGATACAACTACCAGTGAGATATTACAATCAGTGGCGGACGGTGTTACACCCGAAATGGCTGCTGCGGTATCCAAGTTAATGCGTAACCAGGATATGGTAGCTGTCGCAAGAAAAATTGAAGTTGTTACCCAATTCAGGGATACAATTGGTTTAAGGGGTCGTTTTTCTACGCGCTTGCAGCCCAATCATCCAACGGATGATCCAAGAGGTATAGCGGCAAGTATAATCGATGGCCTGCTATATGCCAGTGGAGATGCAGTGATTGGCATTAACCCGGCAACGGATAGTTTGAATGAGGTTGGAAACCTATTGATTTTGATGGATGCACTCAGGCAGCAATTTGATATCCCCACCCAATCATGTGTATTATCGCATATTACCACAACCCTGGAGTTGATCAGGAACGGGTTTCCGGTAGATCTCTGTTTTCAATCTATTGGTGGTACTGAAAAAAGCAATGCCAGTTTCGGTATCAACCTGGCTTTGTTGGATGAAGCTTATGAAGCAACACTGTCATTAAAACGTGGTACTGTAGGGCAAAATGTAATGTATTTTGAAACAGGACAGGGTAGTGAGTTATCGGCTAATGCTAACCTAGGTGTCGACCAGCAAACCTGCGAGGCAAGATGCTATGCTGTTGCACGACGTTATAAACCATTGCTGGTAAATACCGTAGTTGGCTTTATTGGGCCTGAGTATCTTTATGATGGCAAGCAGATCATTCGCGCTGCACTTGAAGATCATTTTTGTGGTAAACTGCTGGGTTTGCCGATGGGAGCAGATATCTGCTATACCAATCATGCCGAAGCCGACCAGGACGACATGGATAACCTGTTGGTTCTGCTGGGTGTTGCCGGATGTAATTTTATTATGGGCGTACCAGGCTCAGACGACATTATGCTTAATTACCAATCAACTTCATTTCATGATGCAATTTATTTGCGTAAAGTGCTCGGCTTGCGCCCTGCACCTGAATTTGAGCAATGGTTGATCAGGCAGGGTATAACAGATGAACAAGGAAACCTGCAATCTAAACGAAATGCAGAAATTGTAAATCAAATGAAAAGTTTATGGATGAAATAAAGCCGTTGGATGACACTTTTCTTGAGCAATTAAAGCAGTTTACCGCAGCACGTATTGGTTTGGGCCGAACAGGGTCCAGTATACCCGTTAAACGATCTCTGGAATTTAATCTGGCTCATGCCCATGCCCGCGATGCAGTTTACTCGGAACTCAATCTTGATAAATTGGTTGAAGTATTAGGCGAATTTGAATTGCCTGTGCTGCAATTACATAGTCAGGCCGGATACCGCGAACAATACCTGCAAAGACCCGATCTGGGACGCTTATTGGATGAGGAATCTGCGAGCTTATTAGAAAGTCAATCAAAGTTAAATGATGTTGTAATTATTATTGCCGACGGACTATCTGCAACAGCGGTCAATCATAATGCAGCAGGTTTATTTAGGGTACTGATCCCGCAATTAAGATCGGCAGGGCTTAGTATAGCACCAATATGTCTGGTAAAAGAGGCCAGGGTTGCAATTGCCGACGATATAGGACACTTATTAAAAGCCCGGTTATCTGTCATCCTCATCGGCGAACGGCCGGGATTAAGCGCCGCGGATAGTATGGGTGCTTATCTTACCTACAAACCACGACCTGGTCTTACCGATGAGGCAAGAAATTGTATCTCCAATATCAGGCCGCACGGATTGAGTGCTAATCAGGCATCAAAAAAGATATTTTACCTTATTCAGGAAGCTTTAAAACGGAAAATCAGCGGCGTTAATTTAAAGGACAATGCAGGTGCCCTGGAAGATAATACTGTTACTGGAATCTGACCATAATTTCCATTACTGCAAATAACCATCATAATAAATAACGTCGCGATTGGTACTGGTGATGGTCAATGAAGCATAGCCATTTACCGAGACGCTAAGAATCAGCGAGAGTACATTTCTTACATCGGTTGGTTTGATGGTTATGATCCAACCGCCCTTCTTTCTTGCGACACATTGGTAGTCGAATTTTGTTGAAGTGAATTTAAAACTCAGGTCGGTCTGATTATAACCTACATCAAAATAGGCACGGCCGAAATAAGGCAAAAATGAAATAGCACTGTCTTTTTTAACCTTCAGATCATAAATGCTGGTTAAATTTATCGTACTGCCGCTCAATGGGCTGGCCTGGTTTGCAATAAATGTAAAGGATCTATCTTCAATACTATTTTTAATAAGTGCTTGTTTAGCGGCTTTTTTAGCATCAGCTGGGGTTTGTGCAAGGCATGTTTTCCCGGTACCGATGATCAGCATCAGGAAAAATATCATTTTTAAGCTTTTCATACCTATAAGATGAATAACGCCACGACTTTCCATAAAATTATATAAAAAAGTCCCAAAAAAAACGGCAGTATAAATACTGCCGCTTCATTGAAACGAATATTTAATTTAGATCAAACTTACACTGCGGTTCACAAATGCAGTAAGTTCGGCACCTGTTAACAAACCCTGTGATAGTAATGCAAGGTCGAACGCCTGTTTAGCCAGTTGGGGCTGTACTTCTTCACCAGCTTCCAGAATTTTGCTGATCAATTTATGATTAGCGTTTATTACAACTTTGTAGTTATCGGGCATGTTGCCATAAAAGCCCATACCGCCGCCCATTTGAGCCATTTCTTTCATACGGCGCATAAATTCGTCCATGGTTACAGTTACAGGCATGTCATCCGGATTCAAACTTTCGAGTTCAACCTTATAAGCAGGCTTGTTGATGGCTTTATCAAAGATGTCTTTCACCTGAGTGGTTTGCTCTTCAGTCAATATATAGGGCGGATTATCATCTTTCTTGATGAGTTTATCTGCCACGTCTGAATCGACACGTTTTAGCGAAGTTTTTTCCAACTTCTGCTCCAGGGAACTGATGAAGTGATTATCAATAGGTGAGTTTAACACCAATACATCATACCCTTTTTTAATAGCCGATTGAATAAAGGCATCCTGCTTTTGTGGATCGGTAGTATAGAGGTAGGTAAGGCGGCCATCCTTGTCGGTCTGCTCAGCAGCTACTTTATCTTTGTATTCTGTCAGTGTGAAATTTTGCTTTTCGGTATTTGTCAGCATTACAAAGTCTTTTGCTTTATCATAAAACTTCTCGTCACTTACAATACCATATTTGACAAACAAGCCTATATCCGGCCATTTTTCTTCAAAGCCGGCACGGTCGTTCTTAAACAGTTCTGCCAATTTATCAGCAACCTTTTTGGTGATATAGGTATTGATCTTCTTAACATTGCTGTCGGCCTGTAAAAAGCTGCGTGATACGTTCAATGGAATATCCGGAGAATCGATAACGCCATGCAGCAGCATCAGGAATTCGGGTACGATATCTTTAACCTCATCTGTTATAAATACCTGACGCGAATACAATTTGATCTTATTGCGTTGAAAATCAAACTCGTTTTTAACTTTAGGGAAGTAAAGTACACCTGTAAGATTGAATGGATAATCTACATTCAGATGTATCCAGAATAGAGGTTCTTCCGAAAAAGGATAAAGCTGTTTATAAAATTCCAGGTAATCTTCATCTTTCAGGTCGTTGGGCGATTTGGTCCAGATCGGATTAGTATCATTGATCACATTTGGCAGTTCAACCGACTTGTATTTTGGTTTGCCTTCTTCGTCTTCACCGTCTGGTTCTTCATCAGTTTTTGTACCAAAAATGATGGGCACGGGTAAAAAGCGGCAATATTTATCCAATATTTCCTGTAAACGGTATTTCGACAGGAATTCTTCCGAATCGGGATTGATATGAAGGGTGATCTCAGTTCCGCGCTCTGTCAGGCTTCCCTCGCTTAATTCAAATTCAGTACTACCATCGCAGGTCCAGCGAGCTGGCTCCGCGCCTTCCTGGTAGGAGAGGGTTTCAATATCTACCCTGTCGGCGACCATAAATGCAGAGTAAAAACCCAAACCAAAACGGCCGATGATCTCATTCGCATCATTAGCCTCCTTGAATTTTTCCATAAATTCAGTAGCACCCGAAAATGCGATCTGGTTAATATATTTTTTGATCTCATCGGCTGTCATGCCAATACCATTGTCGGAAATGGTAATGGTTTTTTTAGCTTCATCAAAAGCTACTTCAACACGCAGATCACCTACTTCGCCTTTAACCTGGCCAAGGGAGCTGAGTCTTTTTAGTTTTTGAGTGGCATCAACCGCATTCGAAACAAGCTCACGAAGAAATATCTCGTGATCTGAATAGAGGAATTTTTTAATGATCGGGAAAATGTTTTCGGTGTGTATCGAAATCGTTCCTTTTTCTTGCATAATGTATAAAGGTTTTAGAATTATTGATTTTATAATCAGACACCATCAATGCCTGTTCCAAAGGAGAAGGAGTTGTCAAATTGGCAGGCTTTATGAAAAAAATGTGGTTTAAGTGATTTATGGTATAACCAGGAAAGCGAAAGCCTTTCTGCCTGAAATCCGCCTGAAACGGGTAGATATTTGCGATACGCTATTTTGAGAAAAACATCGGCATTTTTTGAAAGCTTTATTATTTTTACAGCAATGAAATTTAACCTTACGCAATTTTTGACAGCGATAGCATTACCTGTAATGTTTTACTCCTGTGCTACCACAAAAGCACTGGCACCAACGCCTGTAGCAACAGCTGATATCCCAAAGATCGTTCAACCCATATCCAACGTAGAGGTACCGGTTACGGTAGACCTGAAGAGCTATTTTGTACAGGCAGAGAATTCAGTTCCAACCAAGTATTCTGATAACCAACAGCCTTGCGAAGGTTTGCGGTATCAGTACCAGTTTACCCGTACACCTTTTACCATTACGGGTAAAAATAATGTCGTAAATCTGAGCTTCGTTGGTGCTTATGGATTTAACGCATCATATTGTGCCAAATGCGCAACGTTATTGGGCTCGGGTCCACAGCCGGTGGTACCGGTAGTTTCTGCCCAATGTGGCTGGGGCGACGAACCACCAAGGCACATGCAGATATCCTACCAATCAACCATCAGTGTTACGCCTGATTTTCACCTCAAATCAAAAACGGTTTTATTTCCTGCACCTAAACCACTCGATCGTTGTAATGTGGTTATGGGGGCGATAGATGTAACAGACCGCCTGATCCAATATATTACAGGCCCTTTGAACGATCTCGGCAAAATGGTGGATACAAAGATCGCAGCTTACAATATCAAACCTATGGTTCAACAAATTTGGAATAATCTGGCAACCGAGACCAAAGTAAGTGACATAGGCTACGTTTATATTAATCCTGAAGCGGTAAGGTTGAGTAGTTTTAATCTAAATGGCTCATTACTGACATTTTCCGTCGGGTTATCAGCAAAACCGGTATTTAGTACCATCAGCACAACTCAAGCTGCTAAACCAATGCCAAACCTATCGGCTTATACACCAGCCAACGGATTCAATGTTTACCTCGACGTTCTTGAAAATTATGATCATCTCAACAATTATATCAACCAACAGGTATCGGGTCAAAGCACCGTTGTTGTAGGAAAGACTTTTACAGTTGATCAGGTTAAAATATCGGGGCTTGGCAATAAAGTAGTGATGCAGGTTGATTTTAAAGGATCTACCACAGGCACTATCTACCTTGTAGCAACGCCAAATTATAACCCGGCAACTCATGTCATCTCATTTCCTGACCTAACCTTTGATATCCAAACTCAGGCCTGGATGCTGAAAGCTGCAAAATGGATGTTTAATGGCAAAATAACTGACATGATCAGGCAGAAGGCTACCTACGATTTCAGCAGCTTTTTAAATGATACAAAAAACAATATCCAGACCAATATGAGTAGGGATATGGGTAATGGCATCCATGCAGATGTAACTATTAAAGACCTGAATATTGAAGCCATTTACCCAACTCAGGAAAAATTGATCATCAGAACACTTTCAAACGGACAGATCAAAGTAAAAGTGGTAATGTAAGCCCTTCATGAAAAACAAAAAAATAGTAAACCGTATAGTAATCTTTTTGATGTTGATCTCAACGGTTGGCTTTCAACATAGTTCGGCCCAATCGATCAATACTGATAAAAGTAAATATTGGTGCGACAAAGAATTACGCCCGGCATTACTGAAATTGAAGGAGGTAAAAACAAGCCGCCCCTGGTTTAAAGTTTATGACGTTGGAAACCATGTTTTTGCCATAGATGAGCCTTACAATTATGAAGAAACAATTTCCTACCTCATCATAGGTAAAAATAAAGCATTGTTGTTTGATACTGGCATGGGACTGGATTCGATCTCAAAAGTTGTGAAAGAACTAACCCACCTTCCAATAACAGTTTTAAATTCACATACGCATTTTGATCATATTGGAGGTGATCATGAATTTTCCAGAATACTGGCGATGAACACCTCCTACACAAAAGCCAATGCTAAAAATGGATTTACACACCTGCAGATAAGGAATGAAGTAACGCCTGAAGCATTTTGTTATACGCAATTACCACAGTTGGACACCGCAGGATATATAACACGTCCATTTAAAGTGAACAAATTCATCGAGGATAATTATATCATTGATCTGGGAAACCGAAAATTACAGGTGATCGCCACCCCGGGCCATGCACCTGATGCGATCTGTTTATTTGAAGCGGAAACCGGCTACCTGTGGACTGGTGATAGTTTTTATATTGGTCCGATATTCCTTTTTGATGAAGGTACTGATCTAAAAACCTATCAACATAGTATAAATAGAATGGCAAAGCTGGCCTCAAAAGCTAAAAAGGTTTTGCCTGCTCATAATTTACCGGTAGTTGATCCGGCAGAAGTGATCAGGGCAAATAGAGCCTTTGGGCAGATCCTTGCAAAAAAAGTTAAAGGGGTTCCGGGTGATTTCGGTGCAATTACTTTCCAGTTTGGAGCCTTCTCTTACATGATTGGGCGAGAACTATTAGGACTTTAATGTTTTTCAATTCCATTTGGTTTATAAAGTCAACTTAAAATAATTAAACAAGCCTTATTCTGCACTGTTTTTAGTTCGTATTATTTCTGACAATTTAAACTAACCTACATTAAGTGTAATCTTTTTTTCCCTTATCTGGTATAATTTTCGTAGACTTAGGGAGGAGATACTATGTTTATTAAAACAGTTTAAAAAGTCGAAAAAAATTATGCCCAGACTTATAATTCAGAATTTATATTATCACGCTGACTACTCGCAAAACCGCCATTCCAGGCCAATAAATTCAACTGGTGGCTTTCAATTGATCAATCAGCACCAAATTTTAGTACAAACAAATACTGATTATAAATTCGATCCTTTGAATGTTAAACCAAGTATCGTTACAGGAAATGTCACTTATAATTTTTCATTCGTTAATATCTCAGGTTCTATTGGAGGCCCGATAACACTTTTTAACCTGAATGGAGGACCCAAAATTGCGAAGGTTGGTATCGAGGCTGTTGTAATTCGGGTAGTCTATATTTCAACGGATACCGTTTTCACCGACGGGCCGGGCGCTATTATTGACGCATTTGATACCTACTCGGGTAGTTTGGTAAATAATAACTTTGTGACTGTCAAACCGGATAATATCGGAGCTACTAAGGAAGCAAACGACTATGGATGGATAAGCGATGAAAATATCAATGACCCAAATGGCCCATCAACTTTCGTTACGGCACTAACAAAAATTGAACACACGCCAGACATTATAAATTCGGTAAATGCTGGTTTTCAAAAATGGTTTCGGTTAGATCATAATAAACCCGAACTACCGCCTGGAGACAGACTAGTACTCGCAGCAAATGAGAGATTAATAGCACTTGCCTTCTACAAAACTGTTAAGTTAGTTCCGATTTAAATAACAGATAAATCGTTTCATTTAAAACTTGAAATCGAAATAGATCAATATTGTAAAATATGGGCAATTCGTTAAATCTGGTGTAATTTAATCCGTAAGAAAATTCACAAGCAAAAAACTCCGGTTAGGGTTTTATGAATTTTTTCGAAACTTTTATTCGGTTTTGAACGAATAGCTAAGTTTAGCTTCCTCGGAATTACTGCCCAAAACTAATTTATAAACACCCGGATACAAGGTCCAGTTATTTTTCTTAAGGTCCCACTTTTGGAGGTCGGAAATTGGAATTTTTAACGTAACGGATTGTTCGTTACCGGATATTATGCTAATACGTTTAAACGCCTTTAACTCTTTGAGTGGCATACGATCAAAATTGGGGTATTGGACATAGGCCTGTATCACTTCGTCAGCATCATATTTGCCTGTATTCTTAACATTCAGGCTCATTAATAAGGTGTCCTTTAATTTGTAGCTGGTTAAAGGCGTATTTGTTGCCTTGTAGCTAAAGTTAGTATAACTCAACCCAAAGCCAAAAGGATATTGCACCTGCCCGTTATAGTATCGGTAAGTACGACCTTTCATCGCATAATTCTGATAATCGGGCACATCATTGATCGATTTATAAAATGTTACCGGCAAATGTCCCGATGGTGAAAATTTGCCAAACAATAGGTCGGCAAAAGCATTGCCTCCTTGTTCGCCCGGGTACCAGGCAAAAACAATAGCATCGGCGTAAGGCTCAATAGCTGATACATCCACATCGCTTCCTGCAGTAATTACAGCTATTATAGGTTTTTTACCGACACTGCTGCGCAGGGCTCTAATAAATTTGATCTCGCTCAATGGCAAACTCAGATCTATTTTATCACCACCCGATTTGGATAAAAATGCATCCCCAGCCTCACCTTCCAAAACAGGTGAAAGCCCAATAACAGCTACGGTCACGTCAGTATTACCTGCCGCCCAGGTGCCTCCGAAATGGGTAGTATCCGTATAATCAGCGCCCAGGTCGTACTCAATCCTGGTTTCAGGGCCAGCAGCATTGGTAATACCCTCTACAAAATTGACAACCTTGCTGGTAACACCGTGATAGTTGCCGATCATTGCATCAAATGAAGTGGCATTGGGGCCAATGATCATCATGCTCGAATACTTGTTTTTGCTTAAAGGCAATAAACTATTGTTATTTTTGAGTAAGACCATACTCTGCTCTGCTACTTTTCTTGCCAGGGCAATATGCGCAGTATTATGCACGCTGTCGCGGCCATAACTATCATAGGGAGACCCCTTGGCGTCATCGTAAAAACCTAATTTGAATTCGGTTCGGAGTAATTCAAATAAACGCTGATCTACTTCTTTTTCAGTTAATAATTTTTGATCAATAGCTTTAATAACATCGTCCTGCAAAACCGATGAACAATCCAGGTTGATCCCAGCTTTGATCGCTGCAGCCGCCGTCTCCACAGCATTGGGTAGTGTTTTATGCGTTTCAAAGACATCATCCAAAGCACCGCAATCTGTAACCACATGACCTTTAAAACCCCATTCTTTGCGAAGGATGTCGGTAAGCAATCGCTTATTGACGGAATTAGGCACGCCATTAACCCGGTTATAAGCACTCATCACTGATTCGACACCTGCATCAACCACTGCATGAAATGCATACAGGTAGGTTTCTCGGAAATCCTTTTCATCAACCAGCGCATCAAAATGGTCGCGTACCGCTTCAGGGCCGCTATGTACTGCGAAATGTTTGGCCGTTGCCGAAGCTTTGAGGTAACGGGGGTCATCACCCTGCATGCCTTTTACAAAAGCACAACCTATGGAAGCTGTCAAAAATGGGTCCTCGCCATAGGTTTCCTGGCCACGTCCCCAGCGCGGATCCCGAAATATATTGATATTGGGTGTCCAGAAAGTTAGCCCCATATATTGCAAATGCCTGTCCTGCGCAATAGCCAGATTATATTTAGCCCTTGCTTCGGTCGATATCACTGTAGAAACCTGTTTTACCAGATCAGGATTAAAAGAAGCCGCCATACCGATCGCCTGCGGGAAGATAGTGGCTTCGCCGGCACGCGCAACACCATGTAAACCCTCGTTCCACCAATTATATGCCGGAATACCAAGGCGGGGAACGGCCTGACTGTTATAGCCAAGTAAAGAAACCTTTTCCTTTAAAGTTAATCGCGATACCAGGTCATGGACTCGCACATCGAGCGGTTTGGTAGCGTCTTTATAAACCGGGATCTGGGCATAGGTGCTGGTTATAGCCAGCAGCGCAAGCAATACTAGCAGTAAGGATTTTTTAGTGTTGTTCATTATAAACGTTTCTACAGCAAATATAAAATCATGTGGCACTAATTGGCTTGAAATCGTTACGAAAAGTGCTACATTAGCTTGTCTATACACCCAAATTTTGTGAAAAAGTTCCTTTTAACACTAATGTGCTGTCTACCAGTTATAATGGTTTTCAGCCAATCCGCCCCAAAACCCTATGGTCCTTTGCCCAGCAAGGGCCAGCTGCAATGGCAGGAAACTGAAATGTATTGTATCATTCATTTCGGACCGGATACCTATACCGATAAAGAATGGGGTTTTGGTGACGAAGATCCGATGATCGTCAACCCAACACAATTCAGTGCATTGCAGATTGTTGGTGCCGCTAAAGCTGGCGGATTTAAAGGTGTTGTTATTGTAGCGAAGCACCACGATGGTTTTTGCATGTGGCCCACCAAAACTACCGAACATAATATTTCAAAAAGTCCCTATAAAAACGGTAAAGGCGACATTGTAGGTGAATATCGCGATGCCTGTAAGCAACTGGGGATGAAATTGGGACTTTACTGCTCGCCATGGGATAGGAATAGTCCGCTTTACGGTAAACCTGAATATGTAACCGATGTTTACCGCAAACAGCTGGAAGAGCTATACAGCAATTACGGACCTTTGTTTATCGTATGGCACGATGGTGCTAATGGGGGAGATGGCTATTATGGCGGTACAAAAGAAGTGCGTAAAATAGACCGTTCCACCTATTATGGTTGGGACAAAACCTGGGGTATAGCTCGCCGTTTACAACCCAATGCCTGTATTTTTGGCGATGTTGGTCCGGATGTGCGCTGGGTAGGCAACGAAGAGGGTCATGCCGGTGAAACCAGCTGGGCAACGTATACACCCCATGCACCAGATAGCGGAAAAACTCCCGGCAATGGTTATACCAAAGACTTTGAAGGAACCGCTGGTCATCGTGATGGTCAATACTGGATGCCGGCAGAATGTGATGTGCCGTTCAGACCGGGATGGTTTTACCATAAGAGTCAGGATGGTAAGGCTAAGTCGGCCGACTCACTTTTAAACCTTTATTATAAAAGTGTTGGGCGTGGTGCTTGCCTCGACCTGGGACTCGAACCCGATCAGCGGGGCCGCATCAATGACGATGATGTCAGCAAGCTGAAAGCATTTGGCGATATATTGCGTACAACCTTTTCGCATAATCTGGCCTCGGGTGCAACGCTTAAAGCAAGCAACGTAAGAGGAGGGAACCTGGCTAAATTTGGCCCTGCACATTTGCTGGATAACAACCGCTATAGCTATTGGGCAACCGATGACCAGGTGCATACACCTGAATTGGTGCTGGATCTCCATAAAAAAACATGGTTTAACGTTATCCGCTTACGTGAAAATATAAAATTAGGGCAGCGTATTGATGCGATTGCAATTGATGTGTGGCAAGATGGTAAATGGAAAGAGATTGCCACCGCAACCAGTATTGGAGGCAACAGGTTGATAAGGCTTGATAAAGGCATCAGTACTTCAAAGGTAAGGCTAAGGATCACAAAAGCACCGGTTTGTATAGCCTTAAGTGATTTCGGACTTTATAAAGAAAATAAACTGGCCCCTCCTGTGTTTCAAACTTCATTGAAATGAGAAAAATACTTTTGATATTATCTATCAGTGCCATCACACAACTATGTCAGGCTAGGGCAGTTGTTGATACGCCGCAAACCGGTGGTTTATTTGATGCTAATGAAAAACCGAAGTTGGTCTCCAGTCAATTTACATTTACCGAAGGAGCATCTGTAGATAAAAATGGCAACGTTTTTTTTACTGATCAGCCGAATAACCAAATATGGGAATATGATGTAAATGGTAAGTTAACACTATGGATGCAAAATACCAGTCGCTCAAACGGCACCTATTTCGACCGCAAAGGCAACCTCATCAGTTGTGCCGATGAGCATGAACAATTGATATCCATTAGTCCTAAAAAGAAAATAAAAGTGCTGGTTGGTAATTTTGAAGGACAGTTACTCAATGGGCCCAATGATGTTTGGGTGGCGCCCAATGGCGACATGTACTTTACCGACCCCTATTATCAACGCGATTATTGGGACCGCAAAAAACCCGACCTGAAAAGCCAGGATGTTTATTTCCTAAAAAAAGGAGGTAATAAACCTGTTGATCTGATCCATGATTTGCAACAGCCAAATGGCATTGTTGGAACCCCTGATGGAAAATACCTTTATATTGCTGATATACAAGGAAATAAGACCTACAAATACACAATCACTTCAGATGGAAAACTAGTCGACAAAACGCTATTCTGTGATCTGGGGTCGGACGGTATGACGCTGGATAAGCAGGGTAATGTTTATCTTACCGGAAAAGGGGTAACCATATTTTCGCCCGCAGGCGTAAAAATAGCGCATATTGATATTAACGAGCCCTGGACGGCTAATCTCTGTTTTGCAGGACGCCATAAGGATATTCTGTTTATCACTGCGTTCAAATCAGTCTATATCTTGCCCATGAAAGTAAGTGGGGTAGAATAATTTATATTCTTGTAAATCACAACATAAAAAAAAATTAAACT
>CAISPD010000047.1 GCA_903887275.1 uncultured Mucilaginibacter sp.
ATATTAAAATTCAACTGGGTGATGTGGTCAACAAAGGCCAAACGCTGGCTGTATTGAAAAGCGCAGAAATGGCAGGATATACCAAAGATTTTATCTCGGCCCAGGCTGACCTGAGAAGTGCGAAAAGAGCATTTGAATCAACCAATGATCTTTACAAAAGCGGACTTGCCTCGCAAAAAGACTTTGAACAGGCGCAATCAGACTATCAGAAAGCCGAAGCTGAAATTAAACGTGCCGGCGATGTAGTTAACATCAATAAAAGTAATAATGAGGGTTACCTTGTGAAATCGCCATTGACAGGTTTTGTGATCGAAAAAAACCTGACCGATAACCAACAGGTAAGGGCCGATAATAGTACCAACCTATTTACCATTGCCGATCTCTCGGACGTTTTTGTTTTGATCAATATCTATGAGTCTGATATTGCCAGCGTGCAGGTTGGCGACCAGGTAAAGATCACCACGCTGTCCTACCCGGATAAAGTATTTACGGGTAAAATTGATAAAATATACGATGTACTCGATCCGGATAACAAGGTTGTCAAAGCAAGGGTGAAAATTGAAAACCCGGGCAATAAATTGAAACCTGAGATGTTCGCCAATGTGATCATCAAAGCAAAATCAGGCGAAAACCTGCCAGAAATAAATACCCGAGGCTTGATCTTCGACAATGACAAAGACTATGTTGTGGTACTGGATGGGAAGGCAAAAGTTCATATTCAGCAAGTTGAAATAGCCAAACGTGTTGAAGACCGCGCCTATATAAAGGCGGGCCTTAAACCTGGCGATCGCATTGTAGCATCAAGGCAGTTATACCTGTTTGAATCACTCAAAGACTAAAAAACATCGGAATCAGAACTCCGCAAATACGCAATCCGAATAAACAATGAATCGATTTATCAAATCCGTTTTGTCATTTTCGCTCAGGAATAGGTACTTCATATTCTTCGTCACGGCATTGCTTGCTGTAGGAGGCTATATCAGCTTTAAAAACATCAGCATCGATGCCTTCCCGGATGTTACCAATACTTCGGTCACTATCATTACGCAATGGCCAGGGCGCAGTGCAGAAGAGGTTGAAAAATTTGTAACCCGTCCGCTCGAGATTGCGATGAACCCGGCAGAAAAGAAAACGGCCATCCGCTCTTCGTCGCTATTCGGCTTATCGGTGGTTAAAGTTACTTTCGATGATGATGTCGACTATGCTTTTGCCCGGCTGCAAATCAATAACCATATTGCTGACGCCAACCTTCCGGATGGTGTCAACCCTTCTATCGAGCCTCCCTATGGGCCTACTGGCGAGATCTACCGGTTTACCCTAACCAGTAATAAAAGATCGGCCCGCGATCTGAAAACTATTGAAGATTGGGTTGTGGAGCGCGAAATTCGTGCCGTGCCGGGGATAGCTGACATCAATAGTTTTGGCGGTGAGGTTAAGACTTACCAGATAACTGTAGATCCGCAAAAAGCACTGCAGTACGGCGTCTCGGCGCTTGAGCTTTATGAGGCGGTCTCAAAAAGCAATGTGAATGTTGGTGGTGACGTAATTGAGCAAAGCGGTCAGGCTTATGTAGTCAGGGGAATTGGACTGTTGAATAACATTGATGAAATAAAAAATGTTGTTATCAATAATGTAAAAGGAACCCCGATCTATGTTAAAACCATCGGCGAAGTAACCGAGTCGGCATTGCCCCGCCTTGGACAGGTGGGCAGAGATCGTGACCCAGACGTGATCGAAGGCATTGTGGTAATGCGTAAAGGCGAGAACCCAAGCGAAGTGATCAAAGCGCTTAAAGTTAAATTGCATGATCTGAATACCAATATCCTGCCAGAGGATGTTAAGATATTACCTTTTTACGATCGCGAAGATCTGGTGAATTTTGCCACGCACACTGTGTTGCATAACATGTTTGAGGGAATAATATTCGTTACGGTGATCGTATTCCTTTTCATGGCCGACTGGCGTACAACGCTGACGGTTTCGTTGATCATCCCGCTGGCTTTGCTCTTTGCATTCGTTTGCCTTAAATTGAAGGGTATGTCGGCCAACCTGCTTTCAATGGGTGCCATTGACTTTGGTATCATAATCGATGCGGCAGTAGTAATGGTAGAGGGCATATTTGTGATACTTGATCATAAAGCCCGCGAGGTGGGCATGGAAAAATTTAATAAACTCAGTAAACTGGGTTTGATCAAACAAGCTTGTCTTGTTAACGGCAAGGGTATATTTTTTGCAAAGCTGATCATCATCACCGGGCTGCTACCCATCTTCAGCTTTCAGAAAGTTGAGGGTAAAATGTTTTCGCCCCTGGCCTGGACGCTTGGTTTTGCACTGCTGGGTGCTTTGATACTAACGTTCACTTTTGTACCGGCCTTTGCAAGTATCCTGTTAAATAAAAATGTCAGAGAAAAGCATAATGTAGTCATAGAGTTTTTCATCCGGCAGTTGATGGCCGTCAATAAACTATGCTTTAAATTCAGGAAAATGATGCTACCCCTTGCGCTGGTATTCCTGGTTTTCGCCATCTTTTGTTTCAAATTTTTAGGAACTGAATTTTTGCCCGAGCTTAATGAAGGAGCGATATATGTACGGGCAACGGGGCCATTAAGCACCTCCCTGGGTCAATCGGTTAAACTGGCCAATGAGATGCGAAAGGTATTTTTAAGTTTCAGCGAAGTAAAGCAGGTTTTATCCCAAACCGGTCGCCCAAACGACGGCACCGATGCTACAGGATTTTATAATATTGAATTTCACGTTGATATTTATCCGCAGGATCAATGGGCCATCAAAGAAACCAAAGAAGAGTTGATACAAAGAATGCAGGAGAAATTAAAGTATATCCCGGGCATTGATCTCAACTTTTCTCAGCCAATTTCTGACAATGTGGAGGAAGCTGTTTCGGGTGTAAAGGGCTCTATTGTTGTGAAAATGTTTGGCGACGACTATAAATACATAGAAAGCAAAGAAGACTCGATCTATAGCATATTGAAAGGGGTAAAAGGCATCGAAGATCTGGGCGTATTGCGCGACATGGGACAGCCGGAGCTGCAGGTTAATCTTAATCAGGAAAAGATGGCTCAATATGGCGTTACTGCAGCCGATGCAAATGCAGTTATTGAAACGGCCATTGGTGGAAAAGCAGCTACTCAGATCTATGAAGGAGAACGTAAATTCGACCTGAGAATCAGATACCCGGATAATTTTAGAAATAATATTGCAGCGATTGGCGATTTGCGTGTGCCCTCTATCAGTGGCAATAAGGTTCCGCTGCGGGAAATTTCGAACATCAACAAGATAACCGGGATCAGCATGATCTACCGAGACGACCACAAGCGTTATGGCGCCATTAAATTTTCTATTCGTGGCAGGGATATGGGCAGCACTATTAAAGAGGCCCAGCAAAAGGTAGAGGAAAAAATAAAACTACCCAGAGGATATTTTCTGGAATGGGCCGGGGATTTCGAAAATCAACAACGTGCCTCTAAACGTCTGACACAGGTTGTCCCCATCAGTTTGCTGATCATATTTTTCATACTTTTTATCCTCTTCGGCAATGTCACAGATTCACTTCTGGTGCTCAATAACGTTCCTTTTGCTATAGCTGGTGGAATTTTGGCTTTGTTAATTACAGGCGTAAACTTTAATATTTCGGCGGGGATCGGCTTTATTGCGCTGTTTGGCATTTGCGTACAGAACGGTGTGATCCTGATCACCAAATTCAAGACAAATATCCGCGAGCTTAAACGCAAAACGCTATGGAGCTTCAGCGATGCGCTAAAAGAAGGCGTACAGGATCGTTTGCGCCCGGTAGTTATGACAGCCATGATGGCGGCTATCGGGCTGTTGCCGGCCGCTATTTCAAATGGTATCGGTTCTGAAGCCTCAAAACCACTTGCAATAGTTGTGATCGGCGGCTTGATAACAAATACCAGTTTTAACCTGTTCATTTTCCCGATCGTTTTCTACTATGCCTACCGCAAACGTGTAGCTACTGGGAATATCGGGCGGATATAAAATAATTGATACCCCAAAAATTATGTTTCAAAAGGCGGCGAGCATTGGTGTCACCGCCTTTTTACTTTAGGTTCAGAATTATCAAATTTCACCGTACAATTTCGTCTGATAAAACTTCAGGAAAACAGATAATCAGGAGTAATGTTCCGCACGTTTTATTTGAAAAAATATGGAACCTAAAAGCCTGGCAGTAGCGTCTCCATTGTGCAACAAATTTTTCCTTTTTGTGTTAAGTATTCAAAGCTTAGCACCCCAAACGATCATTTATCCGTAAAAGCTTAATTTTATTACCATA
>CAISPD010000048.1 GCA_903887275.1 uncultured Mucilaginibacter sp.
GGTAGGTGTGGCCCAAAATTGGATAAACCGGTTTAGTGGAAATGGAATCCAGGTACGCTTTTATCTTTGTGGTGTCTCCCTTGGCATAGGCTTTTGCATCATTCTTTACCTTCTGCACCACCCAGGTAAACGATATCACGTATATGCACACTAACGCCAGTAGAATGGCGAAAAATTTAATAATCCCTTTACCTTGCATTGTAAATCAAAATATGTAATTAATTAGTCTATAAGCTTTTTAAACAAGTCGGCAAATCTAATAAAATTTTAGAAGCATAAAATTTAATATTCAAACAATTTGTCACGAGCAAAATAGCTTACTTCAGGTTTATACTATAATACCAGTTCAATCACGTCATAAAAAGCCAGTACTGGAACAATTGAACAGGAAAGTCTTCGAAATCAAGCTCTTTCGAGCGTAATGAAAGAATAGGGTATATTATTTTTTTCGTTGGCTGGATAATCCACGTGCGAGGTTTCTACCCATTGGCTGTAGTCGATCTTTGGGAAAAAAGTATCTGCGTCAAATTCCTGGTGAATAATTGTGAGGTATATGCGATCAGTTTGGGCCATGACAAGCCGGTAAATCTCCGCACCACCGCCAATGAAAACTTCATCTTCCTCTTTACAAAGTGCAAGTGCATCGTCAATCGACTTTACAACTTCGCAGCCTGCTATTTGGATGTTTTGCCGGGTTACCACAATATTCCGCCGGTTAGGCAAGGGTTTGCCCACTGAATCAAAAGTTTTGCGACCCATAATGATCGTGTGGCCCGAGGTTTTATTTTTAAAATGGCGTAAATCAGCAGGTATATGCCAAAGTAGCTGGTTGTCTTTGCCTATGGCGTTATTTTCGCCGATGGCGACGATGATAGATACGGTCATTCAATAAATTATTTTAAATGTAAGATGATCCAATCCCGGATATCATTTATTTTCAATTCTCCTTTACCGGCAGCAATGGTCATTTTGTATTTCTCATCCTGGCTTGCGGTAATATCCCTTCCTGATTCCAATAGAAAAAGTCGAAGCATCAGTTAGGCAATCCGTTTGTTTCCATCAATAAATGGATAGTTGATGATCAGACTTTCAAAAATTGCAGCGGCTTTATCAGGTATTTGGTTGAGTAATTTGTCTATTTCCGCTTTTTTTTGGGTAGTAGTCATATACAAATATACTAATGATCATCAAACCGCCACAACCCCTTTGATATGTGGCCATGGGTCGTAGTTTTCCAGTGTAAAATCTTCGAATTTAAAGGCAAAAATATCTTTCACTTCAGGGTTTATCCGCATGGTCGGCAAAGGCCTGGGCTCGCGGCTTAATTGCAGGTTGGTTTGTTCTATGTGGTTATTGTACAAATGAGCGTCACCGAAGGTGTGAACAAAATCTCCCGGTTGAAGATCGCAAACCTGAGCCATCATTAAAGTAAGCAGGGCATAAGATGCTATGTTGAACGGTACACCCAAAAATATGTCCGCGCTCCGTTGGTACAGCTGGCAGGAAAGCCGGCCATCAGCTACATAAAACTGAAAAAGACTATGGCAGGGTGGAAGAGCCATACGTTCAACATCGGCCACGTTCCAGGCAGATACCATGATTCGCCTTGAATCAGGATTGGTTTTTATTTGCTTTACCACCTGGCTGATCTGGTCTATTTGGCCACCATCAGGTTTTGGCCACGAACGCCATTGGTGGCCATATACAGGTCCCAGATTGCCGTTTTCATCGGCCCATTCGTCCCAAATGCGCACGCCATTATCTTTTAAGTATTTGATATTGGTATCGCCCTGCAAAAACCAGATGAGCTCGTGTATGATCGATTTCAGGTGAAGTTTTTTGGTGGTAACCAAAGGGAAGCCATCCTGTAAATTAAACCGCATCTGATAACCAAATACACTCAGCGTTCCCGTACCTGTGCGGTCATGTTTTTGAGTGCCATTTTCCAGCACATGTTTCATTAGGTCGAGGTATTGCTTCATGTTGTTTGTTTGTGGTTGTCGTTGTAGTGGTTGTATTAGTTGTATTGGTTTTGTTTGGACTGATAAATTAATTCATGCAGGCTTTCAAGCAGTACTTCTTTACAACAAAATTCCACTACAAATAAAAATAATCTATTTTTGGTATCCTACGGATGTGCAAAAATACAGCCGTTGTTAGTCAATCTGATGATCGTATTTCCGAACGCCAAAATAAACATAGGCCTTAACATCGTATCCCGCAGAACCGATGGGTACCATAATCTTGAAACAATCTTTTATCCGGTTAAAATTTTTGATGCATTGGAAGCAATGCCAGGCGATCATTTATCTTTTGATGCTTCGGGGTTGGGAATACCCGGCAGAGACGAAGATAATCTATGTTTAAAAGCCTATCAACTTATCGGCGCTGATTATTCTTTGCCGTTTGTTAATATTCATTTGCATAAACATATACCGATAGGAGCAGGACTTGGAGGAGGGTCGGCCGATGCGGCATTTTTTATCAGGCTCCTGGATCAGTTATTTGATCTGGGCCTTTCTTTAGAACAAAAACTCAACTATGCCAGGAAGCTGGGTGCCGATTGCGCCTTTTTTATCGAAAACAAGCCAGTGTACGCCTATGAAAAAGGCGATCGTTTTGAACCGATCGAGCTCGATCTTTCCAGCTATGCGATAGTACTTGTAATGCCTCCCGCACATGTTTCAACTTCCGAAGCTTACCGGGGTATTAAACCTTTTTGGCCCGCAAGGTCAGTGAAAGAGCTGATCAAATTACCTATAGAGGAATGGAAAAGTTGTATCAGAAATGATTTTGAAGAATCAATATTTAAAAATCACGCAATTATCAGGGGCGTAAAAGCTGCCTTATATGAATCCGGCGCTGTATATGCCAGTATGAGTGGGAGTGGAGCCTCGGTTTTTGGCATATTTAAACAAAAACCTGATCTGGCTGATCTGCATCGAGCCAACCAGGTTTTTTACGATTTGTGATTACTTTTACTTAAATCCGTCTTTTTCTGCACCCCTGGCAAATGCCTCAACACAATCCCGGTCGCCAAAACCATTTTCTACGGCAACTGCTAATTTTTTGCGGGTAACATCAGCTACAGGCATCGCTGTGCCTGTTTGTTCGGCCAATTGGTGGGCAAGATCAAGGTCTTTATAACCAAGTTTGGCTTTGAATTTTACAGGATCGTATTGCTTTTCAGCAACAAGGCGTCCATAATTCTGATAAACGGGAGCGTTGAATATCGTCGATCCAAAGAAATTTGCTACTTCTGAACGGTCCAGCCCGTGGTCTTGCGCTAATCGGAAGGCTTCAGCCATCATTTCAACTGAAGCAAAGAGCATGAAGTTTCCGATAACTTTTACAACATTGGCGTTACCTGAATCTTCACCGAAGTTGAACACACCCTGACCAAGCGCTTCCAGAACGGGCTGTACAAATAATTTCGATTTGACGTCGCCAGAAACGCATATCCATAATTTTTTTGCTGCCGCAGCTTCAGGCCGGCCAAATACCGGGGCAGCAAGGTAGGTATTTCCTGCGGCGGTATGCAGCGTTGCTAATCGCCGCGAAATATCCGGCGATACCGTACTCATCGAGAGGTGTATGCTTCCTTGGGGGAGACTAGTTAAAATGCCATTTTCACCCCTTGTAATTTCATCAAGAACTTTGTCGTCCGACAACATCGTTACCACTATTGATACATCTTTCGCTGCTTCCGCCGGACTTTCGCAAGGGGTAACTGCCAAAGGATCCAACTCGTTTATTTTTTCAGCGGAGCGATTGTACACCATGAGATGATACCCCGCCGCTACCAAATTTTTCGCCATCGGCAGGCCCATATTTCCGAGCCCGATAAACCCAATTTTATTTTCCATAATTCAACTGATATAATCTCTGTCTTCGTCACTTAGTGTATTTGATTCTTTTTTTTCTAGCCCGGTTTCGGGATCTTGTCCTGGTATGTATTTGGGTCGGCCTGGCCTGCCTACCATCACGCCGGCAATAAATGCTATCACGGAAACTGACAGAAGTACAATAAGTTTTGATGTGTAAAATTTAGCGAACAAAAATTTAAATGGAACAGGGTCGTTGTTCTGCATAATCACCACAGTTAGTAAAATAGTGATGATAATAATGATCATGGTTTTTATTCTCATGACGATTTTGGATTAAAAGTGAATTGCCTTTAAACAGGCGCTTTAAAAATACTAAGCTACTAAAATGGGAGGGGAGTGTGCCTCCTGATCGGATGATTTTTATTGCTGCTATGCCTTGATTTTTTTTAACCGGAAATTAATGGGTTTGCATCAGGTCTGTCTCCACTGGAAGACTGCACATCGCCGATGGTTGAATTTTACGCGGAATTTTTTCGACCGATGGGGAGCCCTCGATATTTTCATTTTTCAATTTTTCTAAAAATGGCATTTTCTATACACTAAGTTGTCAGAAACACCAATTAAAAAGTTTTTGTTTATATAATGATATATATAAGGTTGATTAACAGATAAATAAATACTATTTTTTATTGTAAAAATACACATTGCTAAAAATATTAGTTATATCCCTGGCTATCGACAATCATTTTACTTAATTAAAAGTTTATTTAACCTATATAAGTATATTGATATATAAGTAAATAAAAAATATTTTAATTTGGAATAGGTAAAAATAAATTGCAAAAAAACCGCTGTAATTCGCTGTAAAATAATTTGGTTTTGTGTTTTTGAGCTGCTGGTTTTGATACACTATTCCGCAAGCAGGCATTTTGCGCTGAATTAATTAAAAATAGCAGAATGACAGTGAGTTACCCTTGGTTTTAAATAGTGTCTTAAAATGTCTGAAAATAGGGTATAAAAAACTCCTTAATCTTTACCCCTACCCTATTGTTGTGTAGGTTTTGTACGCAAAATTGCAGACTCAGGATTTAATTTTGCGCTTATGGATTTGTTTCTGAGCTATTGGAAACAGGAAAATTGTTGATAGAATTATTAGGGCGCCAAGCCAAAAGCCAGATGTCATTTTGTGCATGTCTCCAAAAAAAAGGAATGATAAGATGATGCCGTAGACAGGCTCCAGGTTCATGATCAGCGCAAGGCGAAATGCCGAAAGTAAGCGCATCACAGAAACTCCGGCAACGTATGCAAGCGATGTACAAACGGTTCCGAGAAGGAGCAGGTATGCCATATCAGCGCCGGGTGGTATGTGAAAGTGAATGAATCCGCCGGTGAAAAACAGGTATACAGTGATCCAGATAAAGGCGCCGATCAATTCATAAAATGCAATGACAGGTGGTTGGTAAAGCTTTACCTGCCTTGCATTGATGATGTAAAAAAAGCTTGCAAAAACTGCACAAAGCAGGCCTGAAATTATACCCTTAGTGTATTGGGGTTCGAATTTGAAAATGACCAGGATTCCAATGATTATCAGTAAGCCGCTGATGATTTCGATCCCAGCGATTTGCTTTTTATTGATTAGCGGTTCGAAAACGGCGGTGAATAATGTAAGTGATGAAAAGCAAACCAATGCTACCGACACGGTTGATAATTTGATGGACAGGAAGAATAAGATCCAATGGCCACCCACAAGTGCACCGGTAAATAACAGCTGTATCAAAGCTTTCCAACTGACCTTAATTGAGGTGCGGTTAAACTTAAAATAAAGGAAGAGGGTAACGAATCCGATCAGTACACGGTACCATACCAGACTTACTGCAGGTAAGGTGATTAGTTTACCAAGAACACCTGTAAAGCCCCATATAAAAACTGTAAAATGGAGTATGATCAGATTTTTGGTTAGTGCAGCAGAAGTGGATTCGGACGGCATTATTTGGGGGCCTTTAAAAGCAGGTAATACCCAAATATGCCAAATATAATATTAGGAACAAATACTGAGATAAGCGCAGGAGCTCCTCCTTTTGTAGAAAACACAAGAGCAAAGCGCTCCACAACAATATAAGCAAAGCACAATAATATGCCTATTCCCAAAGGCAAACCTATGCCGCCGCGCACTTTTCTGGATGACATAGAAACACCGATGATCATTAAAACATAGGTGGAAAGAGGATATACAAATCGGTTGTATTTTTCATATTGCATATCGGTAAGCTCACCGGTGCCACGTATTTTAGCTTTTTCGATGTTCTTGTTGAGTACGCTCATCGACATAGCGCTGTAGGCGTTATCCCTGATTTCAAAATCCTCGGGCTTCATATCCAGCACAGTGTCTTTGCTTATACCGTGCCATAACATGCTTTCTTTAAGTCCGCTGATATGCCTTTCAGAAAATATTTTCAGCGTCCATTTTCTTTTTAACGAATCATAGGCAATATTCTGAGCCACTATTTTGTCGGTCATCACATCGCCATTGAACTTCTCGAGTATAAATTCGAAACCCGTTTTAGCGTTGGCATCAAATGATTTTACATAAACAAAAGTGTGTTTATCCAGTTGCATATGCACTTCACTTTTTGAAGGGTCGCTGTTATCGCTGAAATGGGCGTTTTCAAAATCAACTTTAAGCCGGTTTGTATAGGGGATAATAAAAACGTTGGCTATCAGTGAAATGGTGAATATTAGCGTTGCAGAAACAAAATATGGCCTGAGAAATCTGGTAAAACTGGCTTTAGAGCACAGGATTGGTACAATTTCGGTTTGATTAGCCATCCTGGCCGTAAATAGGATAATTGCTATAAAATTGATAAGCGGCTCAAGCAGATTAAGGTAGAATGGGATAAAACCTGCATAATATTTAAAAGCAATCTCTTTGATACTTGCACCCGACTTTAAAAAATTGTCTATGTGTTCGGCTATATCAAATACTACAGTTATCACCGTAAATATACCCAGGGTAAATACAAAAGTGCCCAGGTACTTTTTGATAATGTACCAGTCAATTACTTTCAGATATTTATCCAGCAGGGCTTTCATTTACAGTCGTTGGGCAAGTATTTTAACCATTTTTTCCTTCCAGGGATAAAATTCACCGCTTATAATTTTTTTACGTGCTTCTTTAACCAACCATAGGTAGAAGTGCAGGTTATGTAACGTTGCTATCTGTGCTCCAAGTATTTCGCCGGAATGAATCAGGTGACGAAGATAAGCTTTTGTATAGTTCAGATCGGCAAAAAGGTCGCTGTCGGCTTCAATTGCCGAGAAATCATTCTTCCATTTTTCGTTTCTGATGTTGATGATGCCATTTTTAGTGAACAGCATGCCATTACGGGCATTGCGCGTAGGCATCACACAGTCAAACATATCTATACCAAGTGCAATGTTTTCGAGCAAATTTACCGGTGTACCTACTCCCATCAGGTAACGTGGTTTTTGTTCCGGTAATATATTGCAAACAATTTCGGTCATAGCGTACATTTCCTCAGCCGGTTCGCCAACTGAAAGTCCGCCTATGGCATTTCCCTCGCGCTCAAATGAAGCGATCACTTCAGCCGAACGTATACGAAGGTCTTTGTACACCGAGCCCTGAACAATAGGAAAAAGCGTTTGATTGTACCCATATTTAGGTTCGGTGCTGTCGAAACGGTCGCAGCAGCGTTTTAGCCAGCGATGCGTCATTTCGATCGACTTACGTGCGTAGCCGTATTCGCTGGGATAGGGTGTACATTCATCAAGCACCATCATAATATCGGCTCCAATAATGCGTTGGGTGTCCATCACATTTTCGGGCGTAAAAAGGTGTTTTGAGCCGTCGATATGAGAGCGGAATGTGACGCCTTCTTCTTTTATCTTTCGCACACCCGTTAACGAATACACCTGGTAGCCGCCACTATCTGTTAGTATAGGTTTGTCCCAGCCAATAAATTTGTGCAGGCCACCGGCTTTTTGGAGCGTGTCCAATCCCGGTCGAAGATACAAGTGATACGTATTACCTAAAATGATCTGAGCTTCGATATCCTTGTCCAATTCGCGCTGATGAACGGCTTTAACTGTGCCCGCGGTGCCCACAGGCATAAAAATAGGTGTTTGTACCGTACCGTGATCGGTAGTGATCTCGCCCGCTCGGGCCTTGGAAAGCGGATCCTGGGCTTCTAAATTAAATTTCATTATAAGTCGGCAAAAGTACTCATTTGTTATAAGCTTGGAAAGTTGAATTGTTGTATTGCCTTTTAGTACTCACACTTATCAACATTAACACCCTCTAAGCTTACAACTTTTCAACCATCCCCCAAATTACCATTGATTTTTAACAACTTTGAACTCAATAAACTCGAAGCTTTGGAAGCATATTTACCCTGGGCCCTGCTGGCAATCTATATAGCCTTTTTTATCGTCCAGCTTTATTACCTATTATATTATCACCGTCGGCTTGCAGTTTTTACTGTAAATGACGAGCAAGTTCAGGGTGCTATCCCTGTTTCGGTTATTATCAGTGCCAGAAACGAGGAATTTAACCTGACCAACAATCTCCCGCTTATCTTTGAACAGGATTACCCGGATTTTGAAGTAGTGGTTGTAAACGACTGCTCACTCGACGATACCGAGCAGGTATTGAAAGATATGGCCCTAAGATTTCCCCGGCTTAAAATAGTTAATGTTACCGAGAACGATCGTTTCAAAACCGGGAAAAAGTTTGCCCTTACCATGGGTATAAAAGCCGCCAAAAATGAACATCTTTTATTTACTGACGCTGATTGCGTTCCTGCTTCCAGCAATTGGATCAGGCAAATGGCATCTAATTTTACAGACTCTAACGAAATAATACTGGGTTATTCGCCTTACCAGCGTAACAGTGGTCTGCTAAATGCTTTTATACGCTATGAAACACTACGTACTGCTATTAATTATCTTTCTGCTGCGCTTGCTGGTAATCCCTATATGGGAATTGGACGTAACCTGGCTTATACAAAAACGCTTTTTTTTAAAAATAAAGGTTTTGCTTCTCACATGCATGTGATGTCGGGGGATGATGATTTGTTCGTTAACGAAAATGCCAGAAACGATAATACAGTGATTGAGATACATCCTGATGCATTTACCTTAAGTCCGGCAAAAGCTACCTTATCAGCTTTTTACCGACAAAAGCGCAGGCATATGGGCGTTGGCAAGTTGTACAAGGGCACACACAGGCGCCTGCTGAGCTTCGATGCATTGTCGGGATTTATGTTTTACACGCTTTTTGTGCTTTGCCTGCTCTATACGCCTTACCTGTTATTGGCACTGAGTTTGCTTGTAATTAGATTGATCTTACAACTGATTTTATACTATAAGGTATTCAATAAACTTGGCGACAAAAATTTAATCTGGTATTTGCCGGTATTTGACCTTGTTTATTATGTTTATTTGAATATTTTTGGCTTGATAGGTACATTTATAAAAACTACTCAGTGGAAATAAACGCAAATTTTACAGAGAACGCTAAGAATGATTTTCACCTGGTGGTGAAGGCCCGCGAGGGGAACCAAAAGGCTTATGCCGACTTGATGCACAGGTATAAAGATTCCATCTATTTTATGGCCCTTAAAATGGTCAATAATAAAGAAGATGCCATGGACCTAACGGTAGAGACATTTGCCAAAGCGTTTGAGAAACTGGAAAAATACCAGCCTGATTATGCTTTCAGTACCTGGTTGTTCAGGGTAGCTACTAATAATTGTATTGATTTTATCCGGAAAAAGAAATTGAATACCATGTCTATCCACGGCATGGTTGACGATGACGGGGAAGAAAAAACGCTTCAAATAAAGGCCGATGTGCTTAATCCGGAGGAAACGTCCATAAAAAAGCAACAAACCCAGGAGTTAAAAATTCTGATAGAAGGTTTGCCGCCGCGTTACCGCAACCTTATTACCCTGCGCTATTTCGATGAGTTATCTTATGAAGAGATCGCCGTACAGCTCGATCTTCCGCTTGGTACGGTAAAAGCCCAGCTTTTCAGGGCAAGGTACCTGCTCGGCAATATCATAAACCGCTTTAACCGGGATGACATCTGATATTATCAGCAAATACTTCCCCGGATTAACGCCTCTGCAAAAGCAGCAGTTTGAGCAATTGCCTGCGCTTTATAACCACTGGAATAGCCAGATCAATGTGATATCACGGAAAGATATCGACCTATTGCCTGAGCGTCATGTGCTCCATTCTCTGGGGATAGCCAAAATTATACAGTTTTTACCGGATGAACGGGTGCTTGATGTAGGCACCGGAGGTGGTTTCCCCGGTATTCCTCTCGCTATACTTTTTCCTGACACGCAATTTTTTCTGGCGGATTCTATCGGAAAAAAGATAAAAGTAGTCAATGAAGTTGCTAAAGCCATCGGTTTAAATAATGTTACCGGTGAACATATCAGGGCTGAACAGGCTCCGGGGAAGTTTGATTTTGTGGTTTCGCGTGCGGTTACTCAGCTCAAAGATTTTTATCCATGGGTGAAGAATAAATTCGCTCCACAATCAAAAAATAAGCTTCAAAACGGTATTTTATACCTTAAGGGCGGCGACCTCCAACAGGAAATAGCGGAGTCAAAACTTGCGGTAAAGCAGTTTTACTTAAAAGATCATTTTAATGAAGAGTTTTTCGAAACCAAGCAAGTGATCTATATCAAAGCGCCCCGCTGAGCTTTTCAGGCTTAGCTATCGTATCCTTTTATTTTCTGATTAACCATTGATAGGGCCCCGTAATTTTTGCGGCATAGACGCTTAGTACTGTTATCACTTTGATGCTATAATGACAGTCTTTACGATCAGATCAAATATCCAAAAAAGGGAATGGATCGATAAACTCATCAAACAGAGATTCTCAAAATCAGCTCCATTAAATAATAGGCGTTGTTTTGCTCCTATTATCCGTGGCTGGTTTGCTGGTTTTTCCTTTCTTTCGGGTAGTAGTGGTTTTTTTAGCTTTTGTGTTATCAGGTCTGGGTGGAGGCAGCGGTGGTGGCGCAGGCTCGCTTTTTTTAGGTTCGTCCTTTACAGCAGGCTGTTCGCTCGCATCTTTCTTTTTAAATGGGTTGATCTTTTTCAACTTATCCGCCATTTCTTTAAGCTTGGCGTTGATCGCTTCCTTTGTTTTGGAGTGTTTTTTCCCGGCACTATCCTGTGAATAGGCTTCACACGAAATGCCTAACATCAATACCATTGTTGTAATGATCAACAAGTATTTGCCTGTTTTTTTCGGGCCTATCATCCCTCGGTACTGTGACATGTTTAAAATGGAATAAACTTTTAGCAAAGCAAGATATTAAAATTCAGGTGAATGGGGAAAGCAATTTACCTATAGATTGCTATGCAAAAAGAATGGCGTGTTGGTCAGGCTAAATAATTTATTTTGCTAAAAATTTGAGCAAAATGAATTTATTTTTAATTTCACACTGTTATCCATCTAAACCATGTCACTCCTGCATCAAATCGCATTAACTTTTGTTAAAAATATAGGCCCTGTATCCGCCAAAATGCTGTTATCGCATTTTGGGGATGCCGAACGGGTATTTAAAGTATCAAAAACCAAATGGCTGAAAGTGCCCGGAATTGGCGAATGGACGCTAAAAGGTGTTGATCTGGACGCGGCGCTGCAAAGGGCCGAAGAAGAAATTAAATATATAGAAGCCAATGATATTCAGGTAATATTTTACTCAGATATCGAATATCCGCGCCGCTTGAAAAATTGCAACGACGGCCCCGTGCTTTTATATGCTAAAGGGCAGATGGACCTCAATCGGCGGCATGTAGTTAGTATTGTAGGCACAAGGAATGCAACCGAATACGGGAGGCAACTATGCCGGCAATTGATTGAGGAGTTGCAGCCCTATAATGTGCTGGTGGTAAGCGGTCTGGCATTGGGCATAGACGTGGCAGCACATAAAGAATGTGTGAAGCAAAATGTGCAAACCGTTGGTGTATTAGGGCATGGTTTGGATAGGATATACCCATACCATAACCAGGCAACTGCGCAAAAGATGCTTGCCAATGGTGGTTTATTGACCGAATATCCTTCGGGTACTATACCTGATCGGGAAAATTTTCCGCAGCGCAATCGTATTGTGGCAGGGATGGCTGATGCTACCATCGTTATGGAGGCAGGTATCAAAGGAGGAGCGCTGATCACAGCAGAGATCGCTAATTCCTACAATCGCGATGTGTTTGCTTTTCCGGGAAGGATAGATGACGAGTATTCTGAAGGCTGTAATTTCCTGATCCGGAATAACAAAGCAGCACTGCTTACCAGTGCAGCCGATCTAGCTTATAGCCTGGGCTGGGAGGAAGGAGCACCCAAACCCGCCCGCGAACAGTTGTCGCTGCCTATGGACCTGACGGATGACGAACGCATCATTTTTAATATTATTTTCCAGCATAAAACCCCATTGCCCATTGACGATCTGAGCCTCAAAGCCAACATGCCCCTTAGCCAGTTGACCATGAATTTGCTGAATATGGAAATGCAGGGCTATATCCGTTCCCTGCCCGGGAAAACCTATTGTCTTAATTAAGCTTATCGTCCTGTGCTAAACGATTCGAAAGCGCGCGATTCAATCTTCCCGGGCAATACTAAACCAGCTTAACTTACCTGTCATGGAACTGATCCCGGCCCATTCGTCGAGCTCAAATTCAAGCAGCGCTATCGCGCAGGTAGGGAAGTCGACACGTTCGCCGCTAAGGTAGTTGACGATCTGTTCCATCGCAGGGTTATGACCAACGAGTGCGATGAAATCTTTTTCGTTATCAAAGTCGTTGATCACATCCATTAGTGTGATTTGGCCAGCCTCATAGATCCGTGTGTCGAGCAGAGGGCCTGGCAGCGATAGAAATGCAGCAAAGATATCCGCAGTACTCCTGGTACGTAAGGCCGGGCTTGCAACCAATTGCTGGGGTATAGGTTGGTTTGCTTTTAGTCGTAATGCCATTAACTCAGCGTCTTTGATACCCGAAAGTTTCAAGGGGCGCTCGAAGTCGTCATAATTTAAATCATGTACGGCTTTAGCATGGCGAATCAACAGCAGCTTTTTCATTATTTATTTTCTTTATTATTGGCAAAATTAACAAGCCACTCGTTCGGTATCGTTTTCATACACTTAAAATGACCCCGGGGACATTTTTCCAAACCAAACTTAGAGCAGGGCCGGCAGGACAATGCTATCCCCATAATTTCAGCTTCTTTTACCTGGTAGGGTTGTACGCCCAGCAATTCCGGTACAGTTCCGCCCCATATAGAACCAATCGGCACGTCAAATGCTTCAGCAATATGTGTTAAACCGGTATCAAAACCTAAAATTCGTTCTGCTTTAGATACCAGAAATACCGATTCGTCCAATGTAGTGCTCCCGCAGGCGTTGTATATTTTATTTCCCGCAGCTTGCACGATCTCAGCACCGTTGGCCTTTACATCTTCACCACCCAATAGCACAATTGGCAGATCTATTTGTTTGCAAATCTCAATGATCTTGTCATTTGGCATCCGCTTGGTGAAATGGGTGGCGCCAATTACAAAGGCAATGTATTTATCCTGATGAGACAATGGTAGCAATTCGGCCAGCGCGTACTGTTTTTTGAGATAATAGTTGATTGGTTTACCATCATTTATGATACCCAAAGGCCTAAGGGCTTTCAAATACCGCTCCACCAGGTGTATAGGCTTAACTAGTTTTAATCGAAATTTCAGACTGAGCCATTTGCGGATGGGTTGTTTTTTATAAGTATATGACTTGATGCCAGTTCTGAATTTTATAATAGATGTACGCAGGTTATTATGCAGGTCTACTATAAGGTCGTATTGTTCCGCTTTAATGTCACTTAAAGTTTCGGATAGGGTAGGCTTCAAAAACAAAAGTTTATCCACATATGGATTGCCCTCATAAATATATCGAAACGCAGGTTTGGTCAGGAAATGAACTTCGGAATCCGGCAATTGGGTCTTTATGCACCTTACTACGGGTGTAGTATAAATGATATCGCCCATCGAGCTAAAGCGGATAACCAGTATTTTCATCGTTTATTTGATCTGATTCCTGATTTTTTGAATGATTGAAGTAGAAGAATACCCTTCAACGAAATCTATTGTCCTTACATCGCCGCCGTTGGCAATAACTTCCTTGCCGCCAACAATGTTTTCGATGGCATAGTCGGCTCCTTTAACCAGAATATCAGGTAAGAGGGTTTTGATCAGTTTTAATGGTGTGTCTTCTTCAAATACAACGATACCATCGACAAAAAACAAGGCTGCCAATAGCGCAGCGCGACTATTCTGATCGTTCACCGGCCGATCTTGGCCCTTAATTCGTTTAACCGAACTATCGGCATTAAGCCCGATTATGAGTTTATCACCCAGTTCTGATGCTTTTGCAAGATAGGTGATATGGCCTATGTGAAGCAGGTCAAAGACGCCGTTGGTGAAAACTACTTTTTTCCCTTCCTGTTGCCAGGCTTTAACCTGAGCCTGCAGTTTTGGAAGATCGCAAATTTTGTCAAGTAGTGTCTTTTCGATGTTGTATCTCATATCGCATTAATATAAGACTTACAAAGTCTTTAAAACTTTGTGAGTCTGTCCAGTCCAGGTTCATCAATAAGCATCATCAACAGCCTTGCACAAAATATGGCCGATAAGGATATGCATTTCCTGGATACGGGCAGTTATTTCAGAAGGTACCACAATATTCAGATCGCAGAGCCCATTCATTTTACCACCGTTACGGCCACTAAGTCCTAGAGTATGGCATCCCAGTTTACGGGCAGTTTCAAATGCATTCAATATACCCTGGCTGTTGCCGCTGGTTGAAATACCGATAAACAAATCGCCTGACTGTGCCAATGCCTCAACCTGGCGCGAGAATACATGCTCATAACCATAATCATTAGCGATAGAAGTTAGTGCCGAACTATCAACGGTAAGCGCAATACCCGGCAATGCTTTTCTTTCTTTCACAAACCTGCCACTTAATTCGGCAGCTATATGCTGGGCATCAGCGGCACTACCGCCATTGCCCGCCAGCAATACTTTATTGCCGCTTTTTAGCGTAGAAACCATCAATTTACAAGCTATCTCGATATCGCGTGTTAGTCCATCTATTACACGCTGTATCAATTGCTGATGATCTTTTAGTTCTTCAATAACCATGTTTTATAATGAGTGAGCTAGAGATTGAGTGAATGGGTGAGTTAGTGAATGAGTGAATTGTTGAATTGATATATTCCTATCTATTTAGTATTGCTATGATGCCCAATGCCTAATGCTTAATACCTAATTCCCTTATCCCTCAATATCTGCAATAATTTCTTCAATGGAAGTAGTAGCACTACCAACGCGGCGGATAACGATTGCGGCGGCATGGTTTGCAAGCTCGCAGGCTTCGGTAATTTCAAGGCCTGATGCTATAAAATAGGCCATGGTAGCCAAAACAGTATCGCCGGCGCCGGTTACGTCAAATACGGCAGTTGCTTTGACCGGAAGTAATTGGTATCCGATTTCATCTACAATAACCATACCTTCTTCCGAAAGCGTAACCACAAGGTACTCGGCCTCAGTTTGTTTAAATATCACTTTGGCGGCACGCTGCAGGTCCTCCACCGTTTTTACTGCTCCGGTTTTAGCTGCTTCAGCGAGTTCCTTTCGGTTAGGTTTAATGATAAATGCACCTTTATATTTTGCATAATCCAAGCCCTTCGGATCGACGATTACTTTTTTGTATTTGCTTTTTGCGAGTTTGATCAGCTTATGGGTAAGTTCAGCCGAGAACAAGCCCTTACCATAATCTGAAAAAAGTACAATATCGGCTTCCTGGATGTAATTCGAGAGTTTTTCAAGTAATTCGAGCTCCAGTTGGTGTCCAAGGGCATCCGTTACTTCACGATCCACCCGAACTAACTGGTGGCTACCGGCAAGAACGCGTGTCTTAACTGTCGTTGGGCGATGTTTATCAGTAACAATACCATCAGTAGCAATACCTTCCTGAGTCATGATCTCTGTTAGCTGCCGACCAAAGGTATCATCACCAATAACGCCTGCTAAAGTTACCTGTGCGCCTAATGCCACCAGGTTTTGCGCTACATTGGCAGCACCTCCAAGCGTGGTAGATTCATTTTTTACATTGACGATAGGAACCGGAGCTTCCGGCGACAGGCGGGTAGCATCGCCCCATACATAGTGATCGATCATTAAATCGCCGATCACCAGTATTATTGGTGGTTTTTGTTGTTGCTGTATAGCGCGTACTTTGTCTGTCAGCATGTTTTTTAATTCGGAATTCGGAATGTCGATTGCAGAAAGTGCCTATCTATCAGCCGAATGATTTATTGTTTTATTTTTCTTCGATTCAAATACTTTTTTGATCTCGCTCAAAGTTAAGGCGTTCAGGCACATTTCCTTGTATAAACCTCCTTTTCTTGCAGCTAAAATACCGTAATGCATATCTGTAAAGCCTTCCGTACGATGCGCGTCGGGGTTTATAGAAAGCATCACACCTTTTTCTAGCGCATATTGGTGCCAGCGCCAATCCAGGTCGAGCCGTAGTGGGTTAGCATTAACTTCGATTATCACCTCATTTGCGGCACAGGCATCGATCACTTTTTTAAAATCAAGTTCATATCCTTTGCGGCTCAGTAATAACCTGCCGGTAGGATGCCCAAGGATACTGGTGTATGGATTTTCCACTGCTTTAATAACGCGGGCAGTAGCTTTTTCCTTATCCATTTTCAAATTTGAATGAACTGATGCTACGATAAAATCAAAACGCTGCAAAATTTCATCGGGATAATCCAGCGATCCATCGTTTAATATATCTGATTCAATTCCCTTAAAAATATGAAAACTCCCCAGTTTGCGGTTCAGGCTGTCAATTTCTTCCTGTTGTTGCAATACTCTTTCAATACTTAAACCACTGGCATAAAAAGCACTACGGCTATGGTCGCACATACCCAGGTAGTCGAGTTTAAGAATATCACGACAATATAGGGCCATTTCTTCCAGTGTATTTACCCCGTCGCTCCAGGTACTGTGGTTGTGCAACGTGCCTTGCAAATCTGCATAAGTGATCAGCTTTGGTAGGGTATGGTTCGCGGCCTTTTCAATATAGGTACTATCCTCGCGAAGCTCGGCAGGTATAAAATCAAGCCCGGCCTGATCAAAAATAGCTACTTCGTTTTCAGTATCGACTATTAATGGTAAACGTTTTGCAAATTCAAGCTTAAATTCTGCTGTACTGCTTTGGAGGAATAGTTCTTTGTAGAATGAGCTGTATTTAACCAAACCGATATTTACCATAAAGCCATGCTCGGTTTTACCGCTTAGCGCCGACCCGGTACACAAAATACCAGTAAGAAGATCAGCATCAGTAATCGTGTCAATTGCTAGTTGAAAATCATCGTTGCCTACTAAAATCGATAAATTTTCGATGATCTCACAGCAGCGCCGGTACTCACCTGTAAAGCTGATCAATGCTTTGGGAAGTAAATCACCCAGTTTGCGCAAAAGTTCGTTCGCCTCAGTTTCGATCCTCGCATATAGAAACTTTCCGTTACTGGCCATCTTAAATTCAATAACCCGGGCAATTTCCTCCTGAGTTTTAAGGCCAAATCCTTTAGCTTCTATCAGTCGGTTCTCGTTGCAGGCATAGTATAGCTCACCAACAGTTTCTATGCCAAGTTCTTTCCAGATGGTGAGGATCTTTTTCGGGCCAATTCCCTTGATACCCAGCATTTCTACAACACCTTCGGGCGTTTGTTCAAGCAGGTTTTGCAGTTCGGTGATCTGTCCTGTTTCTATAAACTCGTGAATCTTAACCGCTGTACTTTTGCCGATACCATCTATTTTCTCCATCTCGGCCAGGCTTTTTGTGGCGATCTGGAAGGGAAGTTTATCTACCTTAAAAGCTGCATTGGCAACCGACTTGATCTTAAAAGGATTCTCGTCGTGCAATTCCATTAATTGCGATAAAAGGCGCAGCGTGCGGGCTATTGGTTTATTTTCCATCGAACGTACGAAAATACAAATAGTTCATGGATCATAGGTGATGGTTTGTCGTTGGAGTCGATAGTCGATAGTACATAGTCCATAGCCTTTTGAAATGCCCAATGACTAATGCCCCAATGACGCGCGGCAAATGACCCAATGACTATTGCCTAATGAACCACTACATCATAGGGTAAACGCATCTGCGGGGTACGCATCATGGTGGAGAGGCTTTTTAATTGCTGATAATAGATATAATTATCGCCTAACTCAGATTTTACGGCTCGGATACGCATTTCCTCAGCAAAATTATTGCCAAGTTTGCTAAATAAGCCTTTTTGTTCGGGATATGTCTCCAATATATAATCTTTAATACCGGCCTTTTTTGCTGCCGATTTAATAGCGTCATTGATATTACCCAATCGGTCAACTAAACCGATACTGATAGCCTGGGTGCCCGTCCATACACGTCCCTGACCGATACTATTTATATATTCCTGAGTTTTGTGGCGGCCGTTGGCTACAGCTTTGGTAAACTCATCATAACCACGGTTGACCTGATTTTGCAGGATGCTTTTTTCTTCGGGCGAAAGTGGTCGGCTGATGTTGCCGAGGTCAGCAAATTTGCCGGTTTTCACGCCGTCAAAGGTAATTCCGAGTTTATCGTTAAGCAGTTTCTGCATGTTCGGTAAAATTGCAAATATGCCTATCGACCCGGTTATCGTATTGGGTTCGGCGATGATCGAATCTGCTGCGCAAGCAATATAATAACCGCCAGATGCAGCCAGATCGCCCATAGAAACAATAATAGGTTTAACTTTTTTGGTAAGAAATACCTCACGCCAGATCACATCTGAAGCCAGCGAACTACCGCCAGGAGAATTTATTCGCAATACCACGGCCTTAACCTTGTCGTCGAGTCTTGCACGGCGCAATGATTCGGATATACGGTCAGACCCTATGGTATTGTCGTCGCCATCACCACCGGTTATTTCGCCGGAAGCATAGATAACAGCTATCCGGTTTTTTGATTCGGTTTTATCGGTTTTATCTGTGCTGCCGCTATATTCGGCCAGCTCAACATTGTGCAAGTTCGCTTTTTCAGCAACATCAGTTCGTTCCCTCAATTCGTTCAATACTTCATCGCGGTATTTCAGTCCGTCAATCAGTTTGAAATGCAGCGCATCCTCGGGCGACTGTATTTTTAAATTATTTGCGATATCAAATAATTGATCTTTATTTACCTTACGTTCTTTGCTTATGCCGGTCAGAAAGTGGTCGTACAATGAACCGAGGTACGAATTTACCTGTAAGCGATTAGCATCGCTCATTTTTGTTAAAATATAGGGTTCAACAGCACTCTTATAGGTGCCAACTTTAATAACCTGCGCTTCAATGCCCAACTTATCAAGTGCGCCTTTCAAAAAGGTGATTTCGGTACTAAAACCTTTAAAATCAAATATACCTTTTGGGTTAATGTAAACTTTGTCGGCAACGGAGGCCAGGTAATAAAATCCCTGGGTATAAACTTCGGAGTAAGCAATGATGAATTTCCCCGATTTTTTAAAATCGATCAGCGCATTACGTATCTCTTCTGTTGTTGCCTGACCTGAAAGCATATAGCTTTCGTCAAGGAATATACCTTTAATGTTATGATCGCTTTTGGCTCTTTTAATGCTTGCCAGAATATCATTTAACCCAATTGCTTTTTCGCCATCGATACCCAAAAAGCCCAGACCGGCTAGCGGATTGTTAGGGGTACGTTCGGGGATAGAATTGCTGAAATTGATGTGTAATACCGAGTTTTCCTCAACTTCTGCATGTTTTTCGCTACTGGCTCCAGCCACGATACCGATGATCAGCACAACAAAAACAATAAAAATAACCAGGCTTGAAAGGAAGAACCCCAACATCGAGGCAAAAACAAATTTGAAGAATTGTTTCATTAAGTATATTAAACTTTATATCTATGCAAACTTAGCAATAGCTTGCTATAATTGTAAGAGCATTTTCTATAATATTTGTTACAACAATGATTGGTGTTTATTTGCTGTTGGGGAGTAATTTAGGCGATCGGGTAGGATATCTCGAACAGGCTACCGACTTGATAAGCAAGGATGTTGGAGCAATATTGCGTTTATCTTCAATATACGAGACACAATCCTGGGGGAAAACGGACGAGCCCGATTATTTAAATCAGGTTATATACCTTGAAACTGACCTTCCTGCCGGTACGATACTGGAAAAAATATTAGGGATCGAAAACAAAATGGGGCGCATCAGGCAAGTGAAATGGGGCTCACGTATCATTGATATCGACATCCTTTTTTATGGCGAACATACCATCAACCAACCCGGGTTGATCATTCCTCATCCCGAATTACATCATCGGCTGTTTACGCTGGCGCCGCTTGATGAGCTTATACCTAATTTTATGCATCCGGTTTTGGGTAAACAAATTTTTGAATTGAAAAGTGAACTAAAAAGCGACTTGCACGTAAAAAAATTATAATTTAGACGCGTCTATAAACCCGATTATCCAGTGACCCAATCCAACAATAACAAGGATCTAGATCTTACCTTCTTATATGAAATAGCCGATGGCAGCAATGAATTTATCATTGAATCCATTGATATGTTGTTACAGCAGGCACCAGAAATGCTTGAAAGTATTGATACTGCAATTAAAGCAGGCGACTGGTCGGTTGCTGCCGCTTCGGCTCACAAGTTAAAGCCATCAATGGGTTTTTTTGGGATGTTAGTTTCTCAGGAGCTATTGCAGGAAGTTGAACACTTGTGTAAAGCAGGTGCCAGCGATCCTGAATTGATCAAACAAAAATTTGCAGGCGCAAGTGAACTGATCAACAGAAATATACCTGAACTTACCCGCTTAAGGGCAGAAAAAGAGGCTGAGCTTTAAACTTTCGCGATCTTAAAACTATAGCTTTCCATGATGAGGTTAGCAAGCAGACTTTTGCAGGCCTGCTCAACTTTTTCATGGGCAATTGTTTCGTTTTCGGCTTCAATTTCAAGCGAAATGTGTTTGCCGATACGCACATTATGTATTTCGGCCAGACCCAGGTTTTTCATACTTCCGGTCACCGCTTTACCTTGCGGATCGAGGATTTCTTTTTTGGGCATTACGTCTATTTCAGCTTGGAACTTTGTCATTGGTGAATTTGAATTGGATAACCGATAAAGTGATATAAATAAATATGATCACCGGAACTGCGGCAAATTTAAAAAATAGTATCAATATAGCCGAAATCAGGAGTAATAAATAGCGATAGATATTTTTGCTTACGTCATTCTTTTTGAATTTGAGCGACATCATTGGTATTTCTGCTACTAAAAGGGCGCACATCAATAACACAAATACCGCCAAAACCCAGGGGTTTAAAATGATATGCGAGAAATTGTTATGACTTACCAGGATCATTGGCAGTGAAGCGATCAAAATTGCATTTGCTGGAGTGGGCAAACCTATAAAACTTTCGGCCTGGCGGGTATCGTTATTGAATTTGGCCAATCGCAAAGCTGAAAATACAGAGATCAGAAATGCTGCGTAATTGATATAAGGGCTTAAGTTGGCTATTGGGGGCGATTGTAAGAACAATTCATACAATATTGCAGAAGGTAAAAATCCAAAGCTTACCATATCAGCCAACGAGTCGAGGTCTTTACCTATACCCGAAAATGCCTGTAATACCCGTGACGCAAAACCATCGAAAAAATCGAAAATTGCTGCCAAAAACAAAGCATAAGCAGCATATACTAAATTTTCCTGAAAGGCAAATACGATCCCCACACAACCGCTAAACAAATTGGCGCAGGTGATGGCGTTGGGGACATGTTTACGGATTCGCTTATTCATCGATGGGCGTTGGTCATTGGGCATTAAAAAAGGCTTTGGACAATTGACTATGGGCTATCAACTTTGGACTTTCAACTATGGACCATTGACTATCGGCTATGAACTATGATCTATGAACCATAAATGATTACGAATTCATCGAAATCAGGAATTCTTCGTTTGTTTTTGTGCCTCGTATCTGGCTTTGCAGGAATTCCATTGCTTCTTGTGAATTCATGTCGGCCAGGTGATTACGAAGTATCCAAACACGCTGTAAGGTATCGCGGTCGAGTAACAGGTCATCGCGACGTGTGCTTGAAGCCGTTATATCGATAGCAGGGAAGATGCGTTTGTTAGATAATTTACGATCAAGCTGCAGTTCCATGTTACCTGTACCTTTAAATTCTTCAAAGATAACTTCGTCCATTTTTGAGCCGGTTTCTGTAAGCGCTGTAGCAATAATAGTCAATGAGCCACCATCCTCAATGTTACGGGCCGCACCAAAGAAGCGTTTTGGTTTATGAAGCGCATTGGCATCAACACCACCAGATAATATTTTACCCGATGCAGGAGCAACTGTATTATAGGCACGTGCAAGGCGCGTGATAGAGTCGAGCAGGATCACTACATCATGGCCGCATTCAACCATGCGTTTCGCTTTTTCCAAAACAATATTGGCAATTTTTACGTGACGTTCCGCCGGTTCATCAAAGGTTGAAGAAACCACTTCGGCACGTACGCTACGAGCCATATCGGTTACTTCTTCCGGACGTTCGTCAATCAGCAGTATGATCAGGTAAACCTCCGGATGGTTTTTTGCAATGGCATTGGCTACATCTTTCAGCAACATGGTTTTACCTGTTTTGGGTTGTGCCACGATCAAGCCACGTTGCCCCTTACCGATTGGCGAGAAGAGGTCCATGATGCGGGTGGAGTAATTGTTCATATCGGTGAACAATTCCAATCGTTCCGATGGAAACAAAGGCGTTAAGTGGTCAAATGGTACACGGTCACGTACCTCGGCAGGAATACGTCCATTGATCGCTTCAACGCGTACCAGCGGGAAATATTTTTCACCTTCTTTTGGCGGGCGGATACTTCCGCGTACGGTATCGCCGGTTTTTAAACCAAATAGTTTGATTTGCGACTGTGAAACATAAATATCATCCGGCGAGGTTAGGTAATTATAATCTGATGATCTTAAAAAGCCATAACCATCAGGCATAATTTCTAAAACACCCTCATTAACGATCACATTATCAAAATCGAGGTTTATGGCCGGATCAGGTGTTTTTGATGAGTTCTGTCCATTATTGAAACGACGTTCAAACTTAGCTGGCTTAGCTTCAACGGGTGCTTCTTCTGCTTTAACCGGCGCCTCTTCCTGGCCGGGTTGTTCGGCTACCGGTGTAAATGCCGGAGCTTCTTCTTCATTTTCTTCGGCTGGGGTTACTTCATCCGGTTCGTCAAACAGGTTTGTGTCATCCAAAGGCACTTCAACTCTGGGTATATTGCTTGTAGATTTAAGTGTACGAATCCTTTTGCGTGGCCTGTCGGCATTTTCAGGTGCTTTAGCTTCTGCAGTTGGTTCAGCGTAAACACTTTCAACGGCAGCCTGCTGTGCGCGGGCAGCATCTATTAATTGTTGTTGTTGGATTATGTTTTCGATAAGTTGTGCTTTGCGGAGCTCATCAGCTTCGGCAATACCCAAGCTTTTGGCAATGTCACGCAACTCTGAAACGAGCTTATCGTTCAATTCTGTTGTATCAAACATGATATAAAAAATAGTTCAAAAGGAATAAAATTTTTAAGAGAAATTAACCTGCAACTTATCTATGCAACATCTAAAACTAATGAGTACAGTGGAATTTTAAATTGTTTCTTTAGTGCAAGAAAAATTCAAAGGATAACGATGCAATTTTAGTCATTAAATTTTATAAATCAAAAATTTTGAAAAAATATCTTTAGTTGGTAACACCTCGCTTATTGTTTAGTTTTGCAGCCGAATAATAAATATCACCCATGCTTTCGCGCCAGCAACTTATCCAGCAAATCAAACAAAAAAGATCGTTTTTATGCGTCGGCCTAGATACAGATATCGAAAAGATTCCTTCTTTTATCAAGGAGGGATTTGCAGACCCGATATTTGAATTTAACAAGAGAATAATTGATGCCACACACGATCTCTGTATCGCCTATAAACCTAATGCAGCTTTTTATGAGCGCCATGGTGTTGCCGGCCTGCAAAGTTTGATCAAAACCAGTGATTACCTGCCCAAGAACTGTTTGAGTATTATTGATGCCAAGCGTGGTGATATTGGAAATACCTCAGGTATGTATGCGCGTACTTTTTTCGATAAAGCTGCAGCTGGGATGGACTTTGATGCCATTACCGTTGCGCCTTATATGGGGAATGACAGCGTAACACCTTTCCTTGCTTTTGATGGTAAATGGGTTATCCTGCTTGCGCTTACCTCCTCGGTAGGTAGTAAAGATTTCCAGTACCTGGATATAAATGGGCAAACACTTTATGAAACGGTGATCCAAAAGGCTAACACCTGGGCCGATGCAGACCGTATCATGTTTGTGGTAGGTGCAACCAAAAGCACCGAATTTAGCAACATTCGTAAATATGCACCCGATAATTTCCTGTTGGTGCCCGGCGTTGGCGCTCAGGGAGGTAACCTGCAGGAGGTTTGCCAATACGGAATAACAAAGGATTGTGGTTTGATCGTAAATGCTTCGCGCTCCATCATCTATGCTTCCAATGGTGAAGATTTTGCCGACGCAGCAAGAGCCGAGGCACTAAAATTGCAACAGGAAATGGAAGTGGAGTTGGTGAAGGCGGGCGTGATTTGAGGTAGTATCAGGCAAACACCACCATCCGCTCCGGATACTTTATGGCGTAGTTAGATACCATATTCCGGATATAGTCATTGCCCGGATAGGGGGTTAGGTGGTTTTTCAAGTCGTCCAGTCCGTTTACTGCCAGGTTATGCGAAACGTAGCCCATACCATAAAACTGACCTTTTTCGATCAGGATACAACTGTGCTCATCATTCCGCCGACCTTCATCCCGTACAGCAAAAGTTGGTAAAGTATCTTTCAGTTTATCAATGGCCCATTGCACCTTCTCATTATAGGTATCGGGGTTTTCTATCCCTTCACAAGCACAAACTGGCCCATTAGAGCCGGTGCAGAGCTCGTTGTTGGTTTGAATGAAGCACAATTTGGGACACAATTCAAAATCATCTATCAGTCGAAGTAAAATGTTCCTGCCATCCAACAGCGAGTTGCAGGTGTAAAGCGGAGCTGCATGTTTGCGCCTTTTATCTACCGCCAGGCGCATATAGCCGCGCTGGTCTTCAAAACAATAGATCCCGAAGCTGTGCTCATAGCGTTTTAAGGAGCGGTTATATTTAGGCCAGAGTCGTTTGATTTCAATAGCTTCCAGCACAAAGGCTACCAGCTCGGTACCGCAATCCTGATAGCTTATATGATGAATGTTTTTCAAAAATTCCTGACGCTGATAACCGGCATTATTTCCCGAAAAATGGCTCAATACCCGCTTTTTAACGTTGCGCGCCTTGCCTACATAAATCACTTTGCCTTTCTCGTCGTGGAAATAGTATACTCCGGGGGTATACGACAACTTGTCGATATCTTCTTTAGGCAGGTTTGGCGGCAGGGTTTGGTCCTTCGATTTTTGCTTGAGCATCGCCTGTACATGGTTGCCGCTATCCTGTTGAAGCAACAAGGTAAAAAGAGTTGCCGTAGCTTCCGCATCTCCTGCCGCACGGTGACGAGCATCGTTAGGAATGCCCAGATAATGACAAAATTTACCCAGGCTATATGAAGGTAGCCCGGGCATAATTTTGCGTCCCAATCTTACCGTACATAATTTGGGCGATTGCAGTTCATACCCTGCATTCAATAAATGATGACGGATGAAAGAGTAATCAAAATTGACATTATGGGCTACAAATATTTTACCATGCAACAGGTGGTAAATATCTGCCGCAACTTCGTCGAAGGGAGGGGCCTCCTGCACCATTTCGTTAGTAATGCCGGTGAGTGCCCTGATGTAGACAGGGATATCCTGCCCGGGATTAACCAATGTGCTGTAACGCTGTGTTACTTTCTTGCCGTCGTGCAGACAAATAGCCACTTCGGTTATGCCATTTGCGTTGGCATGACCACCGGTGGTTTCTATATCGACGATGGCGTACATAGGTTCAAATTTACTTTTTTTGTTGGAAGGTTGGAACGTTGAAATGTTGGACGGTTGTAATGTTTTTAATAACAAAAAATAAACCCGGCTAGTAGTTAACCGGGTTTACAAGTATTTCAGATTTTTTTTAACGTTTCAACTTTCCAACGCTAAAACAAAAATTATTTCTTCTTCGCTTGCGTCTGTTGCTGGCGCATCATTTCTTCCATACGGGCCTGGAAACCTGATTTCTTCTTCTTGTCTTCGGGTTTCTTTTTGTTTTCCTGTATCTGGGCGTGTATCTTCTTATCGTCAACCATCAAACGAATGAGGTATTGCTGTAAGAAAGTGAACATGTTGGCCAGGAAGTAATAATAGTTCAAGCCTGATGGATAGCTGTTAAGCGTGATAAGGAAAATGATCGGTGTGATATAGCCGATATATTTCATTTGCCCGGTTGCACCAGATATCTGGTTATTGAAGTAAGTATAAACCAACGTAGATATGGTCATCAGCAAACACATTAAGCTGATGTGGTCCGTACCAAAAATTGGTGAAAAGGTGATCACAGAGTCATACGTGGAAAGGTCATGCATCCACAAAAAGCTTTGTCCGCGTAACTCAAATAAACTTGGGAAAAAGCGGAAGAAAGCAATTACGATAGGCATTTGCAGCAATAATGGCAAACATCCACCGAGCGGATTTACACCGGCTTTTTTATACAATTTCATGTATTCCTGTTGAAGCAGGGTAGGGTTGTCTTCGCCAACTTTGGCTTTGATCTCGTCCATCTCCGGCTTCAGGATACGCATCTTAGCCATGGAAAGGTATGACTTGTAAGTAAGCGGCGACAACACTACTTTCAATATTACAGTCAATGCCAGAATAACCAGGCCATAGTTCCAGTTGAATTTTTTCAGCAGGTTGAAGATAGGAATGGTGGCATAACGGTTAACGTATTTCAACGGTCCCCAACCGAGGTTAACGATTTTATCAAGGTCATGACCCTGTTCGGTAAGTAAACTGAACTGGTTTGGGCCAAAGTAAAATTCCAGAGGTAAGCTGCCATCTGCACCACGTGCAAAAGCCAGACTGGCCTTCATTTGCTTTACGTGATTGGCATCGGTGATATCTGTTGTAACAGAAAGATCTGATTTTTCAGCACCTTGCTTTGAAATAAGTACACCTGAGAAGAAATGCTCCTTAAATGCTACCCATTGTAGTTTTTTGTCGATTATGTTTTTCTGATCGTCCTTGCCTTCGCTCAGGTAATCAACATCGTTTTCGGTATTATAATAGAACACCGTCGAATAGGTACGGTCAAGCTTCATATCCTTTTCCTGTTTCCGAACGCTTGCGGCCCAGTTCAGGTTCAAGGTATTACTATTGGCAATCACGTTATCCAGACCGCTGGTTTTTATGGTAAGGCCCAATTTATAGCCACTGCCTTTAAGCGTGTAGATATAATCAATGTATTGCGTTGCACTGTAATTAAGGCGTAGCGTTACAGATGCCGAATCTTTTGCTGCAACACTCAGGTTTTGCGCGTTACTGGTAAAGAAATAATCGTTAGTGTTGATCGGTTTATCCTGTACCCTAAGGTTTAAGCCGAAACTGTTATTGTCGTCACCATCAAATAAAATAAGCGGTTTTTGATCGTACGTTTTGTAGTTTTTCAACTCTACTGAATAAACGCGACCACCTTTATTGCTCAATTTAACCAGCAATTCCTGATTTTCGAGGGTGATGAATTTTTGAGTACCAGTTGTTGCAATGCCAAAGGGTATGCCTTTTAATGCAGCAGTATCAACAGCAGCAACTTTTTTGGAAGTATCCGGCTTTATGGCCGCCGTATTTTTATGACTCGTTTTTGCCAAGGCGATAGAGTCCTGCAGGTGTTTTTCCTTTTTAATTTCAGCATCAGATGGCTTCAATAAAAAGTAAGAGCCGATCATGATCACAACGATCAGGATAAACCCTGTATATGAATTCTTATCCATTGTTAATTAGCGTACTTTGTTACTTCTTGCGGGAATATTCCAGCGAAGCGGCGACAAAGTTAACAAAAAGTGGGTGAGGATTAGCAACTGTTGATTTTAATTCGGGGTGAAACTGCCCGCCAATGAAAAAAGGATGTTTTTTGAGTTCGATGATCTCAACCAATCCATTGTCGGGGTTGATACCTGATGGTAAAAATCCGGCATCCTCATATTGTTTCAGGTATTTGTTATTGAATTCATAACGGTGACGATGACGCTCGTTGATGCGCGATTTTCCGTAGATCGCCGATGCCTTGCTTCCTTTTTTCAATTCGCAGGCGTAAGAACCCAGGCGCATGGTACCGCCTTTGTTTTTAACTTTTTTCTGCTCTTCCATCATGGCAATAACCGGATGCGGCGTATGCTCATTCATTTCGGTACTGCTCGCATTTTTCAAACCTAATACATGTCGACCGAATTCTACGACAGCACATTGCATGCCTAAACATATACCGAAGAAAGGAATATTGTTTTCTCGTACATAACGTATCGCTTCAATTTTACCTTCAAATCCGCGTTCACCAAAACCAGGTGCAACCAGTACGCCATCCAGGTTTTGAAGCCTTTCAACAGCATTTTCTGGTGTTAATTGTTCTGATGGGATGTACTCTACCTTTACTTTGCACTCGTTTTTAGCGCCCGCATGGATGAATGATTCGGTAATAGACTTATAAGCATCCGGCAACTCCACGTATTTTCCTACCAGGCCGATCCGTACCTCTGATGTAGGGTTTTTTAATCTACCCAAAAAGTCTTTCCAGCTTTCCAGATCGGGTTCGTTTTTGTTAGGTAATTTTAACTTGGTAAGTACCGTTTTATCCAGCTGCTCTTTCAGCATCAATAAAGGAACATCGTATATGGTTGATGCATCGATGCTTTCAATAACTGCGTTGATATTTACGTTACAGAACAAGGCTATTTTTTTACGAATATCCTGGTTAATATGGTGTTCGGTACGGCATACCAGGATATCAGGCTGGATACCATATTCCAGCAACATCTTAACAGAGTGCTGGGTAGGTTTAGTCTTTAATTCGCCTGCAGCCGCCAGGAAAGGGATCAGTGTTAAATGGATCACCAATGAGTTACTCTGTCCAATCTCCCACCTGAACTGGCGCACAGCTTCCACAAATGGAAGCGACTCGATATCGCCCACAGTACCACCAATTTCGGTGATCACGATATCATAATCGCCACTTTCACCCAGAATGCGGATATTTCTTTTGATCTCGTCCGTAATATGCGGTACAACCTGCACGGTCTTACCTAAAAATGCGCCTTCACGTTCTTTATTGATCACATTTTGGTAAATGCGACCAGTGGTAATATTATTGGCCTGTGAGGTTGGCGTATTAAGGAAACGCTCATAATGACCAAGGTCCAGATCGGTCTCGGCACCATCTTCGGTCACATAGCATTCGCCATGCTCATAAGGGTTCAAAGTACCCGGATCAATGTTGATATAGGGGTCGAATTTTTGGATGGTAACGCGATACCCGCGGGACTGGAGGAGCTTAGCTAAAGAGGCAGAAATAATGCCTTTCCCTAACGACGAAGTAACGCCGCCCGTCACAAAAATGTATTTGGTCATGATGATCAGTTATTTTGGAACCGGTTTTTGAACCGTTTCCGGCTGTTTGTGTACGGGATACAAAAGTAGCAAAAATTTTGGTACTCCGACGGGTGCACTCACAATTGTTGAAAAGGTTTTGGTTGTGGATAATCAATTTGAAAATTTGGTAATTTGAAAATTTGCAGATGGACTATCATTAATTTTCAAATCTTCAAATTAATCAAATTAACCAAATCCTCCGGCGTATCAATGGCGTAGGTTTCCAAATCAGTTTCGGCAACTTTAATTTTGTAACCGTTTTCTATCCAGCGCAATTGTTCTAAACTTTCAGCTTTTTCAAGGGATGATACCGGGAGTTTGGTTACCTGGTGTAAAATATCTACCCTGTAACCGTAGATGCCAATGTGCTTAAAAAAAGTGAAGTGCTGTAACCAGTTCTCCTGTTCCTGACCGCGGATATAGGGCAGGGGCAGGCGCGAGAAATAGATGGCTTCGGAATTTTTATTGATGATAACTTTGGGCGAGTTTGGATTAAATAATTCCTGCTCACTGCCAATTTTTTTGACCAAAGTTGCCAGCTGCGTATCCCGCGAATCAAAGCAGGAGATCAACTTGCCGATCTGCTCAGGATCAATAAACGGTTCATCACCCTGTATATTGATGATAACCTCAAAATCCGGGAATTGCAAAGCTACTTCTGCACAGCGGTCGGTTCCGCTTTGGTGTTCCGATGAAGTCATCGCCGCCTTGCCACCAAAAGCCAGTACATGTTTAAAGATGCGTTCATCGTCTGTTGCCACCAAAACCTCATCAAACTGCACACATTTTTTAGCCTGTTCATAAACCCTTTGAATCATGCTTTTCCCGGCAATATCAACCAAGGGTTTCCCCGGAAAACGGGTAGATGCGTAACGAGCGGGGATGAGACCGAGGATTTTCATGGTTTTGTTAGGCATTTGGCATTGGTCATTTGTCATTGAGTCATTTGTGGTTTGCTGGAATTTGTAAACTTTTGCCTGTAATCCATAGCA
>CAISPD010000049.1 GCA_903887275.1 uncultured Mucilaginibacter sp.
AGTTTTGCAGCAGTTAAACCACTTAGACCTGCCCCTATGATCAATACGTCAGTCGTTTCCATTTTCGATATCAAGTTTTCCGAACATGTCCAAGGCCACCATATATGCCGATGATCTGCCCGGTTACCCAAGTGCTTTTATCCGAAAGTAAAAAGCTGATAGCATCAGAAATATCTTCCGGTGTTCCCACCCGACCCAAAGGATGCCTGGTAGCCGATGCCTCTCGTCTTTCGGGTGAGTTCAGCAACGAGGCTGCTAGTGGTGTATCCGTCAATGAAGGTGCAACGGCATTCACCCGTATTTTGATGGGTGCAAATTCGGCGGCAAGGGAAAGAGTGAGGCCATTAATCGCACCTTTGGAAGCAGCAATACTGGCATGAAAGCCCATACCAACACCGGCAGCAACAGAACTGATCAAAACGACAGATGCATTGCCAGAACGTTTCAGGGCCGGCAAAGCCAACTGAATTACTCTCACTGCACCGGTTACATTGATCTTATAATCATTTAATAGATCGTCGGCAGTTACCCGATTAAAGGGTTTAAGCGTGATGCTGCCAACCGAATACACCAACCCATCGAGATTCTCTGGCAGAAAACTTTCAATACTAGCATTTGGGTCCAGAACATCGAAATTACAGTGCATTATACCAGCAGGCAATTTTTCTCCTGCCTTACGCGATAAATTGTAAACCTGAGCCCCGGCAATAGCCAATGCTTTAACCACCGCAAGTCCGATACCTGAACTACCGCCAACAACCAAAATATTCTTCCCTGCGAAACTCATTTGCCGATTAATTTTAAAAACTCTGAACGCTGATCGGCCTGTAAAAATTTACCACGGTACTCCGTAGTCACCGTTGAGCTATCCGGGTCATTCACGCCACGCGAAGAAACACAATGGTGATAAGCATCGATCATTACCGCCACGTCGTCCGTGCCCAAGGCTTTGCCGATCTCATCAGCGATCTGCACAGTCAAACGTTCCTGAACTTGCGGACGTTTTGAGCAGTATTGCACCAGGCGATTCAGCTTTGAAAGGCCTATCACCTTACCATTACTGATATAGGCTACATGAGCTTTACCTATGATAGGTACAAAATGATGTTCGCAATTGCTTTTCACGGCTATATTGCGTTCAACCAACATCTGGTTATATCCAAATTTATTTTCAAAGAGCGTGATATCAGGTTTGTTCGCCGGATTCAGGCCGCTAAATATCTCTTTTACATACATTTTTGCGACACGTTTTGGGGTGTCTTTGAGGCTATCATCAGTCATATCCAAACCCAGGATATTCATAATGGCTGAAAAGTGCCTTTCGATCAATTCGATCTTAGTATCATCGTCGATCTCAAAAGCATCTGGTTTAAGCGGCGTAACAGGCGAATAGTTTGTATGCTCGGGTTCAAGCAGTTCAAGCAATTCGTCGGATGATGTTAAACCTGTGTGTTCGGGTGCTTTATTTTTCATTTCTTTGCTATTTCTTTTTTGATATAGATTTTAATTTTAACTCAATACACGAGCTGAACGCCATTCCCGTGATCTGATCCAGGTATACAACCAAACGTTGATCAGAATAAGGCCCATGCCATAAAAAATGTCTTCGAAAGGGATCGTCATTATCCTTAACCCTATAATGCCTCCTGCACTGTACCATACTACGGGTCTGGCCAGTCCGGTGCCGGTTAAAAGCCCGTTAACTATCAAAAATGGCAGCAGCAAAATGCCGTAAATGACATAGAATTTAGGGAACCAGGTTACTTTAAAGTAATTGCCTGCAAGGATCAAAACCAGCAGTAGCAAAAATGCAGACGCTGTATAGGGCCTTGAATAGAAAAAACATGAAAGGACCAGTAAAATTAATGCAAGACCGTAATTGATATATTGTACTATCTGCTGAATATAGGTTGCTTTGATCACCCGGGTAAGGCAATCAAAAGTGAATACGCAGGAATAGGGAATACAGATAAAAAACAACACTTCCTCTACAGGCAAATTGCCGATCTTAAAACCTGTTACATAGGCAGGATCAAATCCCCAAACACCTAAATGAACAAACAGGCTATCCCAACACAGGTATACCACAGCTGTTATCAGAATAGCGGGTATCAAAGCGTTCCAATGCTTATAAAGCTGTATTTTCGGGTGAAATGAAAATATCAGCGGCACCAGCAAGCTAAACAGATCGATCAGCAGATAGGTATATTTGATCATTTGGTATTTGCTTTTGCTTCTTTAAAATATTTTATTGGGACCCACAACATACCGAAACATTCGCCATCTTCCTTTTCCAGGTGTTTGTGATGCATTTTATGAGCGCGGCGGATACCGCGCAGATACCAATTATTACTATTGCGAAAAATTTTGATGCGCTGATGTATAAAAATATCATGCACCAGAAAGTAGCAAAAACCATATAAAGTGATCCCCAACCCTATATATAACAAAAATCCTGCCTCAGTATAATTACCTAAGGCCAGGCAGGCTATGCCCGGGGTAGCGAAAATGAGGAAAAAGAAATCGTTATGTTCAAAAAAGCCGTACTCATCCTTTTTATGGTGATCGCGGTGCAGGCCCCACAATGAACCATGCATCAGATACTTATGTGCAAACCACGCCACGGCCTCCATCGCAACAAATGACACCATAACAATTGCGATATCTGCGATAATCTTAATCATTTTCCTGTTGTTGATAATAATGCTGCATTACCCTTTCATAACATATTTTGAACCATTCGGTAAACTTTTCCGGTGTTTGCCCGAGTTCGGCGGTCAATACCTCTGGCGATACGTATTGCCAGGCTACCACTTCTTCCGGCTCGGGTGAAGGAATTTGATTGGTTGTTCCAAAAAACACATGGTCAAATTCAAACTCCGTCAATTCACCAAATTCGGCCCGATAAACAAAACTAAATCCCGGCACTAACTCACATTCCAGACCCATTTCTTCCTTGAGACGCCGTTTGGCTGCATCTATATTAAATTCACCCGGGCGTGGGTGACTGCAGCAAGCATTGCTCCATTTTCCTGCGGAATGGTATTTTCCAAAAGCACGTTGTTGCAATAAAAGCTCGCCCGCTTCATTGAATATAAATACTGAGAATGCACGATGAAGTTTACCAAGGCGGTGTACGGCCATCTTTTCCATGGTACCCAGCATTTTATCATTTTCATCAACCAGTATTAAACTTTCCACGCTATTTATATTAAATGTTAATTGTTGATCCGGGCTTTCGGATCTTTTAAAAAGGCTGTTATTCTATTTTTAAATTCGATATCAGACAAGGTATCTAATGATTTTTCTACCAGTGCCCGGTCTGCGGTTATATCTTTTTTGTAGTCGAGGAAGCCAGGCAGATTTACCTGGATGGAATATCGGATAAACCGAGCCTCCATACTCAATGAATCGCGTAGAATAGCACCTTCTATGAATTTTCTGCCTTTATTAAAGCAGGCCATTTTGTTGATAGGGCTGAAGGTTGTTTTTGCTTTGAACATTTCTGCCGCACCTTTATAGGCTACCAAAACCGGGCTATCGGCCTCCTTTACCGGCTCCAGCAGCTGAACAAATTTTCCTGCTTCCTGGGCTGATACTCCTGCCTTGAAATACTGTTCACGCGCTTCTTTTACCGAAAGCAAACTCTGGTTTCCGATCCAAAACACTAATAACATTGCCAAAATCCTCATATCAAATTCATTTTATTTTTGAGGAAAACGTCGCAAAGCAAAACCATTTTACGTGCATTGGATATCCTGAATCGTTTAGAAAAGATTGCACAGGCACGGGCTGATTTTATTTTATTGAATAACTGCCGATAGTATTGATAGGCCAGAAAAACGCCCTGACGTGATGAATTTGGCAGTTGTTTGATCCCAGCCAATGCATCATCAAGTTCCTGTTCAATATCCTGTTCAATTTTTCGCTTATCTTCCTCCGTAAACCTTCCCAGGTCAACGTCAGGAAAATATGTCCTGTTCAGGTTATTGAAGTCAGAACCGATATCCCGTAAAAAATTTATCTTTTGAAAAGCAGAGCCAAGCTTTTTTGCTGCCGGCATCAACTCGTAATACCGGTTAATATCGCCGCCGGTAAATACAAACAGGCACATCAAACCAACTACCTCGGCCGAGCCTAAAATGTATTCTTCGTATTTCTCCTGACTAAAACTTTGTTTGTCAAGGTCCATTTCCATGCTCTTCAGGAACAAATGGATCAACTGGTGATCAATATTATATTGACGCACCACCTGCTGAAAAGAATTGAGTATGGGATTTAAGCTGATACCATTTTCAATTGCCTCAAAACAATCCTTTTTAAATTGTGCCAGTAGCATCGGTTTATCATACTCATGAAAACTATCAACGATCTCATCGGCAAAACGCACAAAGCCATAGATGGCATATATAGGATGATGCAACTCTTTATTTAAAAACCTGATGCCCAGCGAAAAGCTGGTGCTGTACCGCTGCGTAGCAATTTTGCTGAATTCTGCCGATAATCGATCAAATTTCTGTTTCATTGATTTTGCAGGTATTTTAACAATTGTGTTGCAGCAATATTCCCGGAGATGATCGCTGGTGGTACACCTGGACCGGGAACTGTAAGGTGGCCGGCATAGAACAGGTTTTTTACCTGCTTATTGCGTATCGATGGTTTTAGTATAGCTGTTTGACTTAGCGTGTTTGCCAATCCGTAAGCATTACCGCCAAAGGAATTGTAATCATTTTTAAAATCCGACACACAATAACTTTTCTTATAATCGAGATGATCGCTAATACTTTCCCCGCAATAATCTTCCAGCCGTTTCATGATTATTTCAAAATATTTTTCGCGCATTTCTTCTCCGTCTGCCATGTTAACGGCTAGAGGCATCAGGATAAAAATATTTTCATGCCCTTCCGGAGCAACGTTTGCATCGGTTTTAGAGGTGCAGCAAACATAAAAAAGTGGCTTAGTTGGCCATTGTGGCTGCTTATATATTTGCTGCGCATGAACCTTTAGATCTTCATCAAAAAACAAGGTATGATGCTTTAATTTTTTTACCTTTTTAGTTACGCCCAGATAATAGATCAGGGCTGAAGGTGCCAACACTCTTCCGGCCCAGTATTTAGGAGAATAATTGCGGTATTGAGGCTCTAAAAGCTTTTGGTCAATGTGATGGTAATCGGCAGCACCTATTACACCATCAAACTCGCGCGCACGATATTGGGTTTCTACATTAGTGATCTTTCCTTGTTTGATTTTAAAACCGGTAACCGGTTCTTCTGCATAAAATTTCACGCCCTGTCGTACAGCTACTTCTTTCATAGCTTCAACTACATTACCAAAACCCCCCATAGGGTACCATGTACCCAGTTTAAGGCCGGCATGGTTCATGAGGCTATACATGGCTGGGGTATCCTCAGCCATTGCACCAAGAAACAAAGCCGGAAACTCCATCAAAGCCACCAGTCTGGGGTCTTTAAAATACTTCCGTACGTGAGCGCTGAGCGAAGTAAACACTTGCAACCTAAACAATCCCTTCACTAACTCCGCATCAGCAAACTCGCGTATCGAAAGTCCCGGTTTATAAACCAGCTTATTCATTCCGACCCTGTATTTAAAGGCAGCCTCCCTCAAGAACAACTTCAACGCATCTGCGCTGCCCTTTTCAATACGCTCAAACAAACCGAACAGGGCCGGCACACTAGCCGGCACCTCCATCACATCATCCTTACCAAAAACAATCACATATTCGGGGTCCAAAAGCCGCAGGTCGTAAAAATCGGCCGGCTTATAACCAAAATCATTAAAAAACTTCTCGAAAACATCCGGCATCCAATACCAGCTAGGACCCATATCGAAAAGGTAACCATTATCGGTGCGCATCTGCCGGGCACGACCGCCGATATCTTCATTTTTTTCAAAAACCTCAACATTGCAACCAGCTTTAGCCAGGTAGGAAGCAGCGCTGAGTCCGGCAAAACCAGATCCTATCACAGCAATATTTTTGATCGTATTGGGTCCTGGCATGGTTATTTTACAGTTTCTAAAACGTTTTCAAAATCGCGTATATCCTTTAACCACTTCACCTGGTCCGGGAAATTCAATTCGGATAATAGTCTTGGATTGCCCGATATAAAAATTCCGGAATCCTGAAAGGTTTTACACAGGTCAGACACGTAAGCGCGAGTTTCGTTCCCCGGGCGCATTCTGGTCATGAAAAAAAACAAGTTATCAGGCCGGGTAGCTTCAACAGCGCTTTCCAAAGCAAAAAAAGGAACCTTGGGACCTAAATAGATCACTTTGTTGCCAGCTGATCTTAATAAATAACTTGCCAGTAATAAACCTATATCATGATCTTCGTCTTCGGGCAGGAAAAGCAACCAGCTAGCTGCCAATTGTTCTTCGACACTATGGTTATCTATCGCGGTATAAAGCTTCTGCCGGATAATGGAGGATAAAAAATGCTCCTGAGAAGGGCAAAGTGACTCTTTTCTCCACATTAAACCAAGGCGCACAAGTAAAGGATATAAGACAAATTTATAGGTCTCAAGTACGCCATTCTGTTCAAAAGAGCTGGCTATTAACTGGTTAACCTGTTGTTCGTTATAGGTTAATCCGTTACTTATAATTTGTGATATATAATATTCATACCTATTTTCTACAGCAATCGTTGCATCAAATTCCTGCTGCAACATAGCGTCAATTTCAGACTGCCCCATAGCGCATGCTGCAGATATCTTGTGTCCGGAATAATACAGACCTGTAATATTCAACAAACGCTTCAGTTGATCATCATCATAAAAACGCTTATTACCCGTAGTTCTTGAAGGCTTAAGCGCATTATACCTGCGCTCCCATATCCTGATATTATGGGAAGACACACCAGATAATTGTTCAAGCTCTGAAATCGAATATTGCATTTTGTCTAATTATTCAATGCTCAAACTTAGACAAAGTTTCTCGCTTTCAAAAAATACTGGATGTCATTCAGAGAAAATGACGTAAATATGTAATTGCCGATTGAAGCATTCTACCTTTATAATCCTTTTATTGCAAGTATTTATTGGGGACGTTGGGAATTGTATAATTAAGCCCAAATACATGTTTTAGCAGCAGCGAAATGGTATTGGCCACAGTTTCGGGCTTTCGGTGCATTTGAGGCAGCAATCCCATCATGGCGTAGCTCAACGGGTTTACTGCTGGTATAAAGGTTTCCCAATCGTAACCCTTTGCCCAAATAAGTCCTTTTACGGTAATATTCAGATCGGCCCCATTGTTGAGCAGGAAATGAAGCATTTCATTTGAATTGTCCATGTTTTGATTAACCGTATGAAATATTGGGGTATGACCCCCAAAGCCGTATTGGTCGACGGCTGCTTTGGCATTTATATCGGCGCCATATTTGATTAACACTGCAGCGCAATTAATACTGTTATACTCTGCGCAAAAATGGAGCAAGGTTGCGCCAATTAGAGAAGTGTAGGTATTGTTAAATAGTGCATAGGTTTTATTGATCAGCGAAGGATTGTTTTTGATCTGGTTTTCGAGTGCCTGAGCGTCGTCCACAAAAACACTCAAAAGTTCATCAGGTTCAAATTGCAAACCATGGTCAATAAATGCCTGTACACAGTCCTTGAAACGAGGACTTCGAGTATACATTTCAACCATCAGGGTGAAAATTGGCATGCCATCGCTGAATGATTCGTTAGGATTACCGCCCTGCTCAAAATAATTGCGCAAATCGTCGGCGGCATGAACTTCGATATAACCTGGTAACTGATTTTGGTTGGAATTCATTATTTAAAAATAAAAGTAAAGCTATAGAATACCTAACATTACACATGAATATCTATTCTTTTTAAAACACTATTTAATTGATCAGATCATCTTAAAAAAACTTCGACAATACAAATTTTTGCGACTTTACTTTATAAATAAATATCAAGAATCTGGTTTACTCAACTCAGCAATGAGTATTAGAATATTCGCTTTGATTCTAAGACTTTGTCAGCAATCACTTAACTTAGGCCTATGAGAAGAGCTGCCCTGCCCACAATTGCCCTGTTATTTACAACTGTCTTTGCATTTGCCCAATTGCACACCGCACGCATATTTGCCGATCATATGGTTTTGCAGCGTAATCAGCAGGTACCCGTTTGGGGAACAGCCATCAAAGGAACTAAAGTCAGCCTTAGTTTTAATGGTCAAAATCTGAGCACTAAAGCTGATGGACATGGGTACTGGAGAATTGTTTTGTCGCCCATGAACGAAGGTGGCCCATATACCATGGACATTGTTTCCGGTAAAGAATCATTGCATTATACCGATGTGATGATGGGCGAAGTATGGCTTTGCTCGGGCCAATCCAATATGGAGTTTGTATTGCAAAACGCGCAGGGTTTTAAAGCAGAGCAAAAAACAGCCGCTCAGCAGAATATTCGGCAGTTTTTGGTGCCGCACAAAATGAGCCTGTTGCCAGATAAGGATCTATCAGATGGATCATGGGTACGTTCAGATACAAATACCGTAGCTTATTTTACAGCAGTTGGTTATTTCTTTGCTAAAAAAATAGCACAGCAACTACATGTTACGGTTGGCCTGATACATAGCAGTTGGGGCGGCACGCAGGCTGAGTGCTGGATAAGCCGCGAGGCGATGTCAGGCGACCCTAACCTGGTAACCAGGGTAAAACGGGTGCCTAAAACATGGGAAGGACTAAAAGCACAGGTTGATAGCATCATTCATGCTTATGCATTTCAAAACACGCCGCAGACTACGTATAATATCACGGAACTTGCCAAACAACCTGCATCCTTTTTCGCCCAATGGCAAAAAGGTGGCCCGGGCGCCTGGGAATGGCAGGGAAGCTGGGCTTCATACCGTGGTTCGGGTTTTATGCAGCGAAGCATCCGGCTGGACAGTAGTTATGTTAAAAAAACATCGGTTTTGCACCTTGGAATGACCGATGCCGATTTGCAATTATTTATCAATGGTAAAGCAATTGCTCCAACTTTGGTCAATGGCAACTTTATCGTAAATCTGCCGGCGGGTACATGGAAGGGAGGCGACAATAGCCTTGTACTGGAGTTACTGTCGCAACAAAAAAACCCATCCTGGTTTGGCCTGGGCATCAACGGCGATCTCAGCAATGTATTTACATCGTTCTCTGACACTACTGTAAACATGTCTGATTTCAATTGGAGGGTTACGCCCGACCTCAGCAAACCCTATCATTTTGATTTCAGCCCGAATAATACTGTTGGTACTTTATATAATGCCATGATAGCCCCTGTTGTAGGATATTCTGTAGCAGGCGTGTTATGGTATCAGGGAGAATCGAACGCTGGCAAAGCTTACCAGTATCGCACCACTTTTCCGTTATTGATCAACGATTGGCGAAATAAGTGGGGATCAGGTATGCCTTTTCTTTTTGTGCAATTATCATCCTGGGGGCCTACACCTACCAGTAACGTAGGAAGCGACTGGGCCGAACTTCGCGAAGCACAAACAATGACTTTAAAACTGCCTAAAACGGGTATGGTAGTGACTACCGATATCGGAGATGCCAACAATATTCACCCTACTGACAAAGCTGATGTCGGTTATCGCCTCGCTTACGAGGCCCTGAATTCGGTTTATCAATCGCCAAATAACAACCTTAGCCCATTATACCAATCGGTCGATTTTAAAGACGGCTATGTTCTGGTAAAATTGAGTCATACTGATCATGGCCTGTTTGCAAAGGACCCCTATGGTTATATCAAAGGCTTTGAAGTAGCAGGCCCTGATCATAAATGGTATTTCGCAAAAGCCGAGATTGTCGACAATCAGGTAAAGGTTTGGGCCGGACAGGTTAGCCGACCTGTTGCCATACGCTATGCCTGGACAAATGCACCATTGGAAGCAAACTTATTCAATAAAGAAGGTTACCCGGTTGGCGCTTTCAGGTCTGACGATTGGAAGGGCGTAACCGAGGGGAAATAAATAAAATCCCTCTTATAAAAGCGCCCAAGCTTTCATGAATCCGAAATAACCGCAATAAAGTATCAGACCATGTTGGTACCGATCGTATGCCGGGCCATTTCATAAAAATGAAAGGTTTTTACATACCGTCCGGAAACGGACGATCAAACTGCTAAAACCGGATAACATTCTCCATTAACTTATTGCAATTCAGAAAATTAACTACAATGGCACACTAATTGGAAGCGGGACTCTCCGATATCTTTATTATGTACAGGTGCATTATTTAACTTTTTTTAACAAATATTAACACATGCTCCGGTCATTTCCTAAACTTTTAGTTATACTTTAGGCCATCTATTACAACCTTATGCGAGCACTACTACTAATTTGCCTGTTACTATTTGTCTCAAGAATTGCGTTCGCGCAAAACAACTATGCTGTAAAAGGTGTAATTGCGGATAGTGTCGAACACGTTAAACTGCAAAACAGCTCAATAGCTGTATTGCAGGCTAAAGACTCGTTGCTGGTAAAATATACCCGCGCTGGCGAGGATGGTGCATTTAGCTTTAACGGGCTTGCAAAGGGGAAATATATACTCCTGGTTTCTTATCCTGATTATGCAGATTATACCCAAAGCTTCACACTTGACTCCACCAAACAGTTGCGGAATTTTGGAAACATAAATATTACACCGAAATCGCGCCTTTTAAAGGAAGTGATCATTAAAGGAACGGCCGCCCAGATGAAGATAAAAGGCGATACCACCGAGTTTAATGCAAAAGCTTTTGTTACCCAACCAAATGCCCGGGTTGAAGACTTATTGAAGCAGCTTCCTGGAATTACTGTTGACCAAAATGGTAACATCACAGCACAGGGGGAGGCGGTAAAGAAAGTATTGGTAGATGGCGAGGAGTTTTTTGGTGATGACCCAACACTGGTAACTAAAAATATCAGGGCCGATATGGTAGACAAAGTACAGGTTTACGACAAAAAAAGCGATCAGGCAACCTTTACCGGTATTGACGATGGTAAAAAAGAAAAGACCATCAACATAAAACTTCGGGAAGACAAGAAAAAAGGAATGTTTGGCAAGGTAGAAGCTGGTGACGGTCCACAGGGAATCTATCAGGGCGAATTACTCTTCAATGCATTTAAAGCTAAACAAAAATTCTCGGTTTATGGCACTCTCGGCACCAATGGCAAAGTTGGCCTGGGTTGGGAGGACAATCAAAAATACGGATCGGGTGACGAGATGCAATTTGGTGAGGGTTTTGTTTATTTTGGGGGTAATGGCGGAGATGACCTGGATTCATTTGGTGGACAGTATAGCGGCCAGGGCTTACCTTTAGCACGTACAGCAGGTGTTCATTATGATACAAAATGGAATGGCGACAAAGAATCCATTAATGCTAATTACAAAGTAGGGTCGCTACAGGTTGATGGCACCCAGCAGGACCTGACACAGAACAACATTAAAGACACGGTCTTCAATACCACATCAAACCAAACCTACCATAATTTCATGTTCAGGCAAAAAGCAAGCATGGTTTATCAACTAAAGATCGACACGTCTTCGAACCTGAAAATAACAATTGACGGCACCCAAAAACATAGTACAACCCTTCAAAAATATTCCTCAGATGAATATCGCAACGATTTACAGGTAAATAAAAGTACCCGAAACATCAATAATACTGTCGATCAAAACTCATTTAACGCCAGTGCATTCTACACTAAAAAGTTCAGGAAACCCGGTCGTACGTTGTCGTTTCTTGTCAGCGAAGCTTACAGCCAAAGCAAGGCAAATGGTTCATTAGGTTCAGTTGTTAGCTATATTAATGGCCATGCTACACCAGATAGTATTAAAATCATTGATGAAGCGAAGAAGAACAACCTGCAAACACAAACCCTCAACACCAATCTTACCTATTCAGAACCTGTTTCAAAAACAGTTTCGGTACTTTTTAATTATGGTTTTGGATATAGTAATAGTGTTGCCGACCGGCGTACTTATACGCCATCATCACCTGGAATATATAATGTTTTTGACAATGCCCTAAGCAGCGATTTTAGATTAAACCAGATCTCAGACCAGGCTGGCGCCATATTCAACTACAAAAAAGGCAAGACTATTTTCAACTTCGGCACCAAAGTTGCCGATGTACATTTCCATGAAGTTAACCAAATCAGTAACGATGTGTTGAACAGGAGTTTTATTAACTGGATGCCTCAGGCCAGGTACGAGCACCGGTTTTCGCAATTCCAATCGTTCAGCCTGGAATATAACGGCAGCACCACCCAGCCAACACTCGACGAAATACAACCTTTACGTGTAAATAACGATCCGCTGAACATTGTATTGGGTAATCCTTTGCTAAATCCTTCATTTACTCACAGCTTTAATTTTAATTACCGGTCGTATAAAGTAGTTAGCGACCAATCTGTTTACATGGGTGGAAATTATTCATTTACTACTGACCCTATTATCGGCCACATTAATTATGATACCAAAACGGGCGCAAGTGTTAGTCAGTACTTCAATCTCCCCGGTCATCAGAATTCCAGCTTTTTTCTTTATGGTGGGTACAATCGAAAAATACCAAAATTGGAGTTTAGTACCGGTTTGAATCTTGATCTTAACGGCAATACTTATAATAATTATTCCAATAACGTGTTAAACTTAACCAAAAGCTACACCCTTAGCCCCGGTTTAAATTTTTCGCGTTATAAAGAAAAATCGATCGAGTTTAACCTTTCAGGCGGGCCAACCTATACTATCAGTAATTCGTCGTTAAACCCTAACATAAATAATAACGGCTGGGGTGCACGCGGTAACCTCGACCTAACTCTTTACCTTCCGGCAAAATTCAGGGTAGGAAGTTATAGTAATTACCAATTCCAGGGAAAAACCCAATCGTTCCAACAGGATTTCAATAAAACCATTGTCAATTTGTTCCTTATCCGAACTTTCGGCAAAACGGATAACCTGAAACTTGAGCTTTGGGCGAATGACTTACTCAACCAAAATGTTGGCTTTAGCCGCAATGCAACTGCCAACCTTATTACCCAAAACAGCTATACCACGATTAAAAGATATTTTAT